>NZ_JBHZGO010000024.1:0-213749 GCF_042747725.1 Coleofasciculus sp. H7-2
GAGGAACGAAACCCAACACCCATAAGTTGGGTTTCGTTCCTCAACCCAACCTACTAGCTACTAAAAATTAAAAATGGGGATTATTCATTTTTAATTTTTAATTGCTTAAGCATCTTCATCACTCTGGGCGACGGCTTTGAGTTTGTGGTAAAAATCCGAATCATCTGCGGTTGGGATGAATTGGTGTATTGGGCGTTTGCTGACATCCCAACGCGACCAATTTGCTTGATAATTTTTGTGACTAGAACGCAGCGAGAAACTGGTGCTGGCGTCTTCTGAATTGGCAACGTCCCTAGGGTTGTTGGTGTCCGTCGGTTCTGAGACGGAAGCGGCAGCCTCTGGGGAAAGCGGCGTCTGGGCGATCGCTCGACCAGTTGCGATCGCTCTAGCATCGTCACTGGCATCTGCGGCTGCTTCCGTTGAGGATGAATAAACTGGATTCATCGCGTCTCTAGCATTGACTCGCTCTAGACTTGACTCAGAGTTAGAAGCTAAGTTTGCCGGTAGCGGATCGGCTGCTTCGGTCAAATTTTGGGGAAAATTGCGACAAACCAAGCGCTCAAAATCATGGTTAAAGTGATACAGCGCTTGACCGCGCCGAGACCAGAAATTTAAGATTTGCTCGACAGAAATCGCTTTGTAACGTCCCTGATAGAGCGCCTCAATCACGGCTAGACGCACCCAGTTGGCACCATAGTTGTGGAGCCACTGGGCTACCAATTCCTCAGCCGTGTAACCCCTAATCAGTTCAAAACAATAGTAAAGAAGCAGCGTTGTTGCGTAGGCAGTAGCTGAGTCTTGAGTTGACTCTGTCATCAGACCTTAACTTGGCAGACCAGAAATAATATTAATCGCAGATTAGCGATTAGCTGTCATCAGTCATTAGTCATTGGTTATATTTACATCTTGCACTCTAAGCGCTAGTCCAGTAGAAGTATTTGACAAGACAAGCAAAATATGCATTCTTTAAGGGTTTACGCCTACGGGCGATAATTTATCGCGATCGCCCAAATGCGAAAGCCCCTACTGAGCAGGCAATCGCCCAGTGGTGACTAATGCCTGATAAACCATAGCAGCTGCCTCGGCTCGCGTGGCTTC
Organism: Coleofasciculus sp. H7-2; assembly: GCF_042747725.1. Lineage (NCBI taxonomy): Bacteria > Bacillati > Cyanobacteriota > Cyanophyceae > Coleofasciculales > Coleofasciculaceae > Coleofasciculus > Coleofasciculus sp. H7-2. The sequence goes on from NZ_JBHZGO010000024.1 coordinate 1,099, forward strand.
TCGATTTGGATTGAGTTGTGCGGGTGCCGGGTGGTTGACAACGATGCCCCGTTGTGTAGCGGCAGCAACAGCAGGGCGGGCATAGGCGGGAATCGCCTCGCGGTCTTCGTACTTGTCTAAGAGTTTTTCATCCCCAGAGGCAAAGCCCAATCCACTCACCAGAGAAACAATCAGCTGGACTCTCAGAACCGGCTGCTGGGGGCGGAAGGTTTGGTCGGGAAATCCGGTAATGAAGCCACCGCTATAAGCTTGTTGAATGACCGCCTGCGCCCAAAAAGTAGGGGGGATATCGGTGAACTGGATGGCGGGGCGTTTGGAAGTGGGGTTAAAGGCTTTGACCAACAAAGCAGCAAATCCCGCCCGATTGAGTCGATCGTCTGGTTTGAAAGTGCCATCGGCAAAGCCACCCAGCAGGTTTTGATTAGCCAATCCTCGAATAGAATTTTCTGCCCAATGTCCCTGAATGTCGCTGAAGCTGGGAAGGGACGAGTCGGGATTGGCATCAGGATTGACAATATAGGGAGAAGCGATCGCCTTGAGTTCCCCAGTCGTGACTAATGCCTGGTAAATGAGTGCGGCAACTTCGGCACGGGTAATGTCTCGCATCGGTTCGAGTTGTTGAACTTGGGGATAATTCACCACCATGCGCCTCGTGGTGGCAACGGCGACAGCATCTGTGGCGTAGCTGGGAATTTGAGCGCGATCGCCATAAACTCCCAAGACGCTAGAATTGCCCCCGGTGAGTGCCAAACCACTGACTAAAGATGCGATCGCTTGCACCCGCGTCAGATTTTGCCCCGGTCGAAATGTGCTATCTGGAAACCCAGAGATAAAACCCATAGACGCAGCCTTAGCGATCGCCCCCGCCGCCCAAAAATCTGCTGGAATATCCTTGAAACTGCTGGGATTTCCCGGTCGTGGCGGCAAGTTAAAGGTTTTAGCGATCGCTGCTGCATATTGGGCGCGAGTCATTGCCGCTTCTGGCTGAAACGTCCCATCCGGGAAGCCACTCATCAGATTTTTCGCCACCAGCGCCTGAATAAACGCTTCCGCCCAATAACCCGCAACATCGCTAAACTGGGCAGGTCCCATTGTAAAATTAGCGGCAACCGTCGCCGCCACAAATTCCACCGTTCCCTGCACCCGCGCCGGATTCAGCTGATTTCCCGCTGAGACAATTGTGAACCGGGTCAGATTTTGCAGATCGACTTCCCCATTATCCCGCAAAATATTCCCCGCTGGCTCTTGACGACTCCCTAGCTGGGGTTTTGCCGCATCATTGACAATTAGCCCTGCTTGTGTATTTTTCTCAATTAGATTGCGACGCAGCACGGGTGTGGCGTCACGAGACAGAAAAATCCCCGCCCGATTCGCAAAAATCTTATTATCGGTAATTAGGGGAGCCGCCCGATCCCCAATCAAAATCCCGTAACCCGTTCTGTCTGCCACATTCCGCCGCACTTCCCCCTTGGCATTACGGAAGAGGGAAAGACCTGTGGCGGCATTTTGGGTAAATACATTATCCAAAATTGCCGGTTTAGCCGTACCCGTGACAAAGACGCCATCTCGACTGCAACTGGTGAAAGTATTATTTGCCAGCCTTGGCGATGTAGATTCTATCCAAACCCCTGTCCCCTTCGCCCCCCGATTTGTCACCGTTACTCCCCGCAGTTGGGCATCCGTTTCCAGCCGCAGGGTAATGTTTTGGGAGCCAAAGCTTGGGCTAATATATTCCCCACTGCCTTCTATTTGAATTCCCTTGCCTTTGCTGGATTCATTCCCTACCACCGTCACCCCAGCCGGGATAACCAGGGGAAACACTTCTCCCCCAGCCGCATTGTAAATCCCCGATGCCAACTGAATCGAAGTTCCGGCTTGAGCCTGCTTCAGGGCACGAGTAAGCGTCTTCAGTGGGGCAGATGAGTTACCGACACTGTTATCTTTGCCAGTCGCTGGGTTGACATAAAGCATTGGTTGACCCATAAAGTAAAGAGTTTTGAATTTAGTCCTTTGTCATTCGTCCTTAGTTGTTTGCTTTTGACCAATGACCAATAACCAATGACCAATGACCAATGACCCATAATGATCGAAGTTGAAAATTTAAGCAAAATCTATGGCTCGACCCCAGCCATACAGGATGTCACCTTTAAAGTGGAACCTGGGGAAATTTTGGGTTTTTTGGGACCGAATGGTGCCGGAAAAACGACAACCATGCGGATTTTGGCGGGATATTTACCCGCCTCCAGTGGGACTGCCCGGATTGCTGGGTACGATGTGCATGAAGATTTAATGGCGGTGCGACGGCGGATTGGATATTTACCGGAGACGCCACCTTTGTATCCTGACATGACCGTGGAGGGATTTTTGCATTTTGTGGCGCGGATTAAGGGCGTTCCCAGACGCGATCGCAAAGCCCAAGTCAATTCGGCAATGGAACGCTGCAACCTCACTGAAAAGCGCAAGGTACTCATCCGCAAGCTTTCTAAAGGCTTCCGCCAACGGGTTGGCATTGCCCAAGCGATCGTCCACGACCCACCCGCTATTATTTTAGATGAACCCACGGTTGGTCTCGATCCCCGGCAAATTATCGAGGTTCGCAACTTAATTAAAAGCCTTGCCGGTAGCCACACAATCATTCTCTCTACCCATATTTTGCCGGAAGTTAGCATGACTTGCAGCCGAGTGGCAATTATCAATCGCGGTCGGCTTGTGGCAACGAATAGCCCGGAAAATCTGGTAGCACAGCTAGCTGGCGGATCTGGCTATGAATTGGAAATCGACGGGGATGTAGAAGCTGTGCAACAGATGCTTTTAGTTTTGCCAGGAGTTCGTTTTGTAGAATCCATCCCCAGCCAGGAATTACCGCCCAATCGCTGTCTAATCCGTGTAGTATCAGAACCGGGCACCGAACCGGCGCGTGATATTGCTGCGGTTTTAATTGGGGCGGGGGTGGCATTGTATGAAATGCGCCGCACTCGCGCTAGTCTTGAGGACGTGTTTATCGAACTGACGACCCAAGAAAAGGTAGTCGTAGATCCCGATACGGATGAAACCGATGGCAATGGGACATCCGCCACCTCGCCCGCAGAAGCTGCTGTCATCGTTGCCAATGAGCAATCTGGAGGAGTTGAATAAATGGGCGTAATCATTAGTAATATTTTGGCAATTTACCGCAAGGAATTGCATGGCTATTTTGCTTCGCCGCTGGCATATATAGTGGCGGGTGCTTTCTGGTTTTTAGCTGGATTATTCTTCCTCACTGCATTGCAAGCTGAGAGCGATCGCGCTTTGGATATTTATTTTCAAGGACAGCAAATCGGCGCACCCGTTCCTCCTATCGATGTCGCCTATAACACTCTCCAAAGCTTTCTAGGGGCAATGTTTTTTTTATCGTTATTTATTCTGCCCATTCTCTCAATGGGGCTGTATTCCGAGGAACGCAAGCGAGGGACTTTAGAGCTATTAGCCACCTCGCCGATCACAAACTGGGCGGTGGCGGTGGGTAAATTGTTGGGGGTACTGACATTTTTTATCACAATGGTGGTGCCGTTGCTGGTATACGAAGCGATCGCTTTTAATGCCTCAAGCCCACCCCTGCCGCCTGCGGTACCGCTATTGGGTCATGCAGCATTAATCTTGGTTGCCGCAGCGATTCTTAGCTTGGGAATGTTTATTTCTTCCCTCACCGAAAGCACAATCTTGGCAGCCATTCTTACCTTTGTGCTAATTTTATGTTTCTCGCTGATCGAGCTTTTAGCTAAACTGACTGGCGGCGTTTTAGGAGAGGCGTGGAATCATTTATCCTTAGTCAAACATTACAACACTCTGGTGCAAGGTGTGGTTGATACTAGCAGTCTGATTATGTTTGCTAGCTACATTATCTTAGGCGTGTTTCTCACTGCCCAATCTATCGATACCTTGCGCTATCAGCGTTCTTAAATGGAACAGTGGAGTTGTTTAGATGGGAAGACCGAATGCGTGAAAACTTGCAAGTAGCCCACACCCTAAAGGGTGGGGCTGGCGCGTACAAAGACCGCCTTCGCGGTCTCATGCATCTCTATAGCCTGCTCCCGGCAGGCTTCGTTTGTATAGCCCTAGGCTTCAGCCTACGGGGTAGATTTATTGACAGATGAACAGATCAATACACTCAAACCTATAGCAATCCTAAATGATTCGCGAACCCTTGTAGAGACGCGATAACCCTTGTCTCTACACTAAGGCGAATACTCGCGCACAACTTAAATAGGATTGCTATATCATTGATGAACTGTCACCCAAGCTAAACGCTTACCTAAAATCCATTGGCAGCAGTTAGCAATCCTTCAATTAGCCAACATGAAAACCATCAATTGGAAGTATTTAAAATATCTCTTTTTGCTTGGCCCAGTTCTGGCAATTACGGGTCTAGTTGCTGGATTGGTATCCAGTAGCTGGGGGGCGGTGCCCGTAGGTTTAATCGTTGCTGGAATCGTAATTATTGGGTTATGGCTGCTATCTTTGGGCGGTTCGCCAAATGGCTTTTGGGGACGCAGGTCAACTCAGGCGGGAACCAATGCTCTGGCGGCAACGCTGGCGGTGGTGGTGATTTTGGGGCTGATTAATTTTCTGGGTGTTCGCCGTGCCGTGCGAGTGGATTTAACTGAAAATCAGCTATTTACCCTCGCCCCCCAGTCGCAGCAATTGGTGCAAAATTTGTCGCAGCCAGTCAAGGTGTGGGTATTTGAGGAAAATCCCAATCCTCAAGACCAACAATTGCTGGAAAATTATCGGCGATATGGCTCTCAATTTAGTTTTGAATTTGTCGATCCGCAACTGCGACCCGGACTGGCTCAAAGGTTTAACCTTCAATCCCTAGGGGAAGTTTATCTGGAATCGGAGGGGCGACGAAAGCTCATCGAGACAGTGAACCCGCAGCGGGGGGAGAGCCTTTCGGAAACAGGGCTGACGAATGCGATCGCCCAAATTACTAGCGATCGCGTGGGCAAGGTTTATTTCCTCCAAGGTCACGGCGAACGTCCCTTACAAGCGGCGCAAGGAAGTATCTCTCAAGCGGTGAGTAGCCTGGGAGAGAAAAGCTACACCACTCAAACCCTAGACTTGGCTAAAACTTCAGGAATTCCCCAAGATGCTAACCTCATCGTCATTGCTGGCCCCAAACGGGCGCTGTTTGCAGCCGAAGTCACAGCTTTGAGCGATTACCTGAAGCGTGGCGGTAGTCTGCTGGTGATGGTAGACCGGAATACCAATCCCGGTCTGGATAGCTTGCTGAAAGATTGGGGAGTGAGGCTGGATAATCGTCTTGCGATTGACCTGTCCGGCGGTCAGGCGGGGCTGAGTCCGGCGGTGATTATGGTTACGCGCTACGGTCAACATCCCATTACTAAAGATTTTCAGGATGGTCGTTCTTTCTACCCGTTTGCACGACCGATTGAAGTGACTCCCATCGCCGGTATCCAGGCGACGCCTTTGCTGGTGACAAAGGACGAGAGTTGGGCTGAGAGCAATCCCCAAAGCGATCGCTTGCAGTTTAATCCCGAAAGCGATCGCCAAGGACCTCTAATTCTCGGCGTCGCCCTAAATCGCGTCTATCCTCCCCAAAGCGCGTCTGTACCATCCCCAACCCCAACGGCGACGACATCAGCTTCTCCCACTCCAACTCCAACTCCAACGACAACCGCTAGCCCCAGTGCGTCCCCAACTCCAACGGCGACGACATCAGCTTCTCCCACTCCAACGGCAACCGCTAGCCCCAGTGCGTCCCCAACTCCAACGGCGACGACATCAGCTTCTCCCACTCCAACTCCAACGGCGACAACCGCTAGCCCCAGGGCGTCCCCAACCCCAACGGCGACGACATCAGCTTCTCCTACTCCAACGGCGACAACCGCTAGCCCCAGTGCGTCCCCAACTCCTACCAATTCACCGGCAAAGACGGAAAATGCTGACCAAAAGGCAGCAGAATCCCGTCTGGTTGTCTTGGGTAATTCTGACTTTGCTAGCGATGGTTTGTTCGATCAGCAACTAAATGGAGATGTATTCCTCAACTCCGTCAGCTGGTTAAGCAAACAGGATGAGCAACTTTTATCTATCCGTCCCAAACAAGTAAAAGATCGTCGCATCAACCTGTCCCAAGACCAAGCCAATATATTGGGTTGGATAGCTGTGTTGATTATGCCCTTAATCGGGTTTATTACAGCCGGACTGGTTTGGTGGTTAAGACGTTAGTAATTTTGGATTTTGGATTTAATCTAAAATCAACTCGCGTGTTGATTATGAAGCTAAAACGAACAACTTGGATTCTGATACTGTTGGCGCTTAGTTTGGGGGGATTCGTTTATTTTTATGAAATTAAAGGTGCCCCCCAACGAGAAGCAGCACAGGCAAAACAAAAGGATATCTTTTCTTTTGAAAAAGACCAGATACAGGCTTTGACAGTTAAAAGTCAGGAACAAACCTTGAAGTTTGAGCGAGTCACTCAGCAAGCTGTGGACAAGCCTAGTATTTCTCAATGGCAGATGAAAGCGCCCAGCGACGCCCCAGCCAGCGATCCATCTGTTTCATACTTGCTAGATTTACTGGTAGATGGCAAGAGCGATCGCACTCTCTCTATCTTTGCTAACCAGCTGCAAGAATATGGACTCGACAAACCCCAAGCTACGATAGAAGTAAGGCTGAACAATCAGCAAACTCATCAGATAATTTTGGGGAAGCCTAACTTCAATAGTAGTTTCTTGTATGCTCAAGTTGACCCCCCCGCGCCGACGCCTCAGCAGCTAGAGGTGCTTTTAGTACCAATAGACTTCGAGTATGGTGTAAAACGCCCTCTGTCAGAATGGCAAGCCAAGGAAGCGGTTAAAAAAGATAGTCCGGATAATACCTCTGACAAAGTAACACCATCTCAGTCACCTCAGCCCAGTCCGTCTTCCCCAGAAAGTAAGAAAGATACTTCGGATAAAACCTCTGACAAAGCAACACCATCTCAGTCAGATAAACCTAGTTTTTCTCCCTCTCCAAAAAATACTAAAAACGAGACTTCTGAAACAGCAACACCGTCTCAGTCAGATAAGCCCAGTCCTTCTCCTTCCCCAGAAAGTAAGAAAGATACTTCGGACAAAAAATCAGACAAAGCAACACCCGCTAAGTCACCTCAGCCCAGCCCTTCTCCCTCTCCAAAAAATAGTAAAAACGAGACTTCAAAAACCGAAAAGTTAGAGAATCCCAGTCCCTCTCCTTCCCCATGAACAGCCCCACCGCAACGCTGCTAGTTTCCTGCCCCGATCGACGAGGATTGGTGGCAAAAATTGCTAACTTCATCTACGCTAATGGCGGCAATATTATTCATGCCGATCAGCACACCGACTTTGCTGCTGGGTTATTTCTCACTCGAATTGAGTGGCAGTTAGAAGATTTTAATCTACCGCGTGAGTTGATTGGCCCAGCATTTAACGCGATCGCGCAACCTCTACAAGCTAACTGGCAGCTGCACTTTTCCGACACTGTACCCCGCATTGCCATCTGGGTAAGCAAACAAGATCATTGCCTCTTTGACCTAATTTGGCGTCACAGAGCAAAAGAATTCTCCGCCGAAATTCCGCTAATTATCAGCAACCATCCCGATTTAAATGATGTAGCCGCTCAATTTGGCATCGACTATCATCACATTCCGATTACCAAAGAAACCAAATCACAGCAGGAAGCCAAACAATTAGAACTACTGCGGCAATACAACATTGATTTAGTTGTCCTGGCGAAATATATGCAAATTGTCAGCCCTGATTTTATCAATCAATTTCCGCAAATTATCAATATCCATCACTCATTTTTACCGGCATTTGTAGGAGCCAATCCCTACCACAAAGCCTACGAACGCGGCGTCAAAATTATCGGTGCAACGGCGCACTATGTCACCACCGACTTGGATGCAGGCCCAATTATTGAACAAGATGTAGTGCGAGTCAGCCACCGGGATGAGGTTGACGATTTGATTCGCAAAGGCAAAGATTTAGAGAGAGTCGTGTTAGCAAGAGCAGTGCGATCGCACTTGCGAAATCGTGTGTTGGTGTACGGGAATCGCACAGTAGTATTTGAGTAAGCGATCGCACACTTAAAATGCAACAGTTTTACTGTTTAGGAGGTAGAGTCTTTTCAGGAACACCTAATTTTGACTTCCCTTCTATATCCTTGATTCCCGTAGGATCGAAGCCAAGGGGGACTTTATGTAATTCAGCCAGTTTTAGGTCAATATAAAGAATCAACCGACTGGTTTCTGGACGACTAAACTCATTCGGTTTTTCTGGATCTGCACCGACTGTTGCACCAGTGGCTAAATAGCTGCGGACTTGATTTCTTAGAGAGATATGTCCGAGATATAAATCACGACTGGCTGCACTATTTTCATTATGTCTAAATAGTTCCGGCAAATCTCCAAAAAATATTACAGCACTAGAAGTAACAATGAAGACATTAATTAAAGCATTATTTGCATCCTGCCATCCTTTTTTACTGATAAAGAACAAACAAATCCCCGCTACTAAAGCTGAAGCCGACGTCAGGGAAATTGAGATGTAGTAGTGCTGGTAAAAAAATATCATCATATCTGAGTATCGATTAATACGTAACTCAATTTGATTGAGTTGTTCGGCTAATCTCACTTTTTCAGTTGCTGTAGCATTTAATTTTTCGCCAAGAGGGGTAAATTCTTCTTGAGGTCCCAGCCACTCCTTGGCTTGTTTAGCTCCATACCAGGAGAGTGAAAAGTAACCAAACCCAATTAGGATTAGCAAGCTACTTGAAATCAAGAAATGTCCCAGGAGAGTCGGCTGTTGATTCGGTCTTCCCTTAAATGTTTTCCTAAAAAATTGGCGAAACCTGCTATCTTTTGGTGGGGTAGTGCTTATCTCATTTTGGAGAGATGAGTTTGTCTCTACCCTGGAAAGTTCCAAGTTATTTCCTTGTGTCATTTTATCAACTCCTGAAATCAAAAAAGTTTTTAGAAGGGATGCGATCGCATTAGGAAAAGAAAGCGATCGCATCGCCAGCTTTTAACAAAATTCGCCCTAATAGCTAGCCTGGGAACTGCTTCACCAAATCATCTCCGGGAATAATTGTTGTCACGAATCTGTATTCTTTATTGAGCTGGTAACGCTTGTCCTGCTTGATCAGTGCCATGAAATCCCTGTGACCTTGCCGGGTGCGTCCGACAAGACAGCCAGCGCCAGCCATACCAATGTCATTGCGCGGATAGTCAAACCCATAGTGCTGATTGATGTCAAAATTGCCTGTGTCCAGAAAGTCGCCCTTACGAATAAAGTCTTTGTTTTTGTCCCGGTAAACAGAGACGGGTGACACCTGCTCCAAAGCTTCGTGGGGTTCTGCACCCTTACCCCAATGTGTACCGACCTTCCAGGCTTTATACTGCCCAAAAGCAATCCGAGCTGCTCCTAAGGCGTTCATCGGTGTAAGGGTGAGGGTAGTACCGGGTTCTGTAGTGCCTTCCCAGTTTTGCCTGAGAATTGGTACTTCATTGGGAATCTCAATCACCATGCGGCGATCGTTAAACTGGTTAGGAGCATCGCTATTTAGGCTACCGTCCGCATTCATGCCCTCGACATAAACAATGTTGTACCTTTGCTGTCCTACCGAAACGCGGTAGTTCATTTTCAGCATATAGGCGATGATGCGGGCTTCCAGGTTATTTTTGGTTAGATCCACTTCAGGCTTAGGTACTTCATCGGGTGAAGTTTCAATCAATAACCTGGCTGTCACCACTCCAAGAAACCCTCTTTCCTCAGACACTGCTGGCTCAGACGACTTCATTACATCCTGAAACTCAACCAGAGCGTTAGAAGAAATCGGACCAAACTTGCCATCAGCAGGTGGATCGAGAAACTTCAGCCAAATTAGAACCTCTTGAATATGTGTGGTTAATTCTTCGTCAGCAGCGATCGCGTCAATGCCATAGTCCACACTTTGGTTATTTAGTCTGGCTTGATAGAAAGTTTGCAAACGCATTGCTCTAAACCTCCAAAAGAATAGGTGATATGAGTGCTAAAAAAAGACAGTCAGCAAGCGTTGAATCCCTAATCAACGCTCTGGGATGAACGCCTTAGTCGATTGCAATGTTTTGTACTTAAGGCGGAAGGAGTATCCAAAAATCACTGCCCTATTTCTGCCGAGTTTTATCCTTGAAAATGGCTAAGCGATCTTTGGATAGGTTCTTAGTTTGACTACTCATATCTTGCACTTACGCTGTTAGCCCGCCAGCGATTCAAATCACTGGCTAATAGCTGAAGTCCATTAAAATGGACTGAAACTCTTTCTTAGTCCTCTTCAGAGGACTTTCGCTATAAGCTGTGGAACTCAAGTTCCGGGCAGGTTATCGGGTTAGTGCAAGATATCAGACTATTTAAAGGCTGGGTGCTGCTGCAACAGGGTTTGTCAGTGCTGGCTGCGAGATACCGCTTAACGGAGTCCAACCCGGTAGCTTCTTGTGTGCATCCAGCGCCGCCCAAGTCAGCTGTCCCACGTCACCATCGTCATTCAGTCCCACGCTTCTTTGAAACTTCATAATGATGCGCTCTGTTGCTGAGTCAAAATCGTTATTAACAGTTAGGGGCCCAAATCCACAGCCATTAACTGTATGTTGAGCAACACCAACCCAAAACCCTTTGTCACCGACACGGAGGATCGGTCTTTGCCCATTTGTCAGTGCAGGTACAGTAGGTTGTAATGGATCGAAGCTAATATGTTCGAGTTGTTCGATTCGCTTGAGGATGGCGGCGACTCCTACCTGGGAAGAACCGGCATTTGGATCGAAGCGACCATCTGCGGTGAACTTACCTTTAGTCCAGTGATTAGTCTTAGACCACAGATAGGGCGAACGTCGCGGCGGCGTCGAGTTGCGCCCTGCACCTGTCTGATAACCCCAGCCGTTGTATCTCTCGCAGTACCAAAGAATTTCTTCTGGAGTATCTAAGAAATTGACCTCATCGGTGCGTTTCATTGCCAAAGCATCAGCAGCCGACTCTTCCCAGGTAAAGGGAGGAGTCCCTAAAATCGGTCTTCCTGCTGGAACGTTCTTGGTTCTGGCGCTAAGAGGATCGCCGTTGTGGAGATGCCCCTTAAAGGAAAGCGAGGCTTCAAGGTTATGAATAGCAGCAATGACAGGCCACCACACGCCACTTTCGCGCTGCGCCTGTTCGTACCGACCCCGATTGGACATAATCTTAGAAACAACTGCATCAGTGGCGCTTAAATCGGTTATTTTGACCGTGCGCCAAAGTTGCTGATAAGTGTCTTTCATCTCTGTAAATCGCATTGTCTTTCTTTTTCTGTGACTAAGGTTTTCGTTTTCGCATAAGCCCAAGTTAAGCTTTCTGTACAAGGCTTGACAGTCGGAAAATGTCATGAGAAGTGTCAGATCGATGTCAGATAAATGTCATAAAAATGGCAGGATATATACTGGAAACCTCGTGTACAAAAAGCCAGGACTGATTTTCTAGAGGGAATTCCCAGCTTTTACACGTAATCCTTAAGAAAGTGTTTGAAGTTAGAAGGCAACCTAGATCGGGCAATGCAACTACTACCCGCTATTTGTCGGATTTAAAATCGCTCACATTTACTTCTGAGGCAAGTTTTCACAAATGACTGTTGAAGAAGCGCTAGAAATTGTAGAGAGCGTTCTAGATCGAGGACGCTTAAATAAAGTTCAAAAAATTGTGTTTGAGGAATCTTGGAAAGGACAATCTTACGAGAAGATTGCAAGCAGCTTTGTTTATGACCCTGGTTACGTCAGGGATGCTGGTTCTAAGTTGTGGAAGTTACTCTCAGAGGCGTTTGGAGAGAGGGTGACAAAAAATAATTTGCAGTCAGTCTTGAAGGGGTATTCGCGCCGCGTCTTGCCAAAGTTGCAACAAATGCCGGAAGTGTTGTCTAAACCAGTAACTGCTGTTGGCGTGACTACTAACAAATGTCAAGACTGGGGAGAGGCGGTTGACGTATCGCTTTTCTATGGACGCACAAAAGAACTCGCCACTCTTGAACAGTGGATTGTAAGCGATCGCTGTCGTCTGGTAGCATTACTGGGCATGGGCGGGATTGGCAAAACTGCTTTGTCTGTAAAGCTGGCAGAACAAATTCAGAATGAGTTTGATTATCTGATTTGGCGAAGTCTCCGTAATGCGCCACCCGTTCAAGATACTCTGGCAGACATCATCAAATTCCTATCCAACCAACAAGAAACTGATTTACCAGAAACCGTAGACGGTAAAGTATCGCGGCTGATTGAGTATTTACGCTCATCGCGCTGTTTGCTGGTACTGGATAATGTTGAGTCGATTTTGCGTGAGGGCGATCGCGCTGGACATTACCGAGAAGGATACGAGGGTTATGGACAGCTATTGAGATGTGTGGCAGAAACAAACCATCAAAGCTGCTTGGTGCTAACCAGTCGGGAGAAACCCAAAGGAATAGCATCCAAGGAAGGCAAAACATTGCCAGTTAGAGCTATGCAACTAGCTGGTTTGACAGAGGTAGAAGGACATAAAATTTTTCATGCTAAAGGTTTCTTAGTTTCAGAAGAAGAGCTAAAACTCCTAATGGCTCATTATCGAGGCAATCCACTAGCCTTGAAGATAGTTGCTACGACTATTCAAGAGTTATTTGATGGTAATATTTCTCAATTTCTAGAACAAGGCACAGCAGTTTTTGGTGATATTTGGGATCTTTTAGACCAGCAGTTTAATCGCTTGTGTACTTTAGAAAAGCAGATTATGTACTGGCTGGCAATCAATCGAGAGTTGGTTTCGCTGCTAGAACTGCGAGACGATATTGTACCACCAGTATTGCAACGTGAACTATTGGAAGCGCTGGAATCTCTACAACGGCGATCGCTGATAGAGAAAAATGTGGCAACTTTTACGCAACAGCCTGTAGTAATGGAATACATGACTGACCGATTCATCGATCAGGTCTGTGAAGAAATTACCAGCGGGGAGATTTCACTCTTGAACAGCTATGCCTTAATCAAGGCTCAGTCGAAAGACTATGTTAGAGAGTCACAAATTCGCTTTATTCTGAAACCTCTTACAAATAAGCTTGTCGCAATCTTTAGAAATGTCAACAAAACTGAAGATAGATTAAATCAAATTTTATTAAATACAAAAGAGCATTTTTCAATAAAACCAGGATATGCCGGGGGGAATGTTCTCAATCTACTTTGTCAACTAAAAAGCAATTTGAGCCGTTATGATTTCTCAGGTTTAACGGTTTGGCAAGCTAATCTTAAAAATGTAAATTTGCATCATGTTAATTTCCAGAATGCCGACTTAGCCAAATCTGTTTTTACTGAAACATTCGGCAGCATTTTGTCAGTGGCATTTAGCCCAAATGGAAAACTTTTAGCCACAGCAGGTGAAACTGGCGAGATTCACTTGTGGCAAGTTGCGGATATGAAGCCACTTTTGACTTGTAAAACTCACCTCCGTTGGATACTGTCAATCGCCTTTAGCCCGGATGGTCAAATCTTAGCCAGTTCCAGTGACGACCGAACGGTGAAGCTGTGGGATGTCCGTGACGGTAAGTGCCTGAGAACTTTGGAAGGTCATAGCAGTTGGGTTTGGTCGATTGCCTTTAGCCCAGATGGTCAAATCTTAGCCAGTTCCAGTGATGATAGAACGATTAAGCTATGGGATGTCCACACGGGTGAAGTTTTGAAAATATGCCGAGGACACGCGAGTTTAGTTCGTTCAGTTACCTTTAGCCCCGATGGTCGCACCTTAGCCACTGGCAGTAATGACTGCACTGTCAAGTTATGGGATGTTAGCACGGGTAGCGACGGGTTTGAAACTCACCCTTACAAAACCTTGGAGGGACATACTCATTGGGTACAGTCAATTGCTTTTAGTCCTGATGGTCGCACCTTAGCGAGTGGCAGCGATGATTGCACTGTAAAGTTGTGGGATGTTAGCACGGGTAGGGGCGGGTTTGAAACTCGCCCCTACAAAACTTTTGAGGGACATACTTCTTTAGTGCAATCAATTGCTTTTAGTCCTGATGGTCGTACCTTAGCGAGTAGCAGTCACGACCAGACAGTGAAATTGTGGGATACCAGTACCGGACAATGCTTCAGAACTTTGCAAGGACACGAGAGTCAGGTTTGGTCAGTTGCCTTTAGTCCCGATGGTCGTACCTTAGCGAGTGGCAGTGACGACCGAACGGTAAAGTTATGGGATGTCTACACGGGTCAAGCTTTGAGAACTCTATGGGGATACACGAATCGAGTGCGATCGCTCGCCTTCTGTCCTCAAGGTAAGACCTTAGCGAGTGGCAGTGGTGACGCTACAGTGAAGTTGTGGAATGTTTCGGATGGTGTAAAGACGCTGCATACAACGTCTCTACAAACTTTGCAGGGGCATAGTCACTGGGTATTGTCAGTTGCCTTTAGTCCTCAAGGTAAAACCTTGGCTACTGCTAGCTGCGATCGCACTATCAGGTTGTGGGATGTCCGTAGCGGTCGATGCCTCAAAATATGCCGAGGACATACCAACTGGGTATTATCAGTCGCTTTTAGTCCTCAAGGTAAGACTCTGGTTAGTAGCAGTGGCGATCGCACTGTCAGGTTGTGGGATGTCAGTAGCGGTGAATGTCTGAAAACTTTGCAGGAGTTTACTAACTGGGTTTGGTCAGTTGTCTTCGACCCGCAAGGGAAGACTTTGGCGACTGGGAGTGGCGATCGCACTGTCAGGTTGTGGGATGTCAGTAGCGGTGAATGCCTGAAAACCTTTCAGGGACATACGAATGGAGTTTGGTCTGTTGCCTTCAGTCCAGATGGTCAAATACTCGCCAGCGCTAGCGATGACCGGAGTGTACGGTTGTGGGATGTTATTAGCGGTAAATGCCTGAAAACTTTCCACGGACATACTAACGGGGTTTGGTCTGTTGCTTTCAGTCCAGATGGTCAAATTCTAGCTAGTGCTAGCGATCGCACTGTGCAGTTGTGGGATGTTAGTAGCGGTGAATGCCTGAAAGCTTTCCAGGGACATACTAATGGAGTTTGGTCAGTTGTCTTCAGTCCAGATAGTCGAATACTCGCGAGTGCTGGGCAAGATGAAATGATTAAGCTTTGGGATGTAGCGACAGGCGAGTGCCTGAACACCTTGAGAAGTGAAAGACCCTATGAAGGCATGAATATTACTGGGGTTACAGGTTTAACAGATGCTCAGAAAGCGGCGCTAAAAGCGCTGGGGGCAGTAGAGTTGGAATAATATTTTCCTCATCCTCTGAAATCCTGCGTGTACTTATATTCGCCTCTAACCCCGATTAGAAATGACTTTCTCTTAAATCGCCCCTGCCCTTCTGCCTGGAAAGCCCCTATTTTCCGGATGGAGTGTTACAAGTTCGTATTTATATGAATAACTCCCGACGTTGTATCCTTCGATCCGCTAGATTGGTGTAGAGCGCCATTTAGCATCCCGCCAAAAGCGGGAACCATTGTCAAAGTGGCAGCGTCTTGGAGGGTTAGGATGTTTTAACCCCTATATCCATCCATGACTCAATCGATTCCTGTATCCTGGTCAACGGCTGAAGCAACGGTTTCTCAAGCGCCGGTGCAACCTGAAAAACTGTCAAACTACGATCTAATTCTGCATTGTCAGGCGGGCTTGCGTCCTGACCGTGCTGCCTTTGCCGAACTTTTGCGCCGGTATCAGTCTCACGTCGATAAGATTTTGTACCATCTGGCTCCAGATTGGCAAGATCGGGCAGATTTAGCTCAAGAAGTCTGGATTCGGGTTTACCGCAATATTAAGCGGTTGCAGGAGCCAGTCAAGTTCCGGGGGTGGTTGAGCCGGATTGCCACGAATCTGTTTTACGATGAGCTGCGTAAACGCAAACGGGTGTCTCATCCGCTGTCGTTGGATGCGCCTCGCATGATGGATGACGGCGAAATGGATTGGGAAATTGCATCTGACAAGCCAAGTCCCGACGAAGACATGACGACGCGGGAATTTTATGAGCAGCTGCATGAAGCGATCGCCGATCTGCCAGAGGTGTTCCGCACCACCATCGTCCTGAGAGAAATCGAAGGCATGGCTTATGAAGAAATTGCCGAAATCACAGGTGTCTCGCTGGGAACGGTAAAATCTAGAATTGCTAGAGCGCGTCAGCGACTGCAATCTCAGCTGCAAAACTACCTAGACGGAAATTAATCTAACTTAGGGATAGAATCCAGTTTCAGCTATTCGGTGGATTCGCACGTCCTGGGTTGCCGATTATGCTCAAAGCAGTAAAATTGCATTCCTTGTTCATTGAAGTGCTGCAAGGTGTGGCTTACATCGAACGATTAGGTCGTGAAAAAAGGGTTAATTTCTACTTTTTGCGATCGCTTGCCAAAAAACCAGACTAAGCGTAAATGTAAGTCCACCCTTGGTTGTCACGGATTAAGTCAGCTTGCCATCGCTTGTGTTTTAGTTCTTGACAAAACGGTTAAAATTTTAAGGAAATACAAGTTTCTACGTATATACTGATTGTGGCAAAGATTGGTGACTGCTCTGCTTTCCTGTTGTGTGACTTGCTGGTGATGTGAAAATGACCTCTGATTTTAACAATCGTAAGGATTCTGGACAGCGGTGCCCTGCAAACGCACAAGTCTCTAAGGAGATGGATATTTTGCAGCGCGATCGCTTTGAATTGCTTAGTGCCTATTTAGATAGTGAAGTAACGGCTGCGGAGCGCAAACAAGTCCAGGAATGGCTGAAAAGCGATCCCAAAATGCAGTGTTTGTATACCAGGCTGGTGAAATTACGCCAAGGCTTACAAACGCTTCCCGTTCCAGAGTCCGAGCAATCAGCACAACAAGCTGTCAATCAAGTTTTTGGACGCATCAACCGCCGCAGATCCCAACGGGTTGCTGCATGGGGTGGTGCGGCGATCGCTGCATTGTTTGTCGGTGCTTTGTCAGGAATTCTTCCGGGTAATCACTCCCTGACTCCCCAGCTAGCGCAAGCTCCCATTCCAGAGACAGCAGCGGAACCTTTGATGGTTGCTTTAAATCACCCCGCTGTGGAGATTCCCAAAGCAGCAGTCGCGGCTCCAGAAAAATTTGTCAAGCCATCAGTAGATGGAGCTGACGCCAAGGGATATCAGAATTAATCTGCTCTGCCTTAAAAAATATTGAGCAATGAGTGATGAGTTTTGCAATGAACTCATCACTCATTATTTTTTGTTAAATCAAGAAACGTAAGTAAAAACCCGTGGACTTTTGCATTGCCAGGGATCATCGCGGGATACCCTGCTGGGAGGGAAAAAAGTTCGCCGAAAGCGATCGCTCTTTTCTCTTCCACTACCTTTCCAGCACAGTATCGCTCGTAATTGCACTCTCCCGGTTTCAAAGTGCCGTAAACAAAAACTTGTAAATTACTCAAAATATGCTTGCTATAGATATGTGAAACATTGCTGCTAAAAAAATATTACTCTTGCTTAACACCGTAATTTCAAATGATTTATTAACTCCTATTCTTACTCTTTCTTCACGTTCTATATCTCTAATACATATAGGCTATAGCCCTAGGAGCATGGCAACGCGATCGCTAGTGGGTTCTAAGCGCAAAGCGCAAGTGTAGCCTCCTGTCCAGACTATGGTGAACAGACTATGGTGAACAGTTGTGTCAGAATATTGAGGCAGACACGATTACTAATCCAGCAGGAGTTTTTCCGTGGAGTCCCGTTACAACCCAGCAGCAATCGAGGAAAAGTGGCAACAGACTTGGGCAGAACAAAGCTTAGATCAAACCCCCACAGATAGCACTAAGCCCAAGTTCTATGCTCTGTCCATGTTCCCCTATCCATCGGGCAGCCTGCATATGGGACACGTCCGCAACTACACCATCACGGATGTGATTGCCCGACTCAAGCGGATGCAAGGCTATCGCGTACTCCATCCGATGGGTTGGGATGCCTTTGGTTTGCCAGCCGAAAATGCCGCCATTGACCGGGGTATTGCTCCAGGAAAATGGACCGATCAAAATATTGCTCAGATGCGGCGTCAATTGCAGCAGTTAGGGCTTTCAATCGACTGGAGGCGCGAAGTTGCCACCTGTTCGCCCGATTATTATAAATGGACGCAGTGGATATTCTTGCAGTTTTTAAAAGCCGGACTGGCTTACCAGAAAGAAGCCGCCGTCAACTGGGACCCCATCGACCAGACGGTGCTGGCAAATGAACAAGTCGATAAGGAGGGTAAATCTTGGCGTTCTGGTGCCAAAGTCGAACGGAAAATGTTGCGGCAGTGGTTCCTGAAAATTACCGACTACGCCGATCAATTGCTTAACGATTTGGACAAATTGAGCGGATGGCCCGATCGAGTAAAGTTGATGCAGGCGAACTGGATTGGTAAATCCACTGGCGCTTACTTAGAATTTCCGATTGTCGGGTTGGATGAAAAAATCGGTGTGTTCACCACCCGTCCCGATACCGTCTATGGCGTTACTTACGTGGTGCTAGCGCCAGAACATCCTTTGACCGCCAAAGTGACGACTCCAGACCGAAAAGAGGCTGTAGAAGCATTTATCCAAGAAGTAGCCCAAGAAAGCGAATTGGAACGCACCGCAGAGGATAAGCCAAAGCGCGGCATTCCGACTGGCGGGAAGGCGATGAATCCTTTTACAGGGGAAGAAATTCCCATCTGGATTGCCGACTACGTATTGTACGAGTACGGAACTGGCGCGGTGATGGGTGTTCCAGCCCACGACACGCGGGACTTCCGGTTTGCGTTTGAGCAGAATCTCCCCATTCAGGTTGTAATTGTGCCGCCAGGGGATGATGTAGAGACGGGAAATTTCGCATCTCTACCGGAGGCTTACACCGAACCAGGGATGGTGGTGAATTCAGACCGATTTAATGGGATGGATTCGACTGAAGCGAAGACAGCGATTGTTCAATACGCAGAAAAACAGGGTTGGGGGAAAGCGCGGGTGCAGTATCGCCTGCGGGATTGGTTAATTTCGCGGCAACGCTATTGGGGGGCACCCATTCCGGCAATTCACTGTCCCAACTGCGGTACGGTGCCGGTGCCGGATGAAGACTTGCCGGTTCGATTGCCGGAAGAGGTAGAATTCACGGGTCGCGGGGCGTCTCCGTTGGCTCAGATGGAAGCTTTTGTCAATGTTCCTTGTCCTGCTTGCGGCACCCCAGCCAAGCGAGAGACGGACACGATGGATACATTTATTGATTCGTCGTGGTATTTCTTGCGCTATCCCGATGCGAAGAACGAACAGCAAGTTTTCGACCCAGCAAAAACCAATGACTGGATGCCGGTAGACCAGTATGTGGGCGGGATTGAACACGCGATTTTGCACTTGTTGTACTCGCGGTTCTTTACCAAGGTTTTGAGAGACTGCGGTCTTTTGAACTTCGACGAACCCTTCCAACGCCTGCTAACTCAGGGCATGGTGCAGGGCACTACCTACAAAAATCCTGCCACTGACAAATACATTCCAGCGGCACAGGTAGACCCAGCCGATCCAAAAGACCCAGAAACGGGGGAACCGTTGCAAGTCTTTTATGAAAAGATGTCCAAGTCGAAGTACAACGGCATCGATCCAGAGGAAGTCCTCGCCAAGTACGGGGCAGATACGGCGCGGATGTTTATCTTGTTCAAGGCACCCCCAGAAAAAGATTTGGAATGGGATGATGCCGACGTTGAAGGACAATTTCGCTTCCTCAACCGCGTCTGGCGACTGGTGGCAGAATTTGTCGCTCAGATCCCCCCTAGCCCGCCTGACAAAGGGGGGGAGATGAATAAGGGCGAAAAAGACTTGCGACGGGCAATTCACGGGGCAATTCAAGCCGTTACGGAAGATTTAGAGGGCGAGTATCAATTCAATACAGCGATTTCCGAGTTAATGAAGTTGAGCAATGCTTTAGCTGACGCTAAATGCAAAGACTCGCCAGTGTATGCCGAAGGGATAGAAACTCTGATTTACCTGATGGCTCCTTTTGCCCCTCACATTGCTGAAGAACTGTGGCACACGATAGGTTACAGCGATTCGGTACACACCCAAACTTGGCCTAGCGTCGATCCGACTGCCTTGGTGGTCGATGAAATCACGCTGGTGATTCAAGTCATGGGCAAAACCCGTGGGGCGATTCAAGTGCCCGCTGATGCGAATCGGGAAGCTTTAGAACAGTACGCTTGCGAGTCAGAAGTTGCTCAGCGGTTCATCGAAGGTAAGGAAATTAAAAAGGTGATTGTGGTGCCTGGAAAGTTGGTGAATTTCGTGGTGGGTTGAAAAAAGAGACTAGGCGATCGCACTCTCGAAGAAACTCTCAGTTTGAGACTTCAGAGCGCGATCGCAATTCCATCAAATTGCCAAAGCGTCACATCATTTTCAATAATCTTCGTGCTTGAACTTCTCAAAGTCTTTAAGTGAAACTTGTTCTTCAGCAACTGCCTGACCAATCTTGCTTAATGCTTCAACTTGATCTACGCAGTCGATAGATGTCACTAAGTTTGGGTCGATGTTTGGCGGTAATTTCAACTGCTCAAAGCGTTTCTTTGTAAATGAGGTTGTATAGCGGTGATAGGTGAGCAACTTGCGATTGAAATCATCAACCGCTTGGGAGGGAGGCGTTTCAGGGTTTGAGATACCTGTTTCTAACTGTTGCATCCCGTTAATGGAGGGTACGGAAACATCTGACAGTTCGCGATTAATATGCTTCGATCTAGGTGTATCGCCAATCAGCTTCATTAAAACGTTCTGCTCTACGTTTGCGTCTTCCATTAAGTCTCCGATTGCATAACCTGCCCAGTTGAGCAGCGTGTATTTTTTTGCCTCACCCAACTTAATCGGCTGGTTACTGAACCCTGTACCAATTGAAATCAGCAAGAGGTTATCGGCACCCGTTTCCCAACCAATCCCATATTCTTTTTGAGTTGCTTCGACAAACAACTGAAATGATGGGTTGTTAAACATACTCACAGCACCATCAACAAATTCATACTGTTGATTGCCGACAGCAAACATATGAGGCGGGAAAAAAGTTGGTGCAGCAGAACTTGCTCGAACTATATGCCAGAGGGGAATTTTGCTATTACTCTTGAAGAATTGGTTATTTGGATGATTAACGAAGAACCAGGTTCCATCAGTTGTTACATTCTTGGAAACAATCATCAAGAGTGTTTTTAGTTGCTCCGAGCCAAGCGTGATGTCACCTAAAATAGACTTTAGATTTTGCTCTAGCGGCTCTGAATCGTACTTCGACCACAGTTGACCGAGCAGCCAACGTTTACTAAACATTTTATGAGCATCGTTATAAAAAATATCACGCAATGCTCGTGCTGACATTCCTTTAGCGAGTCCTGCCGCTAAAATTGAGCCTGCACTCGTGCCGCCAATGAAATCGAAGTAATCTGCCAAGCACTTCCAAGGAGAATTAGGTTGGTTGCAGAGTATGTCTTCTAACTTAATTAGAATTTCAGCAACGATCAATCCGCGAATACCGCCGCCATCCATCGACAGTAAGCGCTTGGGTCGTTTTAAATCTAGTTTATTCAAGGTCATCTCCCACTCCTTATTTAGTAGATTTTTTTGCAACATTGAGCCAGTAAAATGTTAAGCGATCGCGGCTTTCAATTACACATTTACTCGTTTAAGTATTGGTAGGTTTACAGGCAAGCTGGTTGAAACTTTACCAAAGTTTCAATTAACCTATTAAAAATGTTTGCAAATCGAATCACCTCAGCTTAAAATTTGCCTCTTGTTGCTACAAAAGCTGCTTTTTGGGATTAATTAAACATTATTTTTTGAGAGCAGTAGTTAAGAATCAGTAATCGGTTTTTCCCAGCCACCATTATCCGCTACCACAAGCAAGTTCCGTTGATTTTCACCGGATTGCTGACCGTTCCTGCTATGCCAGTTGGATTGAAAGTTCGTTGAAGATGACGTGTGGCGGCGCGATCGCAATTTCTACCAATCATAGAACGAGGGAGAATTGCGTCGCAGGTGGTGTTTGAAATCCTCGTCAAGGGAGTCGATCGCCTGACATCGCAACTACCGCATCGCCCGTGGGATCGACATATTTGCTCGATACAAGACTACGAATAAGGTCGGACGTCTGGTATCTGAAGTGTGGCACATCAGCAGTGGCAGCTTCGGCAATGACTTTTGCGACATCATCTCCTGTTTGCCCTACTGTGGCAAAGACTTGCTCCGTTGCGGCGAGGTATGCATCGAGCATCTTACTATAGGCTTCGGGAACGGGTTGCTGCAAATTTTCTCTAGTCTCTAGGACGGATGCGACGAACTCCGTATTGATCGCGCCCGGTTCGATCAGCGACACAGAGATACCGAGGCGTTTAACAACGGGAGCGAGACTCTCCATAAAACCCTCGACTGCAAATTTAGCGGCACAATAGGCATCATTGAATGGGTGCCCGATGAGACCGCCGACGCTGGTAACTGTAACGATCCGCCCAGAACCAGCAGAGCGCATTATCGGTAGGACAGCTTGAGTGACGCGCCAGACGCCGAAAAAATTGACATCCATTGTTTGATTTAGATCGTCAATTGATGTTTGCTCAAGGGTTCCCAGATAGCCTGCGCCCGCGTTATTGACAAGCACGTCGATCCGACCGTAATCGCGGACAACAGAATTTACGCACTCGTCAATGGAGGCTGCGTCCTGAACATCCAGTCTACGCACGTCGAGCGTAACATTCTCTGTCTTCGCTCGCGTTTCCAGAGGATTACGCTTTTCTAGGTTACGCATGGTCGCAACGACGGTGAAGCCTGAGTGCGCCAATAATACCGCCGTACTCAATCCAACGCCGGATGATGTGCCTGTGACGAGTGCGATTCGATTCATTCTTTTCCTCCGTAAAAAAGTATTGCATTATCAGCCCGTCATTAATAAATTTGGTAGCGATCGCACTCAATTGTTCAGTTTACCCCCATAAATATGCTGTTTTTCTCCTTAAATTGTCAATCGTGGTCTCCTTCAACAAATTGAAGTACAGTGCCATCTGGGTCAGTACAGCAAACAAAAGTGAAGTTTGTTCCTGATATGGTTACAGGTTCAGACAGAAAGTTTACGTTCTTCGCCTTCAACTTCTCATACATCTGCTGCAAGTTTTTGGTGCGAATAGAAATCCGATTAATTCCAGTGTGATAGAGATGAGGATAAGGGTCTCCTTCTGTTTTAGGCTCTATAAACTCGACCAGGTCGATTCGCGTTAATTTCGGATCGTCTCCTACACTCAATTGCACTCCCCGCACTCTTGCGTGGACCAAGCCAAAAGCTTTAGCTATTTCTGGGCTGCTCAATCCCTGGCTGTAATCTAGGATGACTTTAAATCCAAGCATTTCGTAAAAAGGTAGCGAGCGATCTAGGTCTGTGACATTCACGTTGCAGTGGAATAATGCTTCTAGCATGGTAATTACCTTTGGTGATGATGTGGACAAAACTTTCTACATATTTTCTTTAAAAAGTGCTTTTTGCCATTAGCAAAAACAGTGGATGGGATTATCATTCTTCCAAAACTATCGTGAAACCACCGTATACAAACATCTAAGTGCCGGTGATAAAAGAAGCCTCATCACTAGCTATAGATCGCAGCGGCATTGCTGATGTCCTCCGGTGTATCCATGAGCTTCATGACCTGCCGTGCCTCGACCTTTTTTACCATTTACATCCTAAGCTCCCTGATGCGGTTCGCCGTCGCTTCATGGCAAAACTTAGTAGTAGGCATTTTTGTGCCTACTACTAAGTTTTTGTGCCAGTTACCTAAGTCTTAGATATCGATGCTGGAAGCAATTCGTTTGGGTGACAGGTAGGGATAGGGAGTCTTGCCTTCCTTTTGCAGCTTTTTGTTCCGCTGCTCAATCTCCACGTCTATAAGATTGAGCTTCGCCTTAAAAATAGCGTGGATATCGGAGAACTGCTCGTTTTTTAACGGTAGTTGGAACAGGGGATTCAAAGACGGCGTGGTGAGCATATAGGCGAAAGAGATTTCAAAGTGAGAGCTGACAAAGCTCTGCAATGAACTCATCACGTATTCCATTGTGATGTCGCCTTCAGTTTCAGGTACTTCCTTATACAGAGCATTGGGTCGGTTGGGAATATAGGCTAAGTATTCCTGCTGTGGGAAGTTCACTGCCGAGTGTTGGGCACTGACTAGGAAAATAATATTGGTCAGGGTTTTTATCAACAACTCCCGCGTCTCAATGGCAGATGGAAAACCAGGAATATCTCCACGTTTTGGATCGGAAGTTTCCTGCGCCCAAGCTTGGATGACTGGATCGGCTGCCACGGCGGCATCGTCCTTATACACAGCATTTACGGTATTGCTAACGTACTCGGTATATGCATTCCAAATCTTGAAGCCATCTTCCCGATAGTAGAAGTCTTCAACGCCGTCCGAACCCTGCTCGTCAAAGCCGCGTGATAAGAGTTCTTGCGGGAAGCTCATCCCAAAAAAGTCCCAATCTTTCCATGCCTTCAGGAATATCTGCAACCCGCCCCCCGTGCCAATAGCGAAGGTGGTATCGGTAAAGGGAGCAACGTAAGAAACCAGGGTCTGACGAGCAAGATAGTTAATACCGATGGTGTCTTGGAAGTGCGGCTTCAGCAGTTGACCGATGGGGTGATCTTTGGGGAAAGCGTTGTGATGGCTGATGGCATAAGGTTCTGCCGCCAGGTGCGCGTAGCCTAAGTGAGAGATAAACTGGTGGTACTGGTTGTCAGCGCAAGACACATGAAGCTTCGCCAGCAAATACTTGTTGGGATTAGGCGAGTTAGGAGTGTAAATTTCGTTTTTGCGGTCTTTGTGGCGCGTTAGTTGGATACCGAGAATATTAAGCCGGGACTTGCCATTCTCCAGTAGTTCCCGATATACCAACATATATGGTGCATAGAAAACTTTACCGGGGCGCGGGGGGAGATCCTCCATATATTTGTAATCGAGGATGAACAGCCGTTTTTGGGCGATTAGCTCTGGAATAGTTTTCCCTTGCGCCGTGAGGTTCGCCAAGTCTTTGGGGATAACCGTGTCCTTAGTGCAGAGTGTAATGGTCATCGGGTTAACCCCTTGGATTAGCTGGCGGCAGAATTCGACATCATTTTTCCAAGTTTTGGGAATGTCGTATGGCTGCTTGAGCCAGCCAGCGTAGAAGGCTGTCCAGGGGTCGCCGCCCTCCTGCTGGAGCTTCTGTGCCCTTAGTGGAAATCCTACCTGCGAGTAGAGGTATTCGTGGGCACGCTGCGAAATTAATCCCAGCTTCTGCGGAGGTAGTACTTCACCAGGCGGTAGACCTTTCACCATGCGTGGAAGGTCTTCCATTGGCACGTCAGGTCTATCATTCCGACGAGGATACGGTTGATATTCATACTTTTGATCCTCGCCACCAGCATACTGCTGCACGATTTGCAACACTTGCTGCTTCATCTCTTCCATCACACCAGTGAGGAAAGCGATCGCCTCTTGCTGTTCCATTTCTTTGGTGTCGGACAGTTCGTCCCCAGATTCCAGCAACAGCCGCAAGGAAACAACAATCTCTCCTTGATCGGTACGCTGTAGCTTGAGAGTTTTGCGCGATACTTCACCGGATTTTAGCTCGTGCAAATCAAGCTCGGCAGTACCCATAAACTCATCTTTACCAATGTTGGCATCCCAAACGCTGAAACGCAGCTTGCCTTTGTTGCTTACTACATCAAGAGTGAACTTTTCATTCCAGATGGGGTTGCAAGTACGCAAACAAGACTTCGATTCTTGTGGCTTCGCCTCGTCAAGATCGATCACGACATAAGGATCGGGATTAAACAATCCTGTTTTGTGCAAATCTTTGCCGCTAATCAGTTCAACTTCCAGCTTGCCAATACTGGGATTAAAGTGCTTATCCAGAGATTTGATGGCTTCCGAGTAAGTCTTCTCCTGACCGCCCGTGATTTGTCCGGCAAAAACCGGGCTAACTTCACTTTCAGCAAACCAATGAACCACCGTCTCGGTCGGACTCTTGGCTGACATCTCGATAGTGGTGAGGGCACTCGTGATGGGGAGACTGGGTTTGACTTCCACAAAGGAGTATTTCAAGATGTGCTTCTGGTCGTCGCGCATCTCTAGACGCTCTTTATACTCGCGCCCTGTATGCGTCTTAAAGGAGCGCACAGCCCCGACCTCATCTTTGCCAGGGGCATCCAATTTAACCCACTCATAAATGGGCCACCATTTCATAATCTCTGGACCAAAGGATCTGAAGACAGCCCACACTTTGTCGATGGGTGCGCCGACTGTACCTGTTACATTTGCGCTGCTAGTCATTTTCTTAGTGTTTTCCTTGTTTCTAGTATCAAATTCCGATTTGATCCACTCAAATCGCTGGTTGAACATCTTCTCGATGTTGGCTTTGAGCTGCTGACCATCTACCCCCTTTTGAGGGATGAAGATATTGTCATAGTTCACCTTAGTGACTTCGGCATTTACCGCAGACAGCTTGACCGTACCCCTGTATAGATTGACAGGCATCGAAGCACTTTTTGTCATCTCGTAGACTAAGGTTCGCTCTTCGTCCGAGCGAGATACGAGGGTCTCCTCCACAACACCTTTCGGGAAGACTATCTCTCTCTTATTACCCGGTCCCATGTTCACGCCAGTGGCGTATTGCACCCACGAGACATCCTGCCAATTGCCAACCACAGCCCACAACTTATCTACGGGACAGTGGACATCAAACTCGAACGAACATTTAATGCCGTCTCTTTTTAGGACAAAATTGACGACTTCAGGAATGCGCGTTGGCAGGAAATGCTCCATGATTTCGAGTGATTTGGCGCGTTCTTCTTGTTTTTCGCTCCGCATCACCACGTCGAAAGTCAGCGACGCTTCTGGACCAGTCTCAGTGTCATAGACTCGTGCGGTAGCTTCGTAGAACGTGAACAGCACATTCGGCTCTGGGATGTCGATCTTCCACACATGGTTTTGATCGTCCTTGAGGATCAGCCGTTCGCGAGTGATCCCACCCATGAAATCGAATCGGATGATAGCTCCTACGCCGTTTTGCGGTTTCCCATTATCAGTTTCCAGTTTGGTATTCTCGTGTGCGCCGAGAACTTTCTGCAACGAGAGGTAGTCGTCGAACCCAGACCAAAACTGGTTTACAGATATGGGTATCTTTTGGACGTTTGTTCGCGAGACACGTTTGCCGAACTCTAAATCGTCTGTAGAATTTAAGTTGGTTGATGAGGTCATTGTCATATCTCCATAGGTAAAAGCGTTGGGCTGCTTATAGCAATAAAAGTGATTTCAGCCTTCTTGAGGTAGCAAGACTACCTTTGCTTATCCGTAGTTTGGTAGACTTCACAGTTCTTAGACGCTCATGCGATCGCATCAAGTAGGTGACTTTAAATGTTCTTGACTACGGTCTGTACTTAGAACTTGAAACAGTTGATTTATGTTTTTCGTCCCTTGTGACGGAACTCAAACAATATCCATCCAATCAACTTCTGCAAACCTTATCCAGCAACAAAAATTTCATCCTTAAGCTAGATGTGACTTACATTTAAGGTAAGTTAAGTTTGCACCTTCAAAGCCGTCTGTGCAACCGAAGTTTAGGAACTTAAGTACCGAACTTAAGATTTTTTGGCAATCGACTTGTAAAAGCTAGGAATAGTAAGCATTTCAGCTTTTTCAAAATTGAGCAATTAGCAAAATTTATCGCCAGTTAAACTTTAAAAAATCCTTAAGTTTAAAAAATCCTTAAATGACATTGCTTAGCTTGTAACCACTTGAAACGAATTAATTAATGGTTAATTTGTCAATAAATTTTTGTTAACTTTTTTATATTTAATCAAAGCTGCTCCTAACCAATCCCTCAGACTCTACTAACAATAGGCGGAATAGAGGTTTATTATACTGGCTTGGCATTTCTTTTTATTAAGACTTTGTGTTTCCCTTAACAATTATGTCAGTCCGGATATAAAAACCAAACCCTACTTTTCCTACTTTTCCTACTTTATGTTGGGTAAAAGATGGAAAAAAGCTCACTACAATCATATTTGAGCCACATATTCCTACAAATTTAAAAGTTACACATTAGGGGGTTTGTTATTATATTTATGTTCAAAGCAAAATCAAATGTTGCTCTTATAGCCATATCTATCGTTTAGCTCTGGCTAAAGATAAGCGCGAACAGTTGTGTCAGTCCCATGTATGTCTAATTCGAGTAAATAGAGTTGGCATCTTGTTGGAATAGCACAAGCACTTCGTTTTCCTTGTCCCATAAATATATATAGCCATAAGAAAGGAGCATGAAAAATTCAGTGAAGCAGAAACGCAAGCGCGGCGTAATTTTAACCAATCAAGGATTTGAGAAACTTCTGGCAGCAAAGTCTGAGGCGGAAAGTTGCAAAAACTCGGACAAGCATTACACCCTGGAAGCTTTAAGTGATCGCACTGGGTTAGATCCAGATACCTTGACAAAGGTATTTATTCGTCAAGATGGGGTTGATAAACGAACCCTGAATCGTTGTTTCACAGCATTTGACTTAGAGCTGAAGTCAGGTGATTATCAGCTGCCTTTCCCCGATGAAGCAATTAGCACTCAGCAGCCAATTCAAGCTCCTCAAGCGTTGGCGCACCTTAGTATAGCGGACGCGAAACATATCGCACAATCTAAAATTCACAATCAAATTGATTGGGGTGAAGCACCTGATGTTTCTGTTTTCTTCGGACGAGAAGAAGAACTGGCAACGCTAAAGCACTGGATGCTGATAGATGGCTGCCGACTGGTGACGCTTTTAGGGATGGGCGGGATAGGCAAAACCTGTTTGTCGGTAAAATTAGCTCATCAAATTCAAGATAAATTCGAGTTCGTAATTTGGGGAAGTCTACGCAATGCCCCACCAGTCAAAGATATGCTAGCCCAGCTGATCTTATTTTTGTCGAACGGACAGGAAACTGACATACCAGAAACTTTAGAAGGTGGAATTGCGCGACTGATTTATTATTTACGAACTTGTCGCTGTTTGTTGGTATTAGACAGTTTAGAAATGATTCTCAAAGGGTGCGATTATGGTGTTGGGCGCTATCATGAAGGCTGTGAAGGTTACGGTCAACTTTTCAGACAAGTGGCAGAATCACAGCATCAAAGCTGCTTGCTGCTGACAAGTCGAGAAAAGCCCAAAGGAATTGGGCTACTGGAAGGAGAAAGATTACCTGCGCGATCGCTACAACTAAAAGGCTTGCAGGTAGAAGAAGGAAAGGAAATCTTTAAAGCTAAGGGTTGTTTCTGGGGTTCGCCAACTGACTGGAGCAGGCTGATTGAGCGCTACGCAGGCAACCCATTAGCATTGAAAAGCATTTCTTCCACAATTCAAAAGTTATTTGATGGTAATATTTATGAATTTTTAAAGCAAAACATAGCAGTTTTCGGCGATATTCGCAATCTGTTAGAGCAGCAATTTAAACGCTTGTCAGATGTAGAAAAGGAAATTATTAAGTGGCTGGCGATAAATCGTCAACCTGCTTCATTTTCAGAACTGCGAGAGAAGATACCGCCCTCGATATCACCGCAAAAACTGCTTGAGGCGCTGGAATCTCTGTCAGAGCGATCGCTAATCGAAAAAAAGGCTGCACTTTTCTTTTTGCAGCCTGTCGTTATGGAATTTGTAAGCGACCAATTAAGGGAAGAAAAAATTACCCAAGTCCCGCTGAGAGTCGTGTCTAGTGACGAGTATCCCAGATTGGTGGCTAGCAGCTAAAAGCGCATTGCTACTTGGCACCACAGAACTTGCGATCGCGGTCTACTTCCGGTTCTTGCCAGGAAAAGGCAAAATGGCTGACTGAATTGACTTGCGGTGCCCCAGCGCGGATCGCTTGCATCTGTTGTTCTAAGGACGGACGAGAATTGAACGACTTACCCCAAGCCCCCGCCAGTACGGGTGAAACCTGAGTGCCAGGTGGTGCAAGACTTAAGACCCGCTCAACTTGCGAGACAATACAGCTAGTATTGCCGCAGGTTCCGTAGGACATCGGATGCCACTCCATATAAGTAGGAAACCGATCCCACGGTTGCACTCTCGAATCATACCCCCCTTGACCGATGGATTGATTCCCCTCAGGGAAAAACACTGCCCCCGTGCGGATTCTTTGTCGCTGGGCAGGAAGGCTGGCTAACGCCACAAAGTCTACGACGCCTTGAGCCGCATGGGCAACACTCAGTTGCCACAACTCCCATTGCAGCAGGGCTTGACGCTGTGAGGCGGTTGCTTTCATTTCGTTGGCAGCGGGATTGCGTCCCTGCCAGAGAGGCGATCGCTCATCTGGGTAAAGTTTATCCACGCCTGCAACATCGCCAGCGCTAATGAATCCCTTGGTAATATATCGCTCGATCAGCTCTCGTCCTTTATTGTTGAGGGCGCGGTCATACAAAGCCTGCCGAGAACCATCCCCATAAATCCATAAATCTTGGACTTTCGTTACCACGGAAGCGCTTCCTGACTGGCGGGGATACCGAATGTAGTCAAAAAGCACTCCATCGGGGCGGCGACGAACCACCTCTTGAACCAGCTGGTAATAATCTCGTTTTGCTTGGGGGTTGTAAGGATCGATGAATGCTTGGGAACCGTCCTCCGTGACCGACAAACTGGTTTGTCCCTTGCCATCGCGGGCTAGCACCTGCTGTCGATCGGGTCGCTGGGAGTAGGAGTAGCCGAAGTTCATGGCAAACATCCAGGCATAGACTTGCAGCCCCCGTTCGCGCCCTTTGTTAATCGCTTGTGCTAGCAAGTCCACTTTCTCAGCGCCTGGAGTTCTGACGACAGATGGCCAGGGTGTGGAGTTTTCTGCCTTAGGCAGTAGCACCTGACCGTCAGAAAAAACTTCGACATAGACCTGGTTGTAGCCTCGGTTAACCAAGCGATCCATTAATTGATCCAGTGCCCCAGGACGGATGTCGCAAGGATACAGGCGCAGCCAGATTGCCTGTACGCGCGGCCAAGTTTGCTGACGACACTGCTGCAAACTCTCTGCGTGTTTTTTCAAGAGTGTTTTGTAGCGACCTTGGGAATCCGCGTTTCCTTTTACGGCTGAAGCACGTAAGCTTTCTTTTTGGGCGATCGCATCTGCTGAAAGCTGGCAATATGCCTTTGTTTGAGCTAGGGCAGGTTGCGAACCCAAGTAAGGATTGATAAGACTACTACTGGTCAGAACTGCTGCAACTAAACCGCGATAGACACGCTGCCAAGTTTGCGGCAATCTTAACGATGCCTGACCCACGAACTTCCTCCTACACACCAATCTCATAGAACTCTTAGATATGTCTACCGATCAGACGAAATGATTGGACATAAGGTGTCATCCGAACCTATTTCACTGGTTGAGCATCATATCAGCAATTGTCAATTGACTCTATATAGAGATTTACCAGCTTTTCCGGGAAAATCTCTGCTTTTTAGTAGAAATATGCACCCATAAGACCGACGATACCAACTGCCACGTCTTTTGCCATTTGGGATGGTCACTCCCATGCCCAAACAGGATTTCCAGATTTGAGCTTCTGAAATTTAAAACAAAATGGTGTAATCTGCGATCGCTAACGCCGTCCTTGCTGCGTGTTGCGCCGGATGCGATCGCTTAACTGGTCACGGTAAATTCACTCCATCTGCCATCATCCCCAACCGAGTCTGGAGGCTATTAAAGCGATTAGCTATTAGCCAGTCAATGAACAGCTAACAGCTAACAACTCGCCAGCTAATTCTTCAAGCCTCTCGTCTCAGAGCTGTTTCCACCTGCTGAAACTCTTGCTCTAAGCGATTCTTCAGTTTTTCCGGCAGCGGACGATTCGGATAAGAGCTGTAATGCCCCGCTAACGAATTCAACGCAGTTCGCATCGTCGTGTAAGAACTCAGTTTAACCACAGAGGTATTCCTCCGGTAGCGAGAGGCAAAGTCATTAATGATCTGACGCGCTTGTGACTGAGCTGCGGCTTTATCTGCCGAACCTTCTGGTAATTCAATCGCTGTTCTCAAGCCTTGCAATAAAGCCAAGGTATCTTGGCGGTAATCTCCACTCAGTCCTAGCGAGCTGCTGGAGGAACAGCCCATCAATCCCATCGTAACCACCAAAACCAGGGCTAGGAGACGTGACCAATAACGCTTCATAAGTATTTTTTTACCAAACGAGATGGAAAATTCAAAATCAGAGTTTATCCTATCCCGAATTGGAACCTTGGGAATTTTAGATTTTTAATTTTAGAGATAAGCAGGTTGGTGTAAATAAACGTAGACTCTTGATGGTTCATGGTTTATTGCTCATGGTTCATAGGAATAAACCATGAATCACCCCAGTGACATTTATTTGAACCCATCTATTTCACTATTTTCATCCCTTTAGCAGAGGCGGAAAAAGATGAAAGTGCCTACTCTTTTCGGCGCGAGCTGAATCAAACAATCTGGTAGGGGTATTTAATAATGGTTATCCCGGCATGGGTAAGGACAGAAGACCTGCCCTTACATCATTTCATCAATTCAATCGTTTTTCTGAACTAATTAACCGAAGCGACCGCTTACATATTCCTGTGTTGCTTGCTGCTGAGGACTTTGGAAGATAACTTCGGTGCGGTCGTACTCGACTAAATAACCAATGCGACCTCCTTTTTCTGTCGGTTCGACATTGAAAAAGGCTGTCATATCGGATACTCGTGATGCCTGCTGCATATTGTGCGTCACGATCACAATGGTGTATTGCTCCTTGAGTTGGTGGAGCAATTCTTCAACTCGCAGCGTTGAAATGGGGTCGAGAGCGGAGCAGGGTTCATCCATCAGGATCACGTCTGGCTGAACGGCGATCGCTCTGGCAATACACAACCGCTGCTGTTGTCCACCAGACAAAGATAAACCACTTGCTCGAAGTTTATCTTTCACTTCATCCCACAGAGCCGCTTGCCGCAAACTCCGCTCTACCAATTCATCCAAATCGCCCCGATATCCATTAATCCGGGCACCAAAGGTGATATTGTCATAAATCGATTTGGGAAATGGGTTTGGTCTTTGGAACACCATCCCAATCCGTCGCCGCACCTCTACAGGATCGATTTCTGAAGCGTAAAGGTCTTGACCGTGGTAAGTTACTTTGCCTTCTGCCCGAAAACTTTTAATTAAATCATTGAGGCGGTTGTAGCACCGCAACAACGTACTTTTTCCACAACCCGAAGGTCCAATAAAAGCCGTAACCCGGTTTTTGGGAATATCTATCGAAATGTCCCGAAGTGCTAAAAAATTTCCGTAGTATACCTTTAGATTTTCCGTCTGTAAAACAGTCTCAGTTTGATTTTTGGTTTGAGGATTCGACAACATAAAAAGTCAGATCGGGTTTTGGGTTTAACGGGCTAACAAAAACCGTGTGGGCTTTTGGGCAGATGATTGGGCGAAGGATTGTATTGCTTAGGAAGTAAAGAGGATTACGGCTGCGTCCTTAATGTTAAAAACAGCGCCTAGCATAGTATTAAACCTTGGTATGTATTCATTGTTGCATTAGTTTGTTTAAGTTTCCGTATCATAGCAACACATATTTGAACAATCGTTCATCAATAAACTCGACGAGCCGTTGCCAGACGAGAGACCATGCTGGTTATCAGAACCAGTAAAACTAGGATGAAAGAAGCCGCCCAAGCGAATGCCTGCTGATTTTTAAATGGAGACGTAGCGAAGTTGTAAACTAAAACCGCTAGGGAAGCCGTTGGTTCTTTTAATTGATTATTCCAATTAGGCCAATACTGGGCAAAGAGGGCAGTAAATAACAGGGGTGCCGTTTCACCAGCAGCACGAGCAATTGCCAGAGTCGTTCCCGTCACAATTGCTGGGAGTGCTGCTGGCAAAATCACGCGAGACACCGTTTGAAAGTTAGTTGCTCCCAGTCCTACCGCAGCTTGTCGGATTTCTTGCGGAACCAATCTCAGAGCTTCTTCGGTTGCCCGAATTACGATTGGCAACATCAAGATGGATAAAGCAAACCCTCCCGCCCATGCGGAATAAGTTCCCAATGTGAGAACGACGGCGGCATAAGCGAAGACACCCACAATGATTGAAGGAACTCCACTAAGGACGTTGGTGGCAAAGCGAATCCAGTAAGAAAACTTACCCATACTACTAAATTCAGACAAATAAATGGCTGCCATGATGCCAAATGGAATGCTAATCAGGGCAGCAATCCCGACCATAATTAGGGTTCCCAGAATGGCGTTGCCAAACCCTCCTCCGGGTACCAAGGGCGGTGGCGGCAGTTCCGTGAACGCACTCAAGTTAAGCTGGCTTACACCCTGGATGACCACGTAGGAAAGCACCGCTACCAAAGGCAGGATGGCAAGGACAGCACAAAGAAACGTCAGCGCCGACATCAGTGTCCCAAACAGCGTTCGGGGGGAGGTGGGATTTCGCTTCAAACTACGACTGGGAAATCCGGAAACTGGTCGATCCTGGGGTTTAGACATCATCATATTTGTGGTCAGTGGTCAGTGGTCAGATGTGGAGGGGCGGCTTTTACCAGATATCTGCCAGTAGATTTCCTATACTGAATAAACCCGCCCGTGCTGCGTCAGCTGTCAGTTTCTCAGAACAACGAACAACTTAAATTCGCTGTACCCGCTCAATAAGTATCTGAGCTAGGATATTGACTAAAAGCGTTAAAGCAAACAGAAGTAATGCGGCATACATTAAAGCTGCCACTTGCAGACCACTTGCTTCTGCAAATTGGTTGGCGAGTAGGGAAGCAATCGTGTTAGACGGGGCCAAGATAGAAGGACTGATGTTGTTAGAATTCCCAATTAACATCGTTACAGCCATTGTTTCTCCCAAAGCTCGACCCAGTGCCAGCATTACTGCGCCCACAATTCCAGAGAAAGCGGACGGTAGTAGCACTTTGAGAATTGTCTCCCAACGAGTCGCTCCTAGCCCAAATGACGCCTGCCGCAAGTCTGGAGGCAAAGAGATGAGGGCGTCACGGGAAAGGACTGCGATTGTCGGTAGTACCATAATGGCGAGGACAAGCGCTGCGGGGAGCAAGCCAGGGCCGCGTAGCGGCGTGCTAAAAATGGGCAGCCAACCAAAGGAAGCGTTGAGCCAAGTTCCCACGCCTCTTAACAGGGGAATTAGAACAAAAATTCCCCACAAACCATAGACCACACTGGGAATCGCTGCCAGTAGTTCTACTAGGAAAACAATTACCACCTGAATTCGTGGCGGCAAATAATCTTCACTTAGAAAAAGGGCTACGCCAATCCCCACTGGCACGGCAAGCAATAGGGCGATCGCTGAGCTAGCTATCGTGCCGTATAGTTGAGGCAGCGCTCCGTAATGATTGCGAACCGGGTCCCAATCGGTGGAGGTAATAAAGCCAAAACCAAATTCTGTAATCGCAGGCCAAGCTTTAATTGCAACTTGTACCGTTATCCAAATCAGGATTGCAGCAACTGCAAAGGCAAAAATTCGAGTTAGCCAAATAAAGCCCCGATCCATCGTCCGATCCCAATCGGAGCGGGGTTTCATCATCTGCGAACCGGAGGTCACGGAACTCACGGGATTATTTTCCTCAGACACTGGTTAGTAAAAGCAATAAACACTTGTATTTGTTGATGCAACCTAGACTCGTACCGTCTTTTTTACTCGGAATGCAATTTTTTCAATTGCTGGACATTCCAGTTTAGCGGGGGCACTTTTGCTATTAGCCTACCGTTTAATCGTAAAGGATAGAGTAAAGGTCAGGTTAAGGTATGGCTTTAGTTGTCTGCAAACCAAGTGATAAAATGCCATCGTTTCAATAAATACGATCAAAAGGGTCGAACGTGGTTCAAGCATCGGTGTCAAACGTGGATGTTAACAGCAAGTCTCAGGAGTCACTGCGGCAATGGCTGCAAAACCTGACCTCTCGGATTATTGCTGGTGAGCGGATTGGGAGAGCCGAAGCGATCGCTCTGTCCCAAATTGAAGGTGAAGAAAATATTTTGCTGCTATGCGAAGCAGCTGACAAAGTCCGTCAAGCTTGTTGCGGAAACATAGTCGATTTATGCAGCATTGTCAATGTAAAATCTGGTAATTGCTCGGAAAACTGCGGCTTCTGTTCCCAGTCTGCTCACCACCCCGGTCAAGACTCGCCAATTTATGGCTTGAAATCCACCCAGGAGATTCTTGCCCAAGCCAAAGCAGCTGAAGCAGCCGGGGCAAAGCGGTTTTGTTTAGTTTCTCAAGGACGCGGCATTAAGTACAACAGCCCCAAATCGACGGAATTTGCCCAAATTCTGGAAACGGTACGCCAAATTATTGCCGAAACCCAGATTAAACCTTGCTGTGCTTTGGGAGAAGTAACGCCGGAACAAGCCCAGGCGCTGGCTGAGGCTGGGGTAACGCGGTACAACCATAATTTAGAGGCATCGGAGAACTTCTTCGAGCAAATCGTGACAACTCATACTTGGCGCGATCGCGTTCAAACCATCCAAAATCTCAAAGCAGCGGGAATTCAAGCCTGCACTGGTGGAATTATGGGATTGGGCGAAAGCTGGGAAGACCGAGTGGATCTGGCGTTGGCGCTGCGGGAATTAGAAGTCGAATCCGTACCGCTGAATTTATTAAATCCTAGGGAAGGGACACCCCTAAGCGATCGCCCGAAAATCGATCCTTATGAAGCCCTCAAAGCGATCGCCATTTTCCGCCTCATCCTGCCCGAACAAATTCTGCGCTACGCTGGCGGACGGGAAGCCGTGATGGGAGAACTCCAAGCAATGGGCTTCCAAGCAGGAATGAATGCCATGCTGATTGGACACTACCTCACCACCATCGGACAACCGCCAGAGCAAGACCATGCTATGCTCGAATCCCTAGGGCTTACGGGCGGCGAAGCACCCATTCCCGGCGAATACGCTGCTAAGGTATGAGTGCTGAGGGCTGAGGACTGAGGACTGAGGACTGAGGACTGAGGACTGAGGACTGAGGACTGAGGACTGAGGACTGAGGACTGTAGGCGCTTCGCCTTCCCGAAGGGTGGACTGAGTGCTGAGGACTGTAGGCGCTTCGCCTTCCCGAAGGGTGGACTGAGGACTGTAGGCGCTTCGCCTTCCCGAAGGGTGGACTGAGGACTGAGTAATCTTTCTCCCCTGCGCTCCGACGCCCCCTGCTGCTCTCCGACGCCCCTGCGCCCCTGCTCCCCCGCTCCTTTACTTCCCTGACTTTTACCCTTGTGTTTGCTCCCACTGAACTACTGTGGGCCTTGATTGGCTTACTCCTGACGATTGGCGGTACGTTTCTGGAAGCGTATGTTCCCAACCTTCCTTGGAATTGGTCTGGGCAAGGGATTCAAACTCACTCGCTGGGCGTGACCTATCAAATTGGTGCCGTGCTGCTAGTTGGCTGTATGGGCGGTAAAAATGCTGGCGCACTCTCTCAAATTGCTTACCTGGCGTTGGGTCTAACTCCTTGGTTTCCAGTCTTTTCCCAAGGCGGAGGTCTTGACTATCTCACAGAACCCAGCTTTGGCTACTTACTAGGCTTTATTCCGGGTGCGTGGATCTGTGGCTTAGTAGCTTTTAAGGCACCGCAGCGATTGGAGTCTTTGTCCTTCAGCTGTATCTGTGGCTTGCTGGTCATCCATATCACTGGTTTGACTTATCTGATTGTGACCCATTTGTTGACCTTGGGAGCGGTATTACTGCCTTTATGGGAAGCGGTTTTGAAATACTCCGTCTATCCTTTGCCAGCCCAGATGGCAATCGTTTGTGCAGTGACAGTCTTGGCTTATTTCTTACGCCAGCTAATGCTTTATTAAGTCGTTAGTCCGGTCATTAGTCAAGCGCTCGTTGGTCAAGCGGTCATGGGGTAGTGGATTGATAGTCTACCTATACTGATTACCAAACAGGACTTACGCAAAGCTTATACCTATAGCGTTCTTGTCGGTTCAATCCCCCTGCGATAGCGAAGCGCCGACCTGTCGGTTCGCCCTCAGATGTCGCGCAAGTTGCGTAAGTCCTGTACCAAAGAACGATTGACTAATCACTCATCACGAATAACTAATCAGGACTTACGCAAAGCTTATACATATAGCATTTTTTCGGGTTCAATCCCCAGGGGGATTGCGTCTTTCAGATGTCGCGCAAGTTGCGTAAGTCCTGCTAATGACTAATTACAATGAATTTCAAAAATCACTTTTTTTGGCTCGCCGCTTTCGTTAGTCTGATTCTGGATCGGGTAACTAAATATTGGGTGGTGCAGAATTTTGTCTATAAAGAAACCTGGGCGCTGTGGTCTAATGTATTCCACTTTACCTATGAATTGAACCCTGGGGCAGCTTTTAGCTGGTTTCAGGGAGGAGTTTGGTTGCCCTGGCTATCTTTAGGGGTGAGTCTATTCTTGATCGGATTCGCTTTAGTAAACCCCCATTTGGATCGTTGGGAACAATTGGGCTGTGGCTTTATCTTAGGTGGAGCAGTGGGCAATGGAATTGACCGATTTTTCAACAGTTGCGTCATCAATGACAAATTTTTCAACGGTTGCGTCGTTGATTTCTTGGATTTTCGGCTGATTCACTTTGCAGTATTTAATCTGGCAGATATGTTTATCAATGTGGGCATGGTGTGTTTGTTGATTGCCTGGTTTTGGAATCCATCCACCTCATCTGGCAGACCGCGATGAAGAGATGAGGGGATGACTTGAAGAGGAAAGGAAAGTTGAATTGTTCTCCCACTCTCCCACTCCCCCGCAACGTCTCCCTAGGCTTGCGATTAGAATGTTGAATACAAACCTCTTGCTTGTTGCATTAAGCCTTTTGCCTCTGACATGACCTCACCCCAACAACCGCCTAAAACCATCCTGGGTCAGCTAACTCAGGCAGTACAAACCATTCAAGCCAAGGTAAATTTTAATGCGCTGGCGCTGAAGCCCAATGCCAAGGTGCCGGAACTTTGGGTGCAGGATGCCGGTGCTGCTAAGGCAGAGGTTTATCCACTATTGGGAGAAAGATACCTACTCGGACGCAGTTCTAAATCTTGCGAGATTGTGGTGCGGAACCCTGTTGTCAGTCAGATTCATCTTTCATTAAACCGAGAAGGACGGCGCGGGCATTCCTTTGTGATCAAGGATGAAGGCTCCACCAATGGCATCTACCGAGGGAGACG
Organism: Coleofasciculus sp. H7-2; assembly: GCF_042747725.1. Lineage (NCBI taxonomy): Bacteria > Bacillati > Cyanobacteriota > Cyanophyceae > Coleofasciculales > Coleofasciculaceae > Coleofasciculus > Coleofasciculus sp. H7-2. The sequence continues at coordinate 40,242 of NZ_JBHZGO010000024.1, forward strand.
GCGGCTGAATAGCTTCACGCTACGTCACGGGGATATCCTCACCCTGGGACCGCCAGAATTAGCGGATGCGGTTCGGCTTCAGTACCACAATCCGCCTCCTTGGTACGTGCTGGCGACTCGTTACGCCCTCTATGGGGTGGGTGGACTGACCAGTTTATTGGCATTGTGGATTCTTTTTGAGTGGCGCAATATCCCGATTCGACCTTTGCCCGCTGGCGTACAAGGGCCAGTAGTGATTAATTCTGATGATGGGACGCCGTTACAGCGTCCCAGAACGGTGGCGCACCGGGAACTGAGGCAATTATCAGATTTTTCTAAGTATCTGCCTCAAGCGGTGATTGCATCGGAAGACAGCCGCTATTACTGGCACTTTGGGGTCGATCCTTTTGGCACGCTGCGGGCGGTGGTGGTGAATGTCAAGGGAGGCGGAATTCGTCAAGGCGGTAGTACAATTACGCAACAGTTGGCGCGGAGTTTGTTTCGGGAGTATGTGGGGACAGAAGATAGTGCGGGGCGGAAAATCCGGGAGGCGATCGTCGCTCTGAAGCTGGAGACGTTCTACAGTAAGAACGAGCTGATGCGGAATTATCTGAACCGCATCTACCTGGGTGTTGGTGCTAACGGGTTTGAGGATGCGGCTCAGTTTTATTTCGACAAATCTGCCAGAGATTTAAATATTTCCGAAGCGGCGACGCTGGTGGCGATTTTGCCAGCACCGAATAATTTTAATCCGATTCGGGATTATAAAACGGCGATTGGACTGCGCGATCGCATTATTAACCGCATGGCAAATTTGGGGTTTATCAGTGCGGAAGAAGCTCAACGATCGAGGCGATCGCGTATTGACGTTAGCCCCAAAGCCAGAGAAGCTTTGGCTAGCATCAAGGCACCCTATTTTTATAGCTACGTTTTCAACGAACTCCAAGTCTTGTTGGGAGAGCAACTGGCAAAAGAAGGCAATTTTTTTGTCGAAACCAATCTGGATCTGGAGACTCAGCAGAAGGCGGAAACTGCCCTCCGCAACGGAGTCAATACCAGTGGGGGAACTTACGGGTTCTCTGAGGGAGCGATTGTGACTCTCGACTCCAGCAACGGGTCAATTCGCGCTTTGGTCGGTGGCACAGATTATCAAAAAAGTCAATTTAATCGCGCCACTCAAGCCAAGCGACAGCCCGGATCGACTTTCAAAATCTTTAGCTACGCCTCAGCACTAGAACAGGGGATTTCGCCGGGAAAGTTTTATTCCTGCGCCCCTGTAGTGTGGCAGAATCAACGCTTTCGGGGGTGCGAAAGAGTTGGGGGTAGCGGGACGGATATGTACACCGGGCTTGCTCAGTCTGAGAATGCGATCGCGCTGCGGGTGGCGCAGGATGTCGGTTTAAATAAAGTGGTAGATATGGCTCGGCGGCTGGGCATCACAACGCCCCTCAATCCAGTTCCTGGCTTAGTGTTGGGGCAAAGCGAAACCACTGTCTTGGAGATGACGGGGGCTTTTGGTGCCTTGGAAAATGGCGGCGTCTGGAATCGCGCCCACGCCATTCAGCGGATTCGAGACAGCAGCGATTGCCAAGATTTCAATAATCCGCAAACCTGCCGGGTGATTTACTCCTTCGAGGAGGAAGCAGGGGCAACGAAGCGGGTGCTGCCACAGGGAGTGGCAGATACCATGACGGATCTGCTTCGGGGCGCGGTGCGAGGCGGGACGGCACGGGCGGCGGCGATTGGCTTCGGAGAGGCGGGTAAAACGGGCACTACGAATAGCGGTGTTGACTTGTGGTTTATCGGCTATATTCCCAGTCGGGATCTCGTCACCGGCATCTGGCTGGGAAATGACAACAACACGCCGACACGAGGGAGTAGCGGGCAAGCGGCTCAGCTTTGGGCAAACTATATGCGGCAAGTGGTGCGTTAAACAAGCTGTGGCGATTAGCGATCGCGGCTATACAAACGAAGCTTGCTAGGCAGCGGGCTAAGATGATTGAACTGTTTGAGCTACGCGAAGCTAGCTACTTCTACGGGACGTTCAACAGCCAAGCTTTTACGGTGGAGTTTAATCCGCTCGATTTCGTGAAGTGTCTGTGCTGTCAGGTAACTTTCACCGCAATGAGGGCAACTAACTACTGGAATATTCTCTATCACCAGTAAGTCTTTACCTTTGCCATAAGTCCTAGCAATTCTGCGGATTCGTACACCCTCTTGTCCACAAATATCGCACAACATTTGGCTTTTTCCTAATATTAGGGTACATATACAGTAATAATAACGACCTTGCCAGCTAAACTCAGTTTGGCGATAATTTCGACTTCCCCACCGTCAACGGTTTCGCCACTGTGCTTTTGGGCGATCGCGTGGTCAACTTCGTGGGGAAAAAGGCGATCGCCCACTTGTGCCAGTTGCTCTGATAGTGCTTCGGGTACTTCGAGGGAATTCTTGGTACGGTCGCTCTCTACTGGTGTAGGATCTTTTCAGAATTCTATCTGTGTCCCTGCGATCGCACTGCTGCTGTAAAATATCTTTCAAATCTCCTAATCGCAATAGCTATTTCAGTTACACTCAACAATTTTCAGGAATTGAAATACAATCAACCAATTTGCCGCATCCCATTAATAAACTCAGTCCTCGCTGCCAAAATATCAGACATTTGCACGCAGCGCCCTAGCAAAGCAATATCTAAATCTGGCAAAAATTCACTCCTGGAAATTTGCTCATAATTATGTTCGCGCAGTCGATAAAGCACAAGCTGGTTATTTTCCCAAAACCAGACTTCAGCAATTTTCAACCGCTTGTACTTTTCTAGTTTATCTATGCCGCCGCTGGTAATAGTGACTTCAATTGCCAAATCTGGATGTTCTTTTTTCTCCCCTAAATAGTAAGATTCATCCGGCTCAAATGACACATCTTTGCTCTTGTCCCTGCGAGTTGCACTCCCTACCGGAATAAATTTCATTTCTTTCTCAAACAAGTAAAGTTCTATAAATATAGCCAAAACACTCTTTATCTGTTCGTGGTATTCCCCCAGTGTCATAAACTCCACACACCCATCTAAATAAGTAATTCGCACAGGCGCATCTGCGGTTAATGATTCTATCGCCTCAAATTGCTCCCAAGTATAATAACCTGGTAAAGTAAATCGCTGTTCTTTAACAGTTGTTATTGCTTCTGAAGCTTGTAATATCATGGGCGTAATGCTTTACTAAAAATGAGTAGCTATTATCTAGTATAAAGATAGGCAGGGGCTACCGATCAAAGTTAATTTTATAGTTTAATATTTCTGGATAATTATTTGATATACTGCCTCAGTACAGGTGGTATAGTGTAAAAGCTTCCTTGTTGTTCTATCAAGCAGCGCCGAGATAAAGAGTGCAGCGCGTTTAGTAAATCTGACGCTGGAATTGTGCCATTTCCTAGCAATTTTGCCAGATTGACTGCTGAGCTTTCTTTAGCCAACAAGGACATAACTTGTTTTTCTATTTCGGATAAGCGGCTAAACTGTTGCTGTAGAATATCTTTCAAATCTTCTGGCAATAATATCGTATCATTTGGTAATAAACCAGTCGCACCTCCTCCCAACTCTTGAATCAGAGCCGCCACGCTTTTTAACCATAAAGGGTTGCCTTGGTAGCGGTGAATGAATGCCTCCAAATTATCAATTTCTTCTAACCCGTAATCTCTCAGGATTTCCCGTCCAGATGCAATATCTAAACCTGTAAGTTGTAAGGTACGAATAGGATTATTTTGGCTTTTAACTTGAGTCACTTCTCTCGGTTGTTCCCAACCGATTAACAAAAAGCAACTTTGATGGGATAATTTTTCTATCTGTTTGAACAAAGAGCGATAGTCTTCGTATTCTGGTTTATACTTTCCTGCCAATTCACCGCTACTGAAAAGGTTGTGAATGTCATCTAAGACGACTAAACAGCGATGCTTTTGCAAATACTTAATCAGCGGTAATGATTTCTGGTTAGTTGCAGGTGAATCTTGATTTTCAGACTGGGAAAAAAGCTGTATCAGTTTATCTTGAAATTCAGCTAGGGTGGGTGATGCCTCTAGACTGCACCAAATTACATACTCAAACTCATTTTTTATTTGTTGAACGAGTTGCACTGCTAATGTTGTTTTGCCGATACCGCTGATGCCTGTGAGTGCTATTAGGCGGCAGCGTTGTTGTAAAATCCATGTAGTGAGGATGTCGAGTTCGGGAGTGCGCTCATAGAAAGCACCCAACTCTGGCATCTCGCTTAAATCTTGATACAGAGTTTGAGTTTGTTTTGTGTTAGATGTTTTCTCATTATGTGAGTTTGGTATATCTGGCGAGTTTATACTTTCTCCACACAGGTTAAAACTACCGCTCACTACAACGTCTTGTGCAAAGTTTAAAACATTAGATATTTGCAACCTCTCCATTGCTGCTCTAAAATTCGATTTACTGACATCTTCCCCTAACTCTTCTGAAAGTTTCCGCCATAACTTTGAGCCAACATCTCTAACATAACTCTCGTTACAGTGAATCTCCTCGGCAATTTGGGTGTATTTCTCACCTTGCATGGTTCCCCGCAGAATCGCCTCTTGCAAGTCATCAAGGTGCTGACCCGTTTTGGCAAACACCAGATCGTCAGCCATTTTTAACACTTCCTTAAGATTCATGCAGTATCGCAGATGTTGTGATTTTCCGTATTCTACCTAACGTTTTCCAACATTTTCTGGCATTTACCAACATTTTTCACATAAAGCGAGTTTGAGCAGCAGACAAAAGTGCCAACAAAATTGAACATTCTTTGACTAGACAAAGCTTGGATTTATAGGGAATGATTGGAGAGGTATTAAAGCGTAAAGTTAGGGATTGAACGCTTGCCGTTTTATACTCTGTAATTGCGTGTTAAACCGCAACTTTGGTCTAATTAATAGTTAGATTCCTTTGACACTTGAATTTCTAAATGGAGGACAAAATTATGAGCGGATGGGCATCTGCGGGTAATGGTCTGGAGGCAAAAGTTACAAAGAAAGGACAGCTTATGATCCGCGAGGCTGGCAAATACCCCTCTAATGATGACTATCCCCACTTTATTGTAAGTTTCGATAGTCAAGGTAATATCGTTGATTATCACTCTTCTGATTCTCGTCATAGCAGTCGTTTTGGACAAAATGAAGTCGTTGCGACTGCTTTGGCAGTTCTCAGAGGGCAAGGAATGCTATAGTGTGATTCCTAGAAAGTTTGGTTTTACTTCGTCAAGTAAACCTCTTTTTCCACTCACAATATCATTCATTTTCATCATACCAATACTATGATTGGACGGAGAGCGATCGCTCCACTAAAATAAAGAGCGATCGCCCCTCTTACAATTACCAAACAATGTGATGATTGGACGGAGAGCGATCGCCATTAGGCACGAATAGCGATCGCTCTTTTAGCAAGCTATAATTTGCTCAGAGTTAAGATGATGCAACCCCAATGCTAACACTTGAGCAAATCGAGTCTGCTATTCTTCAGCTACCCCCAGATGAGTATAGAAAACTGATCGAGTGGTTTGCCGATCTAGACTATCAACGCTGGGATGAACAATTAGAGAAAGACATTGCTGATGGAAAGCTGGAAGCGCTAGCAAAAGAGGCGATCGCTGAATTTGAGGCGGGGCACTGTCGAAGCATCTGATGAATTACACAACTCGTCGATTCTGGGAATGTTACAACGCTCTACCTGAAGAAGTTCAGCGAACAGCCGATCGGTGTTATGATTTACTTAAAGCCGATCCTTCCCATCCATCGTTACACTTCAAGAAAGTTGGTAATTACTGGTCAGTGCGAACAGGACAAAATTATAGAGCTTTGGGTGTGGAGGTTAAAGACGGTATTTCATGGTTTTGGATTGGGACACACTCAGAGTACGACAAACTCATTGACATATAGTACAGTAGCGAAACTTGCCGCAGGCGATCGCACTTTTACAAGTGCGATCGCCCTTCCTGATAAATTAAGTTGAAACAAAGAAAACCAACCTCTTTTTCCACTCACAATCTTATCCATTTTCACCATGACAATGCGATGATTGGACGGATAGCGATCGCCCCATCAAAAGAAACGCGATCGCACCTCTTACAATTACCAAACAATGTGATGATTGGACGGATAGCGATCGCACTACCGAAAAAAAGGGCGATCGCCCCTCTTACAATTACCAAACAATGTGATGATTGGACGGAGAGCGATCGCACTACCAAAAAAAGTGCGATCGCTATCTGCGTTACAATAAAGGTAAAACTCATAAATTAGTCTTTCAAAAATTAACATGATGAACCTAGACTTGTCGCAGTCCGATCCATTCACCAACCTCAAAGTCACACTCCTGCTAGAAGCACTCACATCCGGGCAAGTTGCGGCATCTGTCAGAGAGTTTCCTGACTGTCGAGTGAAAGCAGAAACAAGAGAAGAGGCGATCGCACAAATTCAAGCTATCTTTTTAGAACGGCTAAAAAATATGGAAGCGATTTCATGGAACGTGCCGATTCAGACTTCAGAAGCAACCTGGAAAAAATTTGCAGGTGTCTTTAAAGACGATGCCGATTTTGCAGCAATTAGCTCGTCAATTCGCGCCGAACGAACCTCAGATGATGAATCGGAAGTCGATCCTTCCTATTACCTGTAGAGGTGTCTTTTGGTGTGTCAATATATTTTGGATACCGATTGCGTTTCACTGATTCTCTACAATCATCCCCAAGTTATCGCTAATGCGGCAAAGCATCAGTTTGCCATCACGATTATCACAGTTCAAGAACTCTTCAATGGCTGGGTTGTCAGAATTAACGATCCGTCCCAGGTGCATAACCTACCTGCACTCTATTCAAAACTTTGGACAACTGTAAAATATCTTCAAACTATTGAGGTACTAAACTTTACACCAGAAGCTGATACTTGTCTCAAAAAACTATTAAAAGATAACCCGCCCCTGCGGAAAAATCGCTTGCAAAAAGATATGCGTATTGCAGCGATTGCGTTGTCCATTGGTGCTATTATTGTCACCCGCAACCAACGAGACTTTGGTCAAGTTCCCGGATTTTCGTTCGCGCAGCGTGTGCGTAGCACGTATCGAAGATTGGACGTTGTAGGAGTACATTTGTGTAGGCGATGCGTAGCACGTTCGCGCAGCGTGCCGTAGGCAATCGCCCATCTTGTAGGTTTGGGTTAATGCAAGGAAACCCAACCTCTTTTTCCACTCACAATCTTATCCATTTCCACCATGACAATGCAATGATTGCACGGGTAGCGATCGCACAAGGCAAAACAAAGAGCGATCGCACCTCTCGTAGGTTGGGTTGAGGGACGAAACCCAACATTTATCGGCGTTAGTGTGGCTTTGGGAAAGAGCGATCGCACCCACAAAAGAAACAGCGATCGCCTTGAATTTTTTTACTTGGGAGCAAATAGCAAACACTGCAATGATTGTACTCCGAGAGCGATCGCACTTTATGCTTGACTCCAGCGATCGCCCCTTCAATCAATAGTTCTTTAAATTACTCTTTTCAGTTGCATTATTATCAATCCGTCTGGAGGAATTTACCCATCAACAACTACCAACCCCACCCCACATCGAGTTGCCGCTTCCGCTAAACGGGCATCAAGTGTTGCCATCGGCAATTCCAATCGTAGTGCTAAGTCTAAATATGCTGCATCATAAGCAGCTATTCCTTCTTGTCGTCCCAATGTTAAAGTGGACGAGAGTGCATGAGTATGTGTAGTGTCGTCAACGTGAATTAACAGTGACTGTAACAAAGCAATAGCTAGTTCGGATTGCTCAGTCGTCATGCGGTTGCGTCGTTCTGCAACCAGTAAAGTATTAGCAACTTCTAACGACCAAATGAGCGGTACAAATGCTTCAGAGTCCGGCATCATTGCAAGTAGTGCATTGGCATAATCGTCATTTTCATCCACTAAGCACCAATTGATTGCGACAGAACAATCCAATACAAACTGCATTAAAACCTGCGCCCCTCTTCAATCATTTCGCAGATTGATGTTTTATCCAACGCAACTTCTTGCCGCAGTTGTCGCATTTTGGCAATTGCTTCAGTAATTGATTTTTTAGTAGTCAGCTTTCCCCAAGCGTTATATTCTGGCTTAGTTTCCTCAGATGATAGCGGCTGTACAACTACCACTACCTCAACAAAAGTATCTTTAAGATCGGAGGGCATCTGGATTTGTAATATGCAATCTTCTCCAATATGCGATCGCAGCTTCATTGTTTCCATGTCAGACTCCAGAAAGTTTGAGCAATTGTACCTTACCTCATAGCAGAAGAGTGCGATCGCATCTCTCTCGTAGGTTGGGTTGAGGGACGAAACCCAACATTTATCGGCGTTAGTGTGGCTTTGGGAAAGAGCGATCGCACAAGGCAAAAGAAACAGCGATCGCCTTGAATTTTTTTACTTGGGAGCAAATACCAAGCACTGCAATGATTGTACTCCGAGAGCGATCGCACCTCAAAGCAAATACCCAGCAGTGCGATGATGATACGGTGAGCGATCTCTTGAGTCAAGCATAAAGAGCGATCGCCTCCAATCCAACTCTGAACCGTTACTGATTCATAGCAAGACAACTGGAATATACAATTGGAAATTCTCAAAATCTTCATCAGTGGTAAGAATCCTGTAGCCGCGACGATGAGCAACTGCACACAGCAGAAAATCAGTATTTGAACCCTGAACGCCATTGCTGCGACAAGTGTTGAAAAACTCTGCCGCTAGTTCATAGTCTTCAGATGTTAACTCTATGTCAGGAAAAGCACGAAGATAGTCTCGCAATCGGATGAACTGTTCCGCGTAGCGAATGCCAGAAAGCACTTCCTGACGAATCACTCCCAGTAAAACGACTCATCCATCTGCAATCAAGTCGCGCAGTATATTAACAGATTGCGATCTCATCATTTGGTGTGTTGCGCCGCAATGCCAGCGACCAAACAGAAGTATCAACAATAACATTCATATTGTTTGTCGCTGTTGCTTGTAGTTATACTCTTCCTCATAGTCAATAGTACCGAACAATTCCAATACTTTCAGTTGTTTGCGACGTTGGATGTACTCGCGTAAAGCGGCTTCGATCAATGCAGTGGCTGTTGGATGGCTACTCAAAGCAAGGGCTTCTTGAAGCAGGATTTGGTCTATTTGGAGGGGAGTCACCATGTGTTTTTCTCCTGAACGCTAATAGGTGTAATCTTAGCTCTATGGTAAGCGATCGCTAACCTTATACTGCGATCGCCCTTCCTTGTAAGTTAGTTTAACGCAAGGAAACCCAACCTCTTTTTTCACTCATAATCTTATCCATTTTCACCATAAGAATGCGATGCTTGTACTCAAACGCGATCGCTTGAGTCATGCATAAAGAGCGATCGCACCTACTACAATTACATGAATGAGAGATGCTTGCACAGGTAGCGATCGCACCCCATAACAGCTAGACATTGCTACATTTATTTTATGTTAAAATAAACAGGACTGAAACGGGCAATTCTCATGACTATTCGTGACATCGCGATCGGCAAATTGCAGCAACTTTCCGAACCACTGTTGCAAGAAGTGAGTGATTTTATCGATTTTGTTATCCACAAACATCTTGCCAAAACTGCTGACACTCAGCCTGACGCAAAGCTTGTTGAAGCATGGTCATAATGGTTTGAGGCTGTGGATAGCTTAGACATAACTACCGCAGAACCAGCCAGCGAATATCAGCATCTCCTGCTCAACAAGTATCAACAGCAGGGTCTAATGCTATGATTCTCTGCGATGCAAGAGTCTTACTTTGTTTGGTCGATTGCCTACGGCACGCTACGCGAACGCACTAAGCCCCAGCATAATGCTTACAGAGGTGCAGTTATGCGATTAGCAAAAGCTCTCGCCACAACTTGGTCATGCTTGACATAAGCCATGTAGATTGCTCTCAATCGTGGCAATTGGGTGATGCAAAAACAGTTAGGTAAACTTCTTTTGATGGTAGCCTTCCCATTAAGTTATTCAGGATAAATCGCGCCTGGTCTACCTCTACCAGTATCCTGACACCCCATATAGGTGCAGAGGAATGGGGAAAGCGATCGCCTATTTGTGCCAGTTGCTCCGATAGTTTTTCAGGTACTTCAATAGTGATTCTGGGCACGGTCGCACTTTGAGCAGTGTACGTTTTTGTGATAATTGTACCCGTAAGAAGCGCGATCGCGCTCTCTGGTTGCACTTTAATACTAATAGGCGCTCGCTCTAATTTCTCGCCTTTCTGTTTACCCTATTTCTAGCTACAACACCCTATTTAACATCTGCCCAAAGTATTGAGCATCTGTTTCGATAAGGTATTGCTTTTCTCTCTACTTTCTTAAGTTATCAGGAAGGGAGAATTGCTTCAATATTCTTTTGCACCTGCTCAATTTCCCGCCGCTTCTGGCATATCCAAGCTTTTTCTACATCGCATTTATCCACTATCTTTGCGTGTTCTCTTTCCTGAATTTCTAAACAAGCTTCGCAAGTTAAAATTGCTTGTCCAATAATTTCATCTATTAATTTTAATTTAAAGTGAAAAATTTGCTTTGAGATTACTGAATTTATCTGTTCAATAATCTTATCTACTATCTGTTTTTCCTCTTTTGGAAACTGCTTTTTACATTCCTCAAAAACTGCCTTTTTTATCTGATCGTAAATGCTATTGATACCAAATGTACTGGCACCAATAACTGCTGCCACTGCCCCTAAAGCTACAGCAGGTGTAAAAGACAATGCTACTACATATCCTAATAAACCTACTAATCCTCCTAATATCGTACCTATCAAATAATTGAGAAAATCACCACCAAAACCACCAGTGTAACTACTGGCAAAGCCCCCATATTCATCATTAAATCTTTTGTGAAATTTTTGCTCATCAATATTATTTTTTTTGTATAAAGATTTAATTTCATGATTAACCTCCTTATCTAAAATTTCCAGGTTATGCTTAACAATCTCCTTAATATTTTTATCTGTCCATTTATTTATCTCTTCCGAAAGTTCTCGGATGAATTGATTAAGGTAATCCGTTACTATACCCTTTTGATCTAAAATAAGATTTTTATCGGAATTCCATTGTTCAGATTTTTTTCGTAATGTTTCCTCCCACGAACCTTCTTTCACCCACTGTTTCCAAGCTTCACAAACTTCCTGCTTTACTTTATCCATCATTTTAGACATGAGTTTTTGAATTTGGATGCGGATTCTGATACCTTGTCCACTCACTTCACCAATTTGCTCTATAAGCTTTTGTTTTTCTACTTCAGAAGCTTTTATTTTGCAGTTCAAATCATTCTCTAATTCTTGAAGGATATTTAAACCACTTTCAATTATTACCTCAAGTGTTGTTGCAGATTGCTTAATTTCTACAAAGCCACGCTCAGATGTGAGAAAATTTTCGAGCGAACAATAAAATTCTTGAAATATCTTCAAATACTGCTTTTCACTTTTGCCAGGGCTAGCTTTTAGTGCAGAGATAAAATGAACGCGATTCTCACCCGCAATAATAGGGTTTTGACCATATACAAACTTTTCAACCACCTCTTTTACATCCTGTTTATCCTCTTCAGAATCTAGCTGATCCAGCTTATTGACTACTATGAAAAAGTTGTTCGCAGGTTCATTCTTACCTCCACAAAGTTGGTTTCTGAAATCATGAATTAGGTCACGTTCTCCCTGAGGCAAAATGTGTGATGCATTAGTTATAAAAATTACAGCATCAGTATCTTTGAGTAATTTTTGAGTAATAGCAGCACGGTGAGGATGTTCATTTAAACCGGGAGAATCTACAATCTCTACACCATTTTTACATAACTCTAAATCAGGATGCTCAAAAATAATCTCTTCTATCTCAGAACGCCCTAACTCATCACTGCGGTATTCACGCGCCGCCTCTTTAGAAATAGTTACTAAGACTTTATACTGCTCATAAGAGATATTTTCTTGTCGCCCATTTTTGTAATGGCATACAATCCGCTTCTGTAACCCATGTTTTAACACTGTGATTGTACGATTACAGGCAATCGCTCTTACGGGTTGTATGTCTTCACCTACAAGGGCATTGATTAATGTTGATTTTCCTCGGCTAAACTCCCCTACTACTGCTATACGAAATCTCTGAGATTGTAGTTTTTTAGATACCTTCCCTATTTTTGTTATCAAGGTAATAAATTGAGAATTATGCTGATTGCCTTCTTGAAATATCTTAAATAATTGATTGCAACTCTTATCTAGTTCTTTCCGAGATTTTTGAAACTCTGCCAAGGATGAGACACGACGCTGCTGGTTGCCCTGTAAGTTAGTCATCAGTTAATGGTTCCTTTTATCAGCATGAGTAATGCTACGATAGCTGCAACTAACCTTTATCCGCATCTGTAAATCTACCAAAAGTAATGATTTTTGAATTTTCTCCGGTAATACAGGCTGGTATCGCTGCTAGCAAATATGTGCAAGTCTTTACATCCGCAGGGGTGCCGATAGGTATGGCTAGAGATGCAACGACTGGGCAATTCGTTGCTCATGCTGTCGGTGCAGTAGTTAACAACAGCCCTTTGTCACCGCTGATAGCGCCGTTTCAGTTCGCTATGAGCGGGGCACGGATGTATCAAAAACACAGAGGATTTCAAGCTGTCCAGGCTAGCTTGGGAGTTCTCCAAGCGACTACAGCCGTTATTGGTGTTGGTGTAGCGGCTGGAGTTGTGCTGTCAGCGGTAAATCTTCATCAAACTTTGAAGCTGAGGGAAGACGTAAAGAAACTGAGGCTCGAAGTTAAAAACGGCTTTATTGACTTAAAAAAAGCTCTGAAAGACCAAGGAACCGAAATTATCCAACGGATTGACCAAGTTGCCGAAGATGTTGAGTTTAGACAACATCGCACAATTCTAGTTCAGGCTTATGGGCGTTTTCTGGAAGCGACTAAGCGAATGGAAATAGCTATGTCTTGTGAAGATGTAAGTATCAGAGATGCTGATCTAGCTAATGCCCGACAAACATTAGACTTAGCTTTAGCAGACTATAACAATCCTCGTCTATTCTCAGAAACCAGCGCTGCTGGAAAACTTCGCAGGATGGAATGTGCTTGGGCAATTGAACAAGCGATCGCCTTAACCTATCAGTTCCAGAATCAGCCAGCAGCTGTGAGTCATCAACTCTCGAATCTCCAAGAGACAATCTGTCAAGATTCCCTCAATGTTATTAATAGCTGTGAAACTGACGATGAGCTTGATTTTCTCTTTCCTGAAATCACCCGCATTCACAACCACGATTTGGCTGTACTAGAATCCTGGCAAAATCATATTGATTGGATGCGAAGTCTTCCACCTTCAGAACTAAAATTGCTCCAAAGTGCTGATTTTAGCAGTTCAGAAGTACCTGCTAGCACAGATACAACAGCCTTGGCAGTGCCTCCAGAACATTTACTGTATGAAAATTTAAAGGAAAAATCTCATTACTCATCCCTTCTCGATCAGCTTCAATTTATGATGCAGCCTGAGTTGCGTCGAGAGTCGGAATTTTATGTTAGTCAGCAAGCTGCGATCGCCGGTTATAAAACATTAGTTACATCAAATTTACAAAAAGCTTCAAATTTAGCTGTTGCTAATCTTTACTGGTATTTCAAAGTCAGAGATGAAGCGGAAGATGAGGCAGTAACGGCGTAAAAGTTAAATATAGGAAGGTGGCGATCGCAGCCGAATGGGAGAAGATGCGATCGCTTTTTAGAGCAAGTACCTTCACCAGAGATGCTTGCACACAAGCGCGATCTCCCCACCAAAACTCATAGCGATCGCACCTCAAAGCAAATACCCAGCAGTGCGATGATGATACGGTGAGCGATCGCTTGAGCTAAAAGAAACAGCGATCGCTTAGGTGCTATATTAGGTGATGCGTAAAGTAAGTGCTTTGAATGCCTACTAATGCCCAACTAAGAGGTTTATATCGTCTTAGCTATTGGCTAACGTATATTATGCTTGTGCCCATACATCTTGTCTGCATTGATGATCGAACAAGCAACCTGTATGTTTTGGCTGGAAATACTGAAAACCTTGAATTCCAGATTACTCCAAATGGGGAGGTGTTCTGATGAGTCAAGTTAACTATGCTGCTATGTCCGATAAGGAATTAAGACAATATTTTCTCAGACATCGTGAAGACAAGATGGCTCTTCGAGCCTATTTGGATAGGCTTAGTGAGCGCCCACGTCAGATTATTACGACCGTAGACGATCCCAACTTTGATGCCAAAATTCAAGCAGCAATTCTGCGGCAAATGCAAGCAGCAGATAATAACGGTGAAGCGGCAGTCTAAATCTACCAGTATCCTGACGCTTTTTATGGGTGCAGAGGAATCGGGAAGACGATCATCGTGCAACCCATAGCGATCGCATCTCAAAGCAAATAGCCAGCAGTGCGATGATGATATGGTGAGCGATCGCCTTCTCCATTCAAATACAGCAGTTTGCAAGTAAGTGAGTAAATTGCGCTGAAATCTTGGAGATCCCTCCTAACTCCCCTTAAAAAGGGGAGAAAATCTTCTTGCGTCCCCCAATTTATCGGGGGATTTAGGGGATCTCTAACCCATAGCGTTTGAAAAATCAATGGCAACAGTTTAAAAGCTACCAACTCATATTACGTGACAATCTGTATTCGTAATTATGATGCTTTAATTTCCCGAATCGCCCAGTCAATCACTTCTAAAAATTGCTTCGATATCAACTCATCCTTCAGTGCAGACAAGGGAATATACCAATTATAGGCATTAACAGAAATTGATTGACCTAGGACTGAATTTAAGCGGTTGAGGAGTTCAGTCTTTTTGGCTTCCAAGTTAAATGGAGGTTCGTATGCATAAATCTCAATCTTGCCACCAGTCCAAATTGTGAAAAACTTTCTATTTTCTCCCTGGTGACTGATTATTCTGGGAATAAGAGACCCTTCAAGTTTACCTTTACCCCAACTAACTTGCATTTTTTCACGATTTATCCAGTTGAAAACGCTTCTGGCAGCTTGAGCTACATCACTCCCTTTTTTTGCCTCTAATTCTTGAAAGAACAAAGACTCATTCCATTGCTTACTCTCATAATTTAGTAGATATGGCGTTAATTTTGCTGCGGCTGGTTGACCAATAATTCTAGGAACAAGAGTCCTTAAACCTTGACCAACGTATTGCTTAATTTCAACTGCCAATACTTCTGCTGGATTCATTTGTTTATTTAGAAACTCCACGATACGTTGAAGTTCAGGAGGAATCTTGTCAGCCACAAAGACTAGACGGACTTTGCCAGCTTGCAGATTTGTCTTGACCTTTTCCCAAAACTCAGATGGGTTAGCATCAGCACCTAGAAAATTGCTTAGTATCTGTTCAGAATCTTGACTTTTTACCTGACAATTAGCGTTAAACTGGGCAATAATTTTCTCAACAGGCCAATAAACCACTGCATTAGCAGCATAGTCGAGCATCTGTCCAGCTACTTCTCGGCGAATTTGAGTGTTGCAGCTGCGCTTGACTTCCACGAGAGTGGGAATTCCATCTTGGTCGAGAAATAAATGGTCGAGTGCCCATCGGTCGATACCATTTTCTTCACATGGCACGGGCATCTCCTCTGAAACTAACAGCCAACGTCTCGGTGCAGCACTGTTTATCTGGTCGCCAGCCAACAGACTCGGATAGTCGGCTAGCAGTTTTTGCAGCAAAGCTTCCGAGTCATAGGGCTGTTCGATCATTTCAACCAGCTGACCGTTGTCTTGAATTAGGTAGATAGCGCCAGTCATCAAAATTCCTTTGGGTTGACCTATTTAAGGTTCCTGTTTTCAAGGTTCGATGTTACATGGCGGCTCGATTCTGCCTGCGAACAGGCTGGTCTGTTTGTGACCATGCAATTTCCAAGCAACCGCCGCGTCATTCAACGGTGACGATGCGATCGCTTCCCACTCTCTGTGGCAACGAACCATTACCGCTGGCGTTCCTCACGGAATAGGCGCAAGATATAAGCTCCCGCCGGGGTTTCCCGCAACTCTTTAATTGCCGCTGCAATTTCATCGGGTAACTCATCTAAGTGGGGCAGACTCGCCCCATACTCCGCAGGCAGTACAGCCGGAGCCGCGAGACAGGCAAACGTGAGGTCTGCTGCCGAAAAGCGATCGCCAACTAAGTAGGAACGTCCATCAGCCAACCGCTCGTTGACGTTCTCGAAGATGCGCTTAATCTTGTCGTGGGCACTGGCTGACGATTCTGCCGTGATATTGTAAGCTCGTCGAGCCATCGCCCGAATCAACGGAAAGACAATTGGAAATAACGCCCGTTCAACAGGGGGTACACCATCGCACCACAGCCTCCGCATCAACTGGCGGTCGTCTAGCAGATAAAAATACGCCCAAAGACGGATGCTGGGACCGAGCTGCTTGTTAAACAAATCTTCGAGTTTTTCCACCTCGCGGCGCAGCTTGGGATCGGCTGGGTGAAGTTTTGCACTTTCAGCCGTCATGCCATCTAGATACTGCAAGATGTCCGAGGAATCGCTCAAAGTAACCGCTTGCGTCACCAGAACGGGAGTCGTTTGTCCGCCGCCACTTTTGCGGGTGGCTAGCCGATGAAAAAGCGGCATATGGCGTTCTTCAATGTAGGGAATCTCAAGCCGTTCTAATGCCCATCGGGCTTTTTCGCAGTAATGACTGACTGAGATGGTGATGAGTCGGGGAACATTTTCTGGCTGCTTTTGCATTTTTGCTAGATCGCGCGATGTGCAACTTTACAGTGTAATCCCCCCAATTGATCGGGGGCTAGGGGAATCGAACAAAGAGAGCAGTTCGCGTTTTGCTCCCCCAACCCCCATTTATCGGTAGGCTAAGAAAAAGTTGCACATCGCATTATATCTGACCTGCGAATACGCGCTCCGCTGGCCCTGTCATGTAAACTCGCTGGTCTATTTCCGACCAGGCGATTTCCAAACAGCCGCCGGGTAATTCAACGGTGGCGACGCGATCGCATCTCCCCGATAACACTCCAGCGACCACAGTTGCACAAGCACCCGTGCCGCAAGCTAAAGTTATCCCAGCGCCGCGTTCCCAGACCCGCATTTTCAGGTAATCTGGGCGCACCACTTGAATAAACTCGGTGTTAGTCCGCTTGGGAAAAACGGGATGATGCTCGAACTGAGGGCCAATGTTTTCTAAGGGAATCGCGGCAACATCCTCCACAAACGTGATGCAGTGAGGATTTCCCATGCTGACACAAGTCACCAACCAAGTAGAATCGGCCACTTCCAAAGGTTGAGCGATTACTTTCTCGTCAGCTGCACCAAGCGTCGTGGGAATTTCCGCTGCCAGTAGTCCCGGCATTCCCATATCGACGGTGACTTTACCATCCGGCTTGATTTGCGGTTTCATGACACCAGCCAGGGTATGAATGCGATATTGAGTTTCTTGAGTAGATTTTCCTTCTAAATCAGCGAGAAATTTGGCTAAACAGCGAATGCCATTACCGCACATTTCCGGTTCGGAACCATCGGAGTTGAAAATCCGCATGGTGTAGTCGGTGCCGTCTTGTCCCGGCATGGCAAAAATCACGCCGTTGGCACCGATACCGAAGTGGCGATCGCAAAACGTGACCGCTTGTTCAGGCGTTAGCCTGGGTTCTGATGAGGAACGATTGTCAATCAGAATGAAATCGTTTCCCAGTCCGTGATACTTAGTAAACTTAATTCCCATTTAGCAATCCTGCGATTAGCAATTTTCGATTAGCATAAACTATGTAATGGGTAATGGTTAATGGCAATCCTTCAATCCTTCAATCAGGCAATTAGCATTAGGAAAAATCTGGCATTATGACAACTGAACTGGAAACAGGCTTACCAAGCACTCGTCTAGTCCAAACATTTGTGAAAGATGGACAAAGGGTTGAACTGAAACTACTCACGAACGATGTACTCGTTGGTAAACTGCGTTGGCAAGATCAGAACTGTATTTGTCTACAAGATGAATCGGATCGGCAGACGCTGGTTTGGCGACACGCGATCGCTTATGTGAAGCCAAAATAATCGGGAATCACCTTTTCCCCAATTACCTTTATTCGCCTGTTCGCTGATTATCAGATGGAAAATACTCTGGCATCGCTTCGCTCACCGGCACATTGAGTGTAGACACCGGGAAAACAGGAGTTTCAGATTCGGGTGCCAACCACTGTTGCACTTGATTGAGGGGAAAACTGCCGCCGCATAAGAGCAGCTGATCGCCCGCTTGCAGCTCGGTGTCGCCCCCCGGAAAGCGGATGAACTTCCCATCTCGCCGAATCGCTTGCACTTGCACCCCGTACTGGCGGCGCATATGCAGTTCGGACAGAGGTTTACCGGCAACTGGGCTGGACTCTGGAACCTGCAACCACTGACAGGGAGCGGTTTCGCTAGGGATTGCCACTTCACCCTTTGCCAGTTGATTAAAGGCAGACTGTTCGTTTGATTCTCCCACCACCAAGAGGCGATCGCCTGCTTGCAGAGAAGTTTGCTTGTCTGGATAGTCCACTTCTTCCCCTCCATTTCGCCGAATTGCCATCAAAGTGACACCCGTCAATCGGCGCATATCCGTCTCCTGTAGCGTCATCCCAATCAGGGGAGAGTTGGGCGGTAGGGAATACCACTTGCTATTCATTTGGGCAGTGGCAATTTGTAAGTCATGAGCAATCTCCCAAGGCGATCGCTCTGGACGCAATGCTAGATAATGGCTATTGCGAATTTGCTGCATTTCCTTCTGGATCTGCCATGTCGGCAATCCACTACCAGCTAATAGATGCGCCGCCAGTTCCAAACTTGCTTCAAACTCCGGTTGCACCACCTCCCGCGCCCCCAGCTGATAAAGCAGTTCGATATCGTTGTTGTGGTTGGCGCGAACCACAATATCCAGATCCGGAGCCAATTCTAAGGCGCGTTTCAGGCAAAGGCGGGTACTCATCGGATCGGGAAGAGCGATCGCCATCCCCTTCGCCTTATCTACCCCCGCAGCTTCCAGCACGTGCAAACTCACCGCATTCCCATAAACATAAGAAACTTCTGCTTCTCTTAACTGCTGAATCCGACTTTCAGACTGGTCAATCACCACCACCGGATAGTTATGCTCCTGCACCAGTCTGACCAGATTTCGTCCCACCCCTCCATAGCCACAAACCACCACATGATTTTGCAAAGGCAAGTCTACCGCCACTTCCCGCGGGTCATCCACGGGATCTAGATACGGCTTCAGCCAAGGCAACTCCAACAATTTTGGCACCAGCCGCATCACAAAAGGCGTCAGTACCAGTGTCACCGCAGTCGTACCCAAAATCAGCAAGTAAACCCGGCGAGAAACCAGCCCCAAAGCTTGTCCCTCACTGGCAAGAACAAACGAAAATTCTCCAATTTGAGCTAACCCCAACCCAGCAATTACAGCAGTTTTCAAAGGATAACCAAACGCTCTGACAATCGGCGTCACAATTAAAAACTTGCCGACAAAAACCAGCAAAACTAGCCCCAGAATTAACTCTAGGTTGTTCCACAGGAAAATCGGGTCGATGAGCATCCCAATCGCCGCAAAAAACAGAGCCGCAAACACATCCCGCAACGGCTCCACATAACTCAGGGTTTGGTCGGCATATTCCACCTCCGAAATCATTAACCCGGCGACAAATGCCCCCATTTCAATCGAAAGCCCTAATGCCTCCGTGAGCAACGCAATCCCCAAACACAGCGCCACCACGCCCAACAGAAACAACTCCCGGCTTTCCGTTTGAGCGAGTAGGCGCAGCAAGGGAGGAATCAGCCAGATGCCTGCTGCCACAGCCCCAGCCGCAAATAATCCGATTTGTAACAGCGCTAAAGCCACAGCCTTGCCAATCGCTTCTGGCGGTTTATCCAGCGCTGGTAAGACAGCCAGCATCAATCCCAATGCCAGATCCTGTACCACCAAAATCCCCAGCATCACCTGAGCGTGAGGCGTCCCCGTCTCATTTCGCTCCATCAGACACTTGAGGACAACAGCGGTTGAAGACAAAGACAGAATTGCCCCCAGGAAGACACCCTTCGCCGGTAAGGTATCCCAAGCTCCGGCGACTCCACAGACTGCAACCGTGACCGCAATCGTCAGGGCAATCTGTAGTCCGCCTCCGCCCAAGGCGATCGCTTTAACTTTTTTCAGTTCCGCAAACGAAAACTCAACGCCCAAGGCGAACAACAAAAAGGCGACGCCAAATTGAGCCAGGGTTTCTATCTGAACCAATTCTTTAATCAGTCCCAACCCCGCAGGCCCAACGACGATTCCCCCCACGATATAGCCCAGTAACGCAGGTTGCCGCAGCAGCGCTACCACCACTCCACCGACGGCTGCTGCTGCCAGAACGGAGACTAAGTCAACAATCAGTCTAAAGTCTTCTTGCACAAGTTTCTTTTATGAGAACAAGTATAAAGGTATATAAACTTTAGGATACAGAGTTTTATGGACTGTGTTAGCGCCATTGCGTCAGGTTTTCCATCGGCAACTGGGATCAAATGATGGAAGGCGGTGGAAACAGTCCAGGCAAGGTGATAGTCTATCCGCTAGTAAATAAAGGTCATAGACGCTTTGTCAATTACTGGATCGGAGAAAATTGCCCGTGATGTCGCTTAAGACTCTGCTTCAATCTCGCCATGCCCGACGGCTGGTTTCTACACTCTTTTCCAGTCAAAAGTCCCAAGCGAACCGTAAAAACCAAGAATTGTTTCTGCTGCCTTTTGCCTTTTTAGTTTCTACTGCTTTGCCAGTTAGAGCTTTGCAGGTACAGGTGGCACCCACCAATCCCCAGCTTGGGGATACGCTATCGATCGTGATTCAGACAGACTCCGCTGGTTCGCAGAGTCCCACGGTTTCTCTCAAACAGAAGACTTACCCCGCATTTTCCCTCGGTCAAAATCGCTTTCGAGTCTTGCTGCCGACAACGCCTTTAGACAAGCCGGGAACGCTACAAATTCGGGTTGCCGGTGATAGGGAAGTCAAAAACCTGTCGCTGCCACTGCGAAATCGCAGCTTCCCCGTGCAACGGATTACGCTACCTCCAGGAAAAGCCGGACAATCAGCAACACAATTTGAACTCGATCGCGTGGCAGCTTTTAAAAAGTTGGTGACGCCGCAAAAGT
Organism: Coleofasciculus sp. H7-2; assembly: GCF_042747725.1. Taxonomy (NCBI): domain Bacteria; kingdom Bacillati; phylum Cyanobacteriota; class Cyanophyceae; order Coleofasciculales; family Coleofasciculaceae; genus Coleofasciculus; species Coleofasciculus sp. H7-2. The sequence goes on from NZ_JBHZGO010000024.1 coordinate 61,386, forward strand.
TCTGGAATGGCCCCTTTCTCAAGCCTAACCGAGGCAGCATCACCAGTATTTACGGGGTTCGCCGTTACTACAATGGCAAATTTGCGAATGACTACTACCATCGCGGGGTTGACTACGCGGGTGGGTATGGTTCGCCGGTAACGGCACCGGCATCTGGAAGAGTGGCGCTGGTGGGACGGGTTGCTCAGGGTTTCCGAGTCCACGGGAATGTAATTGGGATAGATCACGGTCAAGGCGTCACCAGTATTTTTATGCACTTGAGCCGGATTGATGTGAAGGAAGGGGATTTTGTAAAAGCGGGACAGGTGATTGGGGCAATTGGTTCAACGGGGGCTTCAACTGGGCCTCACTTACATTGGGGATTGTATGTAAATGGTCTTTCCGTTGACCCAGTACCTTGGCGAACTCAAGGAGTTGAATGAGGGTTTTTGAAGTTTTGATGAATTTTTTTAGGTTTTAATGTATTTGGTGTTGTATTAAGGAAAGATTGTGGCAGGGTTGCGTCTGCTTGCACGAGATGGCGAAGCATTTTTCGATGCCTTCGACTACCCTACCGGGAGCCAGTGTAGGCTTTTCCTGAGCGAAAGCTTTGCGGACGGGGATTGTAGACAGTCATCTGTGCTACGCAAATGTTGAATAGCCTACTATGGGAAAAATCCCGAAAATTCCCACTGTCAAAGCAATTGTGTTGGTTCGACAACCGACTAATGTTAAGCCTGCGTAGTTTTGCGTATTTTGAGGCGCTGGTTATGCCAGGATAGATGAGTGGGCATGGGCGAAAAGACATCAACGCAGGTTTCGGTTTCGTTGAGGGCGTATAAACCCTCGAAAACGGGCAAGCACTTTTAGGGAAGCGGTAATCCCTGCCTCGCTTTCCTAGCCAACCAAAACAGTTTGGATGGGGTATCCAGCAGGATTTTTAGATGAGTATTGAAAAGATTGTTGAACAAGCCCTGCAGGATGGTTATCTGACGCCAGCTATGGAAGCAGAGGTGGGGCGCATCTGTGACACGGCTTCTGAGCTTTCGATTGAAGAATACATGGCTCTAGACCGTCTGATGGGCGCACTGTTAACTGGGGAAGTGGTTGCAGTTCCTCGAAAACAGTTCATCAATGTGATGGAAGAGTTGGTGCTGACGGAAGCGATCGCCAGAGTCGCAGAAATTGAGGCAACGAGCGATCGCGTTCTGGATGTCGGCGATATTGCCGCCTACGCGCTCAATCGCTTGCCTCCGCTGTATGCCACGACGGAGGAAGGTGCTAGCTATCAGCGAATGCGGGCAAAGGATGAACTCCAAGAGCTGATTACCCAGCAAGTGAGTGAAGCGATCGCCCGGAATCTGGATCGTCCCGAATTTTTCCCAGAACGGCAAGCTCTCAGCAAAGCTAACGACAGCGACGTGTTCAAGCAGGTGAGTTCCTTACTACAAACCTACGCACCCAGCTTTGAACCCCAATCCAGTAACTATAGAAACGAATAATGGGCAATCGATAACTCTTCCGGGCTACCTGCGAACCAGCACTAGCGTCCCTTTAGCGACCAGAGGATACAGCATCCGAATATCTTGATTTCGCATTCGCAAGCAGCCGTGGGAGACTGCTTGCCCGATCAGGTGTTCTTCGTTGGTGCCGTGAAACCCAATTTGATGACGCCCATCCGACCAAAAGCCAATCCAGCGATCGCCTAAGGGATTATGATTGGCTCCAGATGGGATGACTTCACCCGTGATCGGTTGACGCCACGCCGGATTTTGGTTCATTTGCAAAACTTGGAACGAACCCGTGGGCGTTTCCCAACCCAACTGCCCCACCGCCACGGGGTAACTGGCTTGCAGCCGATCGTTACGGTAAATATAAACCAGGCGATCGCTTAAATCGACAACGAGATGCGATTCCCTTGCAAATACCGCCTGAGCGATTTGGGGCACTGAATATTCCCGATCGATTGAGCGGCTAAACTTTGAAGAGCGATTGTTTCTCCACAAGTCTCCAAGCTTCCTTACTGCCAAATTGCCAACATTGCCCTGACTCTCAATCGGGGAAGCCAACGTCAACCTTGAAAAACTTGTCCGCCAAGAAACTGAGAACAACACCACCGCTGTTCCAAAACAAATTAGCATCAAGCTCCCTTGGAGCGACTCATCTCTTGGCATAGCGGTATGAGCTTAAGAATGATTACGGGTCAAAATAACCAGCTGTAGAGCATCATCGTCGTGGGTAATCATCCGGGGTCAATGGCAACTGACAACTCACCACCAACCCCGGACAAAAGAGATCAATTTCTTGACTCAATCGTGGCTGCTAAACCTTTAGAGTTGAGCATTTGCTGCATTTCCAAAGCGCGATCGCGGGTGCTAAAAGCTCCCGCCTGCATCACCGTCCGACCGTTGGAGAGCGTGCGGAAGGCATCGGGTGCGAGCGATCGCACTAAAGCCTCTTGGCGCGAATTCTGGGCATCCACCACAACCCGATAACGCAAACCTAGAGCCGGTTGACTACCCCCAGCTCGGCGGGGCGTCCCGCTCCCGCTAGCAGTCCGACTGTTGCCGATATTCCCCAAAGGGACATCAGGGTTTGGCACTGGCAGCAAATCTGAGGACGCCGAAGCTGGGAGAGGCTCCTGTGGTGCTACCCCGAAGTCCAGAGTCCGGGGTAAAACAGGCGACGGTAGCGCCGGTAATGTGGAAGCTGACGACGGTAGCGCCGGTAATGTGTTAGACGCTCTGGGCTTTGGGGAAGTCGGCAGCGGCGACCTGGCAACGGTCGGACGGTCGGGAATTCCTAAGGGTGTCGTTCGGGGAAAAGGCGATATCGGTAAAGGAGATGACGCTCTAGGCTGCTGGGGCGGCTGCAACGTCGGTAATCCGTAAGCTGACGTTCTCCGTGGCTGAGAGGTTGGGGCTGGCGGCTGAACGGGAATTCCGATCCCGGTGCTGTCGGTGGGTGCCGATTGTACTGGAGCTAAAATCGCTAGATTCGGGCGTGGGAGTAGCGGCAATTGAGAATTCCCATTCCCCGCCAGTGGCTGAATCGGTGTCAGGGCTTCCTGTGGTGGCAGGGAAGCGGTGGGAAGCGGTTTCAGAAGACCGCTGGCTACGGGAGCGTCTGCAAGCGGGGTGGGCTGGCTTGCCATGCCCGTCAGGTCAATGCGTCCTTCCGTTTTGGCAGCGATCTGATTGCCAAAGGCAGGAATCACTTGGCTCGAAGCCTTGGTGTTAATGTCCAATAGACCATTGGCACGAAAAATATTGCCTCCCGGTTCGCCAGCAGTTCCTAAATCGGGACGGGCTTGGGAAATTGCCACCAACCCATAGCGAGAGTTGTTTTCAATAATATTATTCCGGAGAACGGGTGTTGCCTTGGTTTCTACGACGACCCCATCTTTGTTGCCACTGATGCGATTAGCAATTAGCTGCGGGGCAGCATTATGACCCACACTAATGCCAAATCCCGTATTTTCAAACACATTCTCCCGCACTTCCGGTCGGGAAGTCCCGTAAATCGTCATCCCATTGCCCCCGTTTTCAGAGAAGTAGTTGTTGCGAATGATGGGGGCACTGTTGCCAGTGACGGCAATTCCATCGTGGTTACTTCCCGTAAAGGTGTTATCCACCACCATCAAATTGGTGGATTCAATCCAAAGACCGTAACCTCGTGGATTCGGATTGGTTACGGTGACGCCCATCAGCCCTGCCTGATTTGCCCCAGCGATCGCTATATTTTGACCGCCAAAGAAGCGACTGAGAAACTGACCGCCGCCGAGTATGACAATATTCTCACCTTTGCTGGGGCGATCGCCCTGAATCGTTACACCGGCTTTTAGTCTTAAAGGAAAGGTTTCACCCGTCTCGGTGCTGTAGGTGCCTGGTGCCAGTACGATGGCGGTATTGGGCTGAGCTACCTGCAAGGCATGAGTAATGGTTTGGAACGGTGCCTGCTCGTCTCCAGTACCATTGCTGTCATTTCCCGCAGAGGGGTTGACATACAACCGATTCATTTGTGACATCTGCCCATCCGGGGGAACCTGAGCCACAGTAGACTCTGCCTTGATTGCCGTAACGTCTAGGCACGGTGTTGCGATCGCAGTCACTAATCCTAGGAAAATGCTACAGGTACGAACAGACGGGCGGCATTTTCCGACTAGGGCATTCAATTGACGATTGTGGGGGCATCTCAAACTCACGGATCTACTCCTCTCAAGTTGGCACTGCAATATCGGGAAAGGCTGATGGAAGAAAGCACCTAGTTTTAGTCCATGCACACCTATTCTGGTATAGAGGCTACCCGTCTGTTTACATTTCTTACATTTTTAAAAAGACCCCAACAGCTAACAGCTCATCAACCTGAGTATCCTCTTCAAAGTGAGGAATTCGGTGGGCATCACAAAAGAAAATTCTGTGGGGGCATTCTTTGAATGATAATACTGCTGTTAAACGCTCTTAAATAGGTAGGTACAAAAAACTAGAAAAAAGTAGGCTAAAGACTTGGGATAAGGACGCTGCTTGCTCCTAACCCATAGACGAAACGCCACTGACTTAGTTCACAACCCGCACGATATCAGCAATGTTCGTTTTGCTCAACCTCGTTAATCCCCGCATTCTATTTTTTATTCAGTCGGATAAAATATATGGGGCAATTGAGACAATTTGGCTGGTACGTGCTACCCTGTTACCTCAAATATTTCGGAAATTAGGGGAACTAGACTGCTACGATGAAAAATAATGGAGTGGTTGCGATGGGCGAGAAACACAGCGTTCGAGAGCCAGTCGGTGACTTGCTCATACAAGCACAGCCAGCGGTTTGCCGCATTCTAGACGCTAATTTAGACCGAGCCAGAGAAGGCTTGCGGATTATCGAAGAATGGTGTCGCTTTGGCGTGAATAGCGCCCAATTAGTCAATGAATGCAAGCAAATGCGACAGGAGCTAGCCAAATGGCATGGCATCGAGCTTCGGGCGGCGCGGGATACCCCAGGTGATGCGGGCACGGAGTTGACCCATCCTCAAGAACAACAGCGCTCTAGCATTCAGCAGCTGTTGCAAGTCAATTTTGCGCGCGTGGAAGAAGCCCTGCGGGTGCTGGAAGAATATAGCAAGCTTTACGACCCCGACCTAGGCTCGGCGGCTAAGCAAATGCGCTATCGGGTGTATACGCTGGAGAGCAATTTGCTGGCTTACCGGCGACATCAGGTGCTGTTGCGATCGCATCTGTACCTCGTTACCTCTGCCTCAGAACAGCTATTTTCCATCGTTGAAGCCGCCCTGCAAGGGGGATTGACTCTGGTACAGTATCGAGAAAAAATTGCCGACGATTCTGTGCGAGTCGCTCACGCTTCCAAACTCCGCCAGCTATGCCATCAATACGGTGCCCTATTTATCATGAACGACCGGGTGGATCTGGCTTTGGCAGTGAATGCCGATGGCGTGCATCTGGGACAACAAGATATCTCCATTGCCCTCGCCCGACAGTTGCTGGGGCCACAACGCCTGGTTGGTCGCTCTACCACGAACCCGGAAGAAATGCAGCAAGCTATCCAGGAAGGTGCTGACTATATCGGAGTTGGCCCCGTTTATGAAACTCCAACTAAAGTAGATAAAGCTGCTGCCGGTCTAGATTATGTCCGCTATGCTGCTGAAAATGCCTCGATTCCCTGGTTTGCCATTGGGGGCATTGATGCGAATAACTTAAATGATGTGCTGGAGGCGGGAGCCGAACGAGTGGCAGCTGTCCGCGCCATCATGCAGGCAGATCAGCCCATGTTAATGACTCAGTATTTCCTCTCTCAGCTGAGCCGTCTGCAAACTCTCCGCGCCGTTGATGTTCGCGTTGCCCAATCTCATGTTTAGTCCGTCTAGTCAAATCGCGCTGCAAGTGAATGGGGAACCCCGCACCTGCCCGCCCCAAACTAAATTGCCCCAGTTGTTAGAACATCTGGGGTTAAACCCTCGCTTAGTGGCGGTTGAGTACAACGGTGAGATTCTCCATCGACAGTTTTGGTCGCAAACGGAGATCAAAGAGGGGGACGCGATTGAAATCGTCACCATCGTCGGCGGAGGCTAATTGGAAGATGAGAATGGCTTAAGATAAATTCCAGGTCGTTTCTCGGAAAACAGCCACAAGATTTGCTCCCCATACTGTGCTTTTCATCTGTTGTTTCTAGTCCAGTTTCTGGATAACGCATATCGATCCCGTCATCCTTTCGAGTACGGATTCCCGATGAGGAAATCCGCCCCGAATTGCTCCCGCGCCAGTCGAGTGGAGGCGATACATTAATAGATGTAGCCCGGATCGCTCGATAGTTAGGAAGATGCTGGGAGTTGCTGCCAGCCGCTACAGTTTTAATCAGATTGAATAGGCACAGTATGTATGCGTAATAAACTGCTTTCAGCAATTCAACCCCTTTTGAAATCTTTGTTCGTCTTTGGTCTGCTCCTTACCCTAACGCTGGGTCATGCTGACGGAGCCTTAGCAGCCCGCACCGGCGGTCGGATTGGAGGCGGTTCTTTTAGAGCGCCCAGTCGCACCTATGCGCCTCCTAGCCGTACCTATGCACCACCATCCGGCGGATATTATCCGGCTCCTTATCCTGGGGGTGGATTTGGGTTCCCGTTGCTGTTTCCCTTCTTTGGCATCGGGGGCGGATTTGGCGGTGTGTTTACGATTTTGATTTTCCTGGCGATCGCTAACTTCCTGATTTCCAGCTTCCGTCGCGTTGGGGTTGGTGATGCGGGTGAAGCTGATTCTCTGGGCTACGGCAATCCCAAAGTTTCCGTGGCAGAGGTGCAAGTGGGTCTTTTGTCAGAAGCTCGCAGCTTGCAAGGAGAATTAGACGAGTTGGCGCGTACATCTGATATGAGTTCCGCCATCGGTCGTGCCCAAGTGCTTCAGGAAAGTACCCTAGCTTTGCTACGTCACCCGGAATACTGGGTGTATGGGGCAGCCGAATCTCAGCGAACAGCGTTACAAGCCGCAGAAGCCAAGTTTAATCAGCTAGCTCTGGGCGAACGCAGCAAATTCACGGAAGAGACTCTCTCGAACGTTAACAATCAGCTCAAGGCAGCAGCACCCAAAGCATCTTTACCGGCGGCATCTGAGGAAGCTGGCAAGCTGGCAAATCAGCTGATAACCGAAGGTCCTGGGGAATACATTATTGTGACGATTTTGGTGGGTGCCGAAGGCGATCTGCAACTACCGAAAATCAACAGCACTGACGATTTGCGTCAAGCCTTGCGTCAGATTGGTGGCATCTCTAGCGATCGCCTACTTGCTGTAGAAATTCTCTGGGCACCTCAGGCAGAAGGCGACACGCTTACCTCTGATGATTTGCTGGCTGAGTATCCCAATCTGAAACTTGTTTAACCCACAACGGGTAAAGGCACTCTGGCTATACGCCTTTACCCATTTCTTCTGAAAGTGAGGCTGGGAATCAGCCTCCTTTTTTCAATTTTGGGCAAAATAGGAGGGATTCATTATTTACTTTTTTCCCGTTGGATGGTATTATTTAGATAATAGAAATCTGTACATTTTTAAAAATTTCTTGAATATTTCCATTATAAAGAATTAGATCTAAGATCATGAAATGATTATACCAACAAACTAGCTTAATTTTTGACAATTTTTTGTTCATCGTTAAATTTTTAAAACCCTGAAATCAGGTGCAGCGACATCTCTACAAATTCAAACCTATTTAAAGCGTTTCTGCTCGCTGCGATAGCGGAGCAATTCAGCGACAAAGGCGACAAAACCTGACACAATCATCAGCATCACGCTGAGAGCGTTGATATCTGGTTTGACGCCAGTGCGGATGCGGCTAAAGATTTCTAGCGGTAAAGTTGTGGCACCCGTACCGGCAGTAAAGCTGGCAATCAGAAAGTCGTCCATGCTGAGGACAAAGGCTAGCAGGCAACCGGAAATAATCGCTGGCATTAATTCCGGAAGCAACACTTGGATAAAAGCTTGTACTGGCGTCGCCCCCAAATCGAGGGCAGCTTCTTCTAAATGGGGGTTTAAGCCGCTAATTCGAGAAGAAACCACTAAGGCGACGTAGGCAAGACAAAAGACGACATGAGCTGCCACAATTGTCCACAGGCTCAACGGCGTGCCAATTACTGCTAAAAATACTAGAGTGGCAACTGCGATCGCAATATCGGGAATAATCAACGGCAGATAAGAAACACCGCGATACAAGCTTTTCCCCGGAAAGGTATAACGGGCTAAACCAACTGCCATTAAGGTGCCTAAGACGGCAGCGATCGCTACTGCACACAAAGCCACGGTTAAGCTATTTTGCAGCGCCGTCAGGATGCGGGAGTCCTGAAACAGCTTCAGATACCATTTGAGGGTGAATCCTTCCCAACCGGCGCTATAAGTAGACTCGTTAAAGCTATAAAACGTCAGTACCAGAATCGGCAGGTACATATAAAAGAACATCAGCAGTGTGAAAATAACCTGCCAAGAAAGACGAGGTTTATCCTGGGACTTCAACATAATCTCTAAAGGGATTTCCTCCTGCTGATGGCTGACGGTGCCTGTCATTCAATTTCACCATTTGTCGGGGAAAGCGATGCTGCTAGCGCAGCGGCTTCGCTACGCACTGCTATTTCTATCACTTTACTTGATGCGATCGAATGTCTGGAAGAGTGCGATCGCGTCTCAAGTGTAACGTTTCGGTAATTTTTTAAATATTTGTATCATTTTATACTATTTTTTTGTGAATTAGGGTTATACTTATAGAATGGGGATCTGTGCGTTCAGGTAAATTGATTTTGAAGCATACGCTTTAGACACTGCATAGCGCGTTGGCGTTCGCGAAGCGCTTAGGAAAAAGGGAAAAGAAGGCGATCGCGTTGGTGTTATAGTGACAGAAGTTGCGGCACTATGGGAAAAGATGGCTACCCGACAGCTTACGGTGGAACTCCCTGAAGCAGTATTTCAACGGTTAGCTCGTATTGCCGAGTTGACAGATCAATCGCTGGAAGCATTAGCGGTACAAAGCATTACTAGCAACTTACCACCCTCATCTGAAAATGCACCGCCAGAAATCCAAACTGAATTGTTTGTGATGCAGACGCTTCCGGTTCAGGAACTTTTGAAAGTCGCTCATAGCCATCTGCCATCCACCCAACAACAACGCCATTTGGTACTTCTGGAGAAAAATCAAACTGGTTTAATTACAGCACCCGACGAACGCCAAGAACTTAGGGATTTAGGTAAGGCATCTGACCAGCTTATGCTGCGAAAAGCTTATGCTTGGGCTATCTTACGCTGGCGGGGTCATTGAGTGCCAGCACTAGAAGAATTACCAGTGGAATAACCAGTGGAATAATAGTGTCCTCAATTCCTAACATAGTTCGGAAGCAGGTTTCGGCAGAAGCCGGACACCGCTGCGAATATTGCCGCACATCTAGCCGATTAATCGGGATGCCGTTAGTAATGGACCACATTATACCCAAGTCTGCTGGTGGTAGTGATGAGCGTGAGAATTTGGCTGCATCCTGTTATCGCTGCAATGAGTTTAAAGGTACTAAAACTCATGCTATTGATTCAGAAACGGGCGAATTACTGCCTCTGTATTAAATTTAACAATTACTATATATGGACGCACAGATTCCCATTATATAAATATACCACTTAAAGCAGCAATTGTCTAGTACCAATTACCAATTATTTGAAAAGATAATTCCCTGAAAATATTGGCTGATAAAAAAAGGATTACTGAGCTTAACAAATCGCTATTCCTACAAATTACGATAAACATCCTGGCGGCTTCCAATTCTTATCAGAATTACTAACAATTCCAAATCCCGAATTTCGTAAATAACTCGGTAGTCTCCCACTTGAATCCGGTACTAATTTTCTTGTCCTTGTAGCTTTTTTACTCCTGAAGGACGCGGGTTTTCGGCTAAAGTATCGATTCTATGCTGGAGACGTTCCTGAAATTCCCTAGACAAAGCGTTGAATTGCTTCTGGGCTGGGCGCGAAAACTCTATTTAGTAAGTCATGACAGCCCTAATTCTGTCTTAATCGATTCCCAAGAAACAGTTCCTTCCTTTTCTACCGCCGCCATTATCTTTTGGGACTCAGCTATGTCAATTCTGTCCTCCTCCTCTTCAATTAAACGCTCTAAAAGATACAAATCCTTAAGGGAAATCAAAGCAGCTACGTTTTTTCCGTTGTGCTGTAAAATAACAGATTCTCCAGAGACTACCTGTTTAACAAGGTTAACCAGGTCTTGATGAACCTCAGTTAAATTGAATCTGGTGATGTCATGGTTGTCGTTCACGATGTCAACTCTTAATAGTTCTATCGCCTTACTTTTGCGGTGTGCTATCGCCGTATTTAATTAAAAGCGCGATCGCTATACTCACCGCAAAAATTAAAACCATACTCAAAGACGAGCCAAATCCCCAATTCTGAGTTGCACCTAAAAACTGGTTATAAATCAAGCGGGATATCGTCATGCTGGAGGCACCGCCCAGCAATTCCGGATCGACAAAATCCCCTAAAGTGCTAATAAATACTAGCAAAGAACCCGCAGCAATTCCCGGTAGCGTTTGAGGGACAGTCACTTTCCAAAAAGTGTCAATCGGATTCGCCCCCAAATCGGCAGATGCCTCCAGCAACCGCCGATCCAGTTTTTCTACAGAAGCGTAAAGAATTAACACCATGTAGGGCAAATAACTGTAACCCATCCCAATAAATACGGCTGAACTCTGGTTGAGCAACTCCAAAGCAGGAAGTCCTAAAGCCGTTAACATCGTGTTCAGGACACCCGTAGGGCGCAAAATTGTAATCCAGGCGTAAGAACGCAGCAGCGATGATGTCCACAAAGGCAAGACAAAGCCTAGCAGCAGCAAATTTCGCCACTGTTTCGGTGCCATTTGACCAATCCAGTAGGCAACCGGGAATCCTAGTAAAAGACAAACGATTGTAGTGCCAATTGCAAAGAATAGCGATCGCGCGATCACCTGCAAGTAAACTAGCTGAAATACCAGCGCATAGTTATCCAAACCGCTAGGATTCACCACATCCCCAGGTCGGATTCCTGGCACTAAACTCAGCTGAAAAATCACCAGCGTTGGCAGCACTAGCAACAAAGCCAACCAGATCCCAGCAGGGCCAAGCAGCGCCATTGGTTCCAACCACTTCAAGCCGGGGCGTCCTTTGCTGCCAATTAGCACTGGCGATTCTACAGTTCCATCAGAGGGAGTGGGATTGGGAATAGAGGGAGGGGAAGTTGGGGTAGACACAATAGAAAAGAGTTTTGAGTGCGTGAGTGCGTGAGTTTTAAGTTAGTAATGAAAGATGATTGATATGAAGTATCGATTATTGCTTCAATTCATAATTCAAAACTCAAAATTATTTAATGTTAGCTGCTCGTCAATCGAGTCCAATAAGATTCATAAACTTCGGCAACTTTTCCAAGTGGTGCCACGCCTTCACATTGGGCAAGTACCGACTCTGGGGGAAATAAAATCTGATTGTTACGGATTTCATCTGGTAACTGGTTGTAGCCAGCTTGATTGGGTGTCGCAAAACTTAAACGTTCGCAAATCTGGGCGGCGACATCAGGTTGCAGCATAAAGTTGATCCAGGCATAAGCTGCTTCTGGATTGGGAGCGGTTATTGGAATGACCAGAGTGTCAGTCCACACCGAAGAACCACTCCGAGGAATTAGATACTGTAAGTTTTTATTTTCTGGAATAATTTCATTGGCATCAGATGAAAATCCCATCGCCAGCAGCAAATCCCCAGTTAAAATTTGAGTTTTCCAGGCATCAGAGGTGAAAGAAGCGAGCGCGGGTTTGAGCGCTACTAACTTTTCATACGCCTGTTTAATTTGCTGCGGGTCTTTTGAGTTGTAAGAGTACCCCAGCATTTTCAACACCGCACCCATGACTTCCCGAACATCATTCAGCAAGGTCATCCTTCGAGACAGTGCCTGCTGATTGTCCCAGAGATAATTCCAATCTTCTGGCGGTTGCTTCAGCTTTTGGGTGTTGTAAATTAGACCAGTTGTTCCCCAGCTCAGGGGTACGCTGTAGCGGTTTTCTGGGTCATAGACGGGATTTTGGAAGCGGGGAAACAGCCGATCCAAACCTACGATGCGGGAGCGATCTAATTCACTGAGCAAGCTCAGTTCTACCATCTTTCTCACCGTATAGTCAGATGGGTAAATAATGCTGTAGTCCCCGCCTCCCAACGCTTGAATCCTGGCTAGCATCGCTTCGTTGGAATCATAGACATCAGCAATGACCTTGATTCCGGTCTCTTTGGTAAAGCGCTTTAACAAATCCTCATCTGTATAGCCCGCCCAAGTGTAGATATACAACAACTTGTTGTTGGATGTATCGGAGTTGGCTGGTGCCGAGCGCACTTGGGCAAGCGTCCAGCCGCACCCAGACATTGCCAGTCCGAGGGTAGCGGCAGCTGACGTTTGTAAAAACCTACGTCGTGTTGGGTGTTTTGGGGTCGTCTGTTGAGCAGTTGGAGGCACGGGATTCAGCAAAATTGCACTTGTATAAACTGTATTCAGCCCGGTCGGTTCCGGGAATGTCGCGCCTGTGCATTGTCTCTAAGCATTCATTGCCAGACAATCGGTAGCCGCCCAGTGAGCATAGATGGGGGTATGGAAGGCAGGCTCAATACCCACAGTATTCATCTGCCGAACTGTTAAGCGATCGCCTAAAAGTAACTCCACCACATAATGAACATGGGTTCCCATGTACATCACATGCTTCAGACGACCTTCAAAGCAGTTGATTGGCATCGCTGGCGGATACAGACTCAGCTGAATCTTCTCTGGACGCACGCATACCACAACCTCCTGAACACCAATCGCATCCCAAGGCTCCAACGGCTGCACTACAATTGGCAAACCGCTTTTGGTCACAACTTTCACCGTTGAGTAGTCAGAAGCTTCAATCCGCCCCTCAAACAGATTGGTATCCCCAATGAAATCCGCCACAAATGGCGTTTTGGGATGCTCGTAGATTTCAGTAGGCGAACCAATTTGCTCAATCTTGCCCCCGCGCATTACCGCAATCCGGTCGGAGAGACTCAGCGCTTCCTCCTGGTCGTGCGTCACCATCACAAACGTCAAGCCCAGGTCTTGATGTAAATTGGATAATTCCACCTGCATTTGTTTACGCAGCTTCAAATCCAATGCCCCTAGGGGTTCATCCAGCAAAACCACCGCTGGACGATTCACCAGCGCCCGCGCTAAAGCCACTCGTTGCTGCTGTCCCCCGGAAAGTTGGGAGGGAAAGCGGTTGGCATAGGTTTCCATTTTGACCAGCTTCAGCGCTTCTTGCACTCGCTCGGCAATTTCTGTTCTGGGTCGCTTTTTAATTCGCAATCCGAAAGCAATATTTTCCCAAACGCTCAAATGGCTAAACAAAGCATAGCTCTGAAAGACAGTGTTCACCGGACGCCGGTGGGGCGGCACATGGTTCATGGTCTGCCCCTGAATCAGCACCTCTCCCGCCGAGGGAGATTCAAACCCAGCCATTAAGCGCAGAGTTGTGGTCTTGCCACAGCCAGAGGGACCTAGAATACTGAAAAATTCTCCTCGGCGGATCTCCAGATCAACCCCCCGAACCGCTGTTTCTCCATTGAATACCTTAAAAACCTTGCGGAGTTCCACATCCAGTTCATTTGTAGTCTCCGGAGAGCGTTGTTCTGCTAAAGAAGTTTGAGACATAGTTGATGATTCCCAGTCGCGATGCCCCACAGAGTTTTGAATTGCTCAACACACGCCGTCGCGTCTGTTTTGTGAAGGCTGAGCCGATGATGCTAGGTTGAGCGTTGATTGCTAACTTTGGTTTATTTTAGCTGTCGGACTCAGTCCTATTGCGATTCGCTTAAAAATTTGCCATTCTCCGATGCGTTGAACCTGAAAAAGTACAAGTGATTCCCGCTCTCTGCGAGATCCCATTTCCACGGCACCGCCGCTTCATCTTATTGAAGTGTGAGGATACACTATGTAGGAGCAATCCCTCTGTGAATTGCCGCCCACTGAAAATACCTTTTGTTTGCCTGTTTAGAGCCAATTTATCCAGCCTCCTGCTATGACCTTAATCGCTCAGTCTTCCTCAATTGGGCGTCAATCGACCCCCCGAACTGTGGGCCGACGCTTCCAATCTGTAATTTTCATGCTGGTCGTTACCTTACTCTTGGTGGGTGGGATTGGCTCTCGTTTAGTTTATTTACAACTGGTTCAGGGGGAACGTAACCGACAACTGGCAGAAAACAATCGGATTCGTTTGATTCCCAAACAGCCAGCACGAGGCACCATTTTCGACCGCAAAGGCAGAGTTTTGGCAAGCAGTCGGCTGTCTCACTCGGTTTTTTTGTGGCCCATCGCCCGCAAGCAGAAGGAGTGGCCCGCTACCCTCAGACGCCTTTCAGAGCTGTTAAATGTTCCTCAGAGCGAAATTCAAAAGCAACTAGAAAAAGCCGGTTATACCTCTACCTCGCTGTTACGGATTGCTCGTGACATCAATCCTGCCCAAATTACGGCGCTGGAAGAGTACAGGAGCGAACTAGGGGGCGTAGAGGTGGATATTGAAGGGGTACGGAACTACCCCAACGCTGAGGTGGCAGCTCACGTCTTAGGGTATACGGGGGAAATGAACGATGAAGAGCTAGCTTTGATGAGAGATCAAGGCTACCGCTTGGGTGATGTGATTGGTCAGATGGGTGTGGAGGCAGCTTTTGAAAAACCGCTACGGGGGGAATGGGGCGGTCAACAGGTTGAGGTAGATGGTGCGGGTCAAGTGTTGCGGATTCTCGGTCAGAAAAAGGCAAAGGCTGGGAAGGATGTGCATTTAACGCTGGATCTGGATTTGCAGAAGGCAGCGGAGCGGGCACTGGGCGATCGCAAGGGCGCAATCGTGGCAATGGACCCCAACAATGGGGCGATCTTGGCGATGGTTAGCCGTCCCGCCTTCGATCCCAATGTTTTCTCTAAGCGGATTACCCCAGAAACCTGGAAGAAAGTGCAAAGTAAGGGCAACCCCTTCGTCAACCGCGCTTTAAGAGTCTTTCCACCGGCGAGTACCTTCAAGATTGTCACGGCTAGCGCGGGTCTTCAATCGGGTAAATTTTCTCCGAACACGGTATTAGGAACCTATCCTTACTTAACCGTCGGCGGGATTCGGTTTGGGGAATGGAACCATGCTGGATTTGGCCCCTTGGGATTTGTCGGGGCGCTAGCGATGAGTAGCGATACTTTCTTTTATCAGATTGGCAGAGGAGTGGGCGGTCCTACCTTGATTGAGTGGACTCGGAAGTATGGCTTTGGTCAAAAAACGGGGATTGAGTTATCTTCAGAAGAACTGCCAGGGTTGGTTGCGGATGCCGCCTGGAAGCAGAAGCGATTGAAGCAGGAATGGACAGTCGGAGACACGGTAAATATGTCCATTGGTCAGGGTTTCTTGCAAACGACGCCGCTACAAGTTGCCGTAATGTTTGCGGTTCCTGCAAATGGTGGCTATCGAGTTAAACCTCACCTGCTGAAAGATAATGAGGCGTCCAAAAATTGGCGAGAGTCCTTGAATATGAAATCAGAAACGGTGCAGGTGCTGCGCCAAGGGCTGCGGCGCGTTGTGAGTAGCGGTACTGGGAAAGCGGTGAATGTGCCAACTCTTCCCCCAGTTTCCGGTAAGAGCGGTACGGCAGAGGCTCCACCGGGTCTGTCTCACGCCTGGTTTGGTGCTTATGCGCCAGCGGACAAGCCAAAGATTGTGGTTGTGGCTTTTGTGGAACACTCTGGAGGCGGCGGCGGTAAGGTGGCAGCCCCGATGGTGTTACAAGTTTTGGAGGCTTATTTTCAGGTCAAGAAACCCGCTAAACCAGCTAAGTAAGTTGTGAGGGGTCAGTTGTTAGCGTTTGGGTAAACAACTGACAACTGACAACTGACTCCTGACTGCTATCAATTTCTCTGCAACGACCTAACTTCGATGACGCCGTTGGGTGCGAACACCACGCTGAATTGGGCGAGGGGTTCCTGGGGGACAGCGTCTGGCGAGTTGCTCGGCTGGAATAATTTAGGAAGGGGAGTTTCATCCTCGTAATCAAAGGCTGGTTGATTTTTTGGCTCGTAATCGGCGACGACACCGTCTTTGGTTACGGCGACGCGGTATTGTAAACTCCTGGGGAAACTGGGAGTGCCTTGCCAATTTTGCTTGAGTTGTTCGGAAAGCCGATCTTTCAAACTTCCTAGCTGAGTGGGATCGGTAATTTCTGGGCCCAGACTGGGTTTTTCTTTATACCCATACCAGGGACTCACTTGCGGGACGCCTCGCCTAGTAAATACCACCCGGAACTGAGCGAGCGGTTCTTTGGTTCTGTCGCTACCAGTGGCGGGGATATAGAGCAATTCTGGGAGCGGGGTTTCTTCTAAGCGATCGCCTGCTGCTGAGTTAACTGGCTTGTAACCCACCACGGCTCCGTCTTTCCCCACACCCACGCGATAAACTAACTCTTGCCGAAACTGGCGGCGAGTCGTCCACTTTTGATAAATGTTGTTTTGCAGTTTCCGTTGTAAGAAGTACAGCTGGGTGGGATCGGTAATCTCCGGTGCTGCCGTCACCAGGGTTTCTAAGTCGGCAGCTTCAGCGCTGGATGGCGTCGGGCTTGTCGTAGGCTGCTCGGACGCCACGGGGCTAGCAGGCGTCGTCGAGCTGGAGTTGGGCTGAGGCAAAGGATCTTTGGGATTCTTGACTTCGGGAGGGGGAATCATGAAAAACGCGATCGCTGCCAATGCCAAACTCGTAACCCCAACAGCTGCCGGTGCCGCACGTTGTGCCACCGGCACTTCAGCCTTCGCATAGCGTTTAGAAACCGGCGCGATTGACAGCATGATGTCTGGCAGCGTGCGACCATCAGCCAGGAACTGATCCACAGCCTCCACCAAATCAAACAGCTGTACCGTCGTGATATCAACTTGCCTCGCTGGGACGGTTGTGGATGCCCCAGAGCTATGAGTCGAGTCGGCACTACTTCCTGGCGACTGAACAATTAACCGATGCAGATGGTCATCTACTTTTTGAAACTGCACTAAGCTCGGCTTGTCCTTCAGACTATGCGAGTGAGGCACCCCACTCAAGAATTCTTGAGCATAGTTGCTGGCTGCTGTCACCAGGCTTTCAAAAAAGTCACGTCCTCCCGTTAATGGCTTCTCCTTACCCGCAAAATGGCACTCAGCATTAACCAGGATAGACATTAAGGGTCGGGTGTCCACCTGACCAGCAGCTGTAGCATCGCTTAACCCTTCTAGGATCAGCGTGCAATTAGGCAGACTGTACGGACGGCGAATAGTCATTTTCAGTTGGTAATTGGTAATTGGTAATCGGGAAAAAAGTAATTGGTAATTGGTAACTGGTAATTGGGGAAAAGTTCTAAGTTTTGAGGGTTGAGTTTTCAATTCAAGAACTTTCTTTTCGTCTCAAAACTCAACACCGATGCTCATAACTCTCATTACCGATTATCCCTTTTCCATGAAAGTTACACTTCTCCATCAAAAAGACTACTCCAAAATCTTTGCATTCCAGACGTTCCCGTACAAAATAGCAGCTCGCTTAACAGCTCAATAGCCAGATTGTTTAACTTCTCATCAGAGTTATAGGCAGTGACACCAGCGCGGCGCGGATTCATTCGACTCCGGAAGTGAGCGCGGAACCTTTCTAAATACTCAGACAAGCGAAAATGATGTTCCAATGGCACCTGCTTGTCACGCAGTTGTTGATAAGCCAGTAGCAGCTGCCGGATTAAGACGGTTAACCGCCGCGCTAGATGGCAGACTACGATCACCATCGCTTTGGCTTCATCTAGGGTTAGCAAACGGCGTGTATAAGATCGTCGTAGCGGGTTGGTGCTTCGGATTCGCCATAGGTGTACCCGATTTTTGATAATTCCCTGGAGTTCCAAATCCTTAGCCACTGTCAGCATTGCTTCAGACCCTCCCAATTCCAGGGCTTCTATTGCTAGTAGCATCAGGTCAATTTGTAGCCGAGTTCGACGCGGACACCCACTAGACGAAATCGGTGGGTCAGGGAGATTGTCTAAAATCAGCGGCATTGACTCTTGCGGAGGACTGTTTAATGGCATTACGCTCACAGAAAGATTCATTCCAAATAGCAGGACAGTTGAACTGGTTGATGGCTTGCACGGGCTACAACGAATTGCATACGGGAATCAATGACTTTTGACGGTTACATTTGTGTCCATCTGCGATCCGATTATTTATATGCCCAGCTGGATTTTACTAAAATCAGGATGTCGCGATCGCCATTGCAGCTTCGGGCAGGTGGATGACTTCGGAGGTGGTTGTACTTGAATCATAAGAGACACGACTACTCACTCGCCTCAATAGCCGCCCGCTGGCTCTTGAGTGTCAGGAATGCTCCAAAACCGTGCAGCCTTCTAGTGTACGATTTTCCAGGTATATCCTTGCACATCTGGGGTAGATCCTGCCTCTGTGATGCAACGGATACCGAGTTCACTTACAACCCTCTTTTCACGAGCTGCTATGGATCTTAAGTCTCTGATACGCGACATTCCAGACTTTCCTAAACCAGGAATTCTGTTTCGGGATATAACGACGCTACTGAGCGATCCCGAAGGACTGCGCTACACCATTGAAACCTTAACCGAAAAGTGCGCCCAGTTGTCTCCAGAGTACGTCGTCGGCATGGAGTCGCGGGGTTTTATTATTGGGGCACCTCTGGCATACAAACTGGGAGTTGGGTTTATCCCCGTCCGGAAGCCTGGAAAGTTACCAGCTGCCGTTCACACGGTTGAGTATGAATTAGAGTATGGGATGGATCGGCTGGAGATGCATCAAGACGCCCTACATCCCGGAAGCCGTGTTTTGATTGTGGACGATCTGATAGCGACGGGTGGAACCGCAACTGCTACGGCTGAGCTGGTGCAGAAAATTGGCTGCATCTTAGTGGGATTTGGATTTATCATCGAGCTAAGAGATTTGGGTGGGCGTCAACGACTTCCTGATGTGCCAATTATGACGCTGGTTGAGTATTAGGGAGCAAATGCTAATGGCTAATGGCTAATGGCTAATGGAAAACCAGCTATTAAACAATTAGCGATTAGCAACTTACAAAAAATTTGGCGATATGGGATTCTGTATTTCATGACTTCTACTAGAAATTCTTCAGGTCAGAATGGGTTGACGGCTAGTTGGAATTTGCTCAAAAGGCTGGTTACGAGTGAAACTTTTCTCTACGTGGCGAAGCGGCTATTACAGGCAATTTTGACTTTGTTTCTAGCCTCGACGCTGAGTTTTGCAATTAGTCAGATGGCTCCGGGAGATTATTTAGATACTTTGAGGCAGAATCCCAAAATTTCCCCGGAACGGATTGAGGAACTCAGACAACAGTTTGGTTTGGATAAACCGGCGGTTGAACAGTACCGACGGTGGCTGTGGCAGATTTTGCGCTATGGCAATTTTGGTACGAGTTTTGTCTATCAGCGTTCGGTATCATCGCTGTTGTGGGAGCGGATTCAAGCGACATTGGAGCTAGCGATCGCTTCGGTGATTCTGACGTGGGCGATCGCAATTCCACTGGGGATCGTCGGTGCGGTTAACCAAAATCGCGCTAGCGATCGCCTCTTGCAAGTGTTGAGCTACGCCGGACAGGGATTTCCCAGCTTCATCACGGCTCTAGTGCTGCTAATTTTCGCACAGTACACTTCACCCCTATTTCCAGTCGGTGGCAGAACCAGCATCAATCACGCCGATTTATCCTGGTTGGGCAAAATTTTGGATATCGGTTGGCACATGATTTTGCCCACCCTGGCGCTGAGTGTCACCAGTTTTGCAGGTTTGCAGCGAATTACCAGAGGAGAATTACTGGATGTTCTCCGCCAAGACTACATCCAGACAGCTCGTGCTAAGGGACTCCCAGAAGACCGGGTGATTTATGTTCACGCCCTCCGCAATGCGATTAATCCCCTAATAACGCTCTTAGGATTTGAGTTTGCTAGCTTGTTAAGTGGGGCATTTATTGCCGAATTTTTCTTCAATTGGCCTGGATTAGGGCGGTTAATTTTACAGGCAGTCACTATCCAAGACATCTACTTAGTAATGGCAAGTTTGATTATGGGGGCAGTTATGCTGATCGTCGGCAATCTTTTCGCCGATTTATTGCTTAAGGTAGCCGATCCGAGAATTAAGCTGGAAAATCTTAAATGAGGAAATGGCTAATGGTTTCTTCCCGCCCAATTACCAATTACCGATTAGCCTACTAGCTTTGCATTTACTATGTTTTCCCAAGTTTATTACCTCATCCGTTCGAGAGCTGATGGTCAATATCTTTTAGCTCAACCCGATAGAAGTTCTTCATCAACTAGTGGCTACTTGTTGATGTTTGGCGAACATTTTGATGCGCTAAGCTATCTCAATGCCCATGCCCCAGATGTCAGCGATCGCTTCGCTGTCGAGTCAATCTCTGGAAGCCAGGTAAAAGGGTTGCTGCAACGGTGGGGATTTAAGGGAATTGGTATGGTTGAAGACCCACTATTACCCAAAATTCAGTTTTTATCGCCGAGTTAAGCCAAATTATTGACTTCTGTTGCCTTTTCTAAAGATTTATTGCAAGTATACCTAGGTATAGATGTCAGAAGCTCCAAAATTTGAGCAAATAAGAGAGGTCGTTCAGGCAGTTGTTTGGTCTGAACTGGTCAAGAAACTTAATAGTGCTAATTTCGACAAATTAGGAGAGAGGTACTGTATGAAATCGATCCGCTTCAACCTGTCTGCCTGGGTACGTCCAGTACGTATGGCGATCGCTGCTTGTTTTTGCGCTTTACTAATGTTTAGCTATGCAACCCCAGCCTACAGCAGCACAAAAACCCCCGCAGGATATAGCGGCACCAACAGTCGCCCCGGAGACGGAGAAGCCAATCTGACGAAGATTGAGGAGAAATCACAAAAGGCGGTTCTGAAAGACCCCTATTCGCTTAAGGAAACTCAGAAGGAAGCAAGCCAGGGTCTGAATGAAATTCAAGGAGCCGCTGATGCTGACAAGATGAGTACCAACGAAAACTCGCAAGGTGTGGAGTCAGTTGAACAAAAAGTTCAGAAGGCTCTGGAAGGCATTTCTGGCAAAGACTAAGGAGACGGTATTTGCTCAAGACTGAGTGCCCTAGTATCTGCTGAGTGCGGATGCAGGGTCTCATCATCAGGGCAACTCCGCTGGGGTTGTTCTTGATGTTATATAGGGCAGGCTCCTGCCTGCCTTGTTTTTTTGGCTGGCGATGCTGAACTGCTGACTCGTTGGAGCGTGTGGCGGCAATAAATGCCCTAGAACTGGAGTTTTACTGTGGTTTGGGGTCTACGTTCAGTCTTTAAAGCGCGGATATGGGTAAATTTCCATACATCCTGAACGCTGACAACAACGAATCCTAAAGCCTCTAGGTCAGTTTGGAATTGAGCGCGATCGCTAAATGTTGAAGTTGCCTCGATAATATGAAGCTGACCATCCAGTTTCAGAGTGCGGTTCGCCTCCCGCAGGTAATCGGTGAAATTCGCTCCCATGAGTGACAGGCAGAAAATCGCTACATCCAGCCTTTCATCGTCAAGGGGAACGTGAGCGATGTCGCAGGCGATAACGTCCGTATTCACCGCAACATGGTCAAAGCTGTAAACTGTATGGCGATCTGAAACCGCCTCAGCCAGTTTTGCCTCACCACAACCGAAGTCCCCGATAGTGTAGCCGCTACGTTGTTGGCACCAGCGAATCATCTCTTGATAAGGGATGATCGCCCAATTTTTTCTTGACTCGGTGTATAAAGTATGATATCGCGACCACTCCTCTGGATTCTCCTGTAGGCGTTGGTGAGTAGTTTCGCTTTGGGTTTGGTTCCAGTGGCGGGGCGGAAAAGTCGCCGTAACGCCGCAGTCGTCGCTGCACGTCTGCTGGGTCGTTATCTGGAATTGGAATTACAATCTTCGGACGGGTGATAACTTCGACAACGCCCGCTTCGAGGCTTTCTAGCCAAGCGATCGCATCTTGATAGGCTTGGGCAGGCGATCGCAAGTATCCCTCTGGAACTACACCGTCAACAGCAGCATCAGCGATGGACTTTTTAAACCGCAGTCGCTGCATCTTCGAGCCGCACCAAGACCAATGTTCACCATTAACATCGGCGTAAGTTAGGGGAATGACTATGGTTACGGGGTTTTGTTGCCCTTGGCGGTAGATGCGACCGATGAGTTGCTCGAATTCGGCGTGAGTCCAGGGGAGGACGTTGATGATTAAGCGATCGCATACTTGTTGTAAACCATCAACGCCTGTTGCGATCGCGCTTGAGCCGATGAGAACATCGATGTTGCCATTCAAGAATCCTTCTAAACCGGATTTGTCTTCGCCCGTGTAGAAGCCAACGTTCCAGCCATCTTCTGCGAGTGCATCTCTGAGTAGCTTGTCAATTCCTTGAACGTAGTGGGTATAAATGAGGGTTTTCGGTTTGAGTTGCTCTCGAATAACGGATAAACGGGCGCGGGTGAGGATTTGCTCAAGTGCGAGTGGGGTGCCATTGTGACCGAGTGCGCGAATTTCGTCGATGAATTCACTACAGTCTACTGGGATAGACAGATCCTTGGGTTCTCCGAGTTGTTGTTTATAATCCGGCATCCAACGTATCCCCAGTGTCACGAGTCGCTGGTGGAGTTTCATGCAGTTGGGGATGGTTGGGCGGATGTCGAGTTCGTCGTGGGCGACTCCTGTTACCAGTTCAACTAAACTTTTCCCTTCTTGCAAATTATTAATTACTGGTGTTGCGGACATCCCAATGATGTGTAAGTTTGGGTTGCGATCGCTTGCGGCGGTGATGAGTGCGCTTACCAGTTGCTTGCGGCGCGATATATTCTCGACATAGCGTTGTTTTGTGTAGTGGATTTCATCAATAACGATGAAGTTGATTAACTCGCCTTCCACAAATGAGCGCACCCAATCAGCGGAATCTGGCTGCTGGAACATCTCATAGTTCAGGATGATGTAACGGTGAGCGTTTGGATGCAGCGCCTCACCTAACCCAGTCTCGTCAGCGAAAGCTTTTTCCCAATCGGGTGTAAAGGTTTTGGTAGCGATCGCGCTATCAGGGAAAATGTTGAGAATCGCTTTTTTCCAACCATCAACAACGCTGTTAGGGCAGCAGATAAGAGTGAGATGGGCGTTAATGACGCGACTGGCGAGGACGGCGGAGAGGGTTTTGCCTGCACCAGTTCCCGACCAATTGCCGACTCGTTTCTTATCGCGTACCTGAACGGCGGCGAGTCGCTGCATGAGATTGGGTTCTGCTAATTTGCCGTTGATACAGAAGGCGTAGCCTGTTGGGATGGGGAGATTCTTGGCTTGATGATATTCGTCTAGAAATTCTGATTTAACTTTTTCAGCGTAGCTGTCGCCTGTGTAGTTTTGAGCCTGCGCTACGGCTGCTGCTTCATGCCGAAAGACGTGCTTCCAAATCTTTGCTTTTGCGGAGGCGATAAGGAATTCGACGGCTTCTTCATCTGCTGAGGATACGACGGAGTGATCTAAGGATGCTAGGACTTCCCGTGTTTGGACAACTGGAAGGTTAAGGTCGTCCTCTTCTTCGGATGGCTCAACAGTCTCGTCTATCTGGTCGTCAAGATTAACCTCAGAGGTTACATCTTTATTAGAGATGTCATTATTGCCGCTAGTTTCAAGTGCTTCGAGAGTTAGCTGCTGATCTTGCAGGAATTTATCAACGATTGACGGCTCATTATTGACGAACTTTTCAATTTCTTCTTTTGGGAAGCGTCCAGTGATAAGAGCTTTCACGAAGCTTCTTCCGCTGCCTGTACTTTGAAGCAATCCATTCTGCTGGAAGAGTAGATAGAGTTCGGCTGGAGTGAAAGTTTCAAGATGGTTTATCAATGAGGCAACAAATCCACTGATGGCTTGCACTGTCCACCCCTTATTGCAAGCAGGACAACCCCTCCCGTTGACTCTATTATTTATAGAAGCTTGCCACTCGTGATTAGGATTGTTGGTGCATTTCCACCAAATTTTTTGGTTTGAACCTGCGGTCACTTGGTCTGGAGTAAGACCACCGTTCTTCGTCAGATGCCACTCCTTAGCAATGTCAGGGTAACGGCTTCCAAGTGAGTTGGTAGTTGAGGTCTTGTGTCCAGCACAAAAAGGGCATCCTCTCCTTAATCTCACTCTGTTCACAATAGAAGCTTCCCATTCATGATCAGAGCCATTGGAGCATTTCCACCAGACTTTCTTCGCTGAGCCTGCTACGATCTTGTCCAGAGTGCGTCCACTATTCTTCGTTGGATGCCACTCCTTAACAATTTCAGGATAAACACTTGCTAGAGAGTTCATGATGGACACTTTTAGACCACGACAAAAGGGGCATCCATTACCGTTAGTTCTTGCCACAATAGAAGCTTCCCATTCATGATCAGAACCGTTAGGGCATTTCCACCAAACTTTTCGGTTTGAACCTGCGGTCACCTGCTCTGGAGTTAAGTCACCGTTCTTTTTCAGGTGCCACTCCTTAGTAACTTCAGGGTAAAGACTTGCTAGAGAGTTGGTGACTGAGATTTTATGACCTGCACAAAAAGGACATCCTTGTTTTCCTTTAGCTCTCTTTTCAATAGAAGCTTGCCATTCATGATCGGAACCGTTGGAGCATTTCCACCAAACTTTCTTCTCTGAACCTGCGGTCACTTCCTCTGAAGTCAGGTTACCGTTCTTTTTTGAGTGCCACTCCTTAGCAACTTCAGGGTAAAAACTTGCTAGAGAGTTAGTGACCGACGGTTTTACCCCACCACAAAAGGGACAAAAGGGGCGTATCTTACTTTTAACTCGTTGGTTAATAGAAGCTTGCCATTCGTGATCAGCACTTTTGGGACATTTCCACCAAGCTTTCTTTGTTGAACCTGCTACTACCTGCTCTGGCGTGAGTTTCCCGTTCTTTGTCTGATGCCACTCCTCGGCAATCTCAGGGTAAAGACTTGCTAGGGAGTTAGTGATGGATACTCTTTGACCAGCACAAAAAGGACATCCTTGTTTCCCTTTAGCTCTCTTTTCAATAGAAGCTTCCCATTCATGATCAAAACCGTTGGGGCATTTCCACCAAACCTTCCTTCCTGAGCCTGCTACTACCTGGTCTGGAGCCAGTGTTCCGTTCTTTGTGGAATGCCATTGCGCGGCTAACTCAGGGTACAGATTTGCTAAAGAGTTAGTAACTGATACTTTGTAGCCGGAACAACAGGGGCATCCATTACCTTTGACTCTGTTCGCAATAGAAGCTTCCCATTCGTGACCAGAACCATTGGGACATATCCACCAAGCTTTCTTATTGGAGCCTGCCGTCACTTGGTCTGGACTGAGGTTGTCATTATTCGTTGGATGCCACTGCGCGGCTAGTTGGGGATGCGTAAGTGATAGCGGGTCTTTCAGGAGAGGCACCATAGTTCTGGCATGGTACAATTGTACTGAATTTCTAACTTAGGAGAAAAAATTATGGCAGTTGATAACGGTAACACTTTGGATATACAGCGATGGAATGAGCCTTGGGGAAGTGGTGTTTGGGCAAGCGGACTGAATCTTAATGACGAAAGCTCTCCTGAGATGCAGCACTCAGATGAGCATCTTGATCACAATCAGATTGAGGATTTCACTAGAGACGCTGAACAGAATTCTGATAATGGCTGATGGAATATGTGCGATCGCACTTCCTCACCTTAGCCCCCCTTTTGAAGGGGGGTTGGGGGGATCTCCTCTTCAATTCGCCTACAAACTCCCTCCCAATCCTTCAACACCTCATCATTAGTAAACCGCAAAACCTTCAGCCCATAACCTTCTAAAATTTGTGTTCTTTCCCAGTCATAATCCTTGCCATCATCCGTAAAATGACTCTCTCCATCCACCTCTATTACTAACCTCAACTGAGCGCATAAAAAATCAACAATAAAATTATCTATGGGTCTTTGCCGCAAAACCCGAAACTTGAATGTTCTTAGATAGCCATACCAAAGCCTTTTCTCGGCTGGCGTCATATTTTTTCGTAGTTCTTTCGCCTTCTCTACTAGCTGTCGGTTGTAGGGTAAGTGAAAATCTGTATCATTCCAGTCGTTGGTGTTAGACATTTAGATCCCCCCAACCCCCCTTAACAAGGGGGGAGAAGAATTGTTCAACATTTAGTCGTGGGTAGCATAGCCATTAGGGTTATCGCACCATCTTCCAGTATTCCCATCAATCCCTGAGAAATCATTTAGACGCACAGCAGAATTACTGGCTGACTATTAGAAACGAAGTGCGATCGCGCTTTACCTAAGATGATGAGAAAAGTGCGATCGCTTCCCAATTTAACACCATAGACTAAGAGCGATCGCCTGATTCTGCTTCAAAAACAAAACGCGAACGCGCCTTTGCAATCTCAGCGATCGCTAAACTCTTCTGTATAAAACAAAAAGCGGGTGGCGAGAATCGAACTCGCATCATCAGCTTGGAAGGCTGAGGTTTTACCACTAAACTACACCCGCAAATTGAGGTATGGTCAAACCATAACTAGATTAGTATACCACAATTTTTTAGAGCTTGAGTAGGGGAGGCGTGCATTATTTTCACTGGGAGAGAGGAGAAACGCGGATAGAGACTTCCAGCAAGCTGTCAACGGCTCCACCTCCCATATAAGCCGGTTGAAATCTCCAGCCTTGAATTAGCTCATTGACAAACTGCGAATCGTCAAAATTTCCGCTTCCTTGCAACACTCGCTGCACTGACGGTTTGCCCGTGTTATCAATCAACAATAAAACTTGCAAGACAATAGGCTGGTCGGGAGCTTGCCCAGTTAGCAGCGGATAATCAAGGTCGGGAATTTGTTTGTGCTGTTGCTGCGGTACGGCTAATTGGTTCGGCTCATCAGCGCCAGCGTTACCAGAGCGGACATTGAACAAAGTTGCCATAATACCTCTACCTTGGGCGGCGGGCGCTGCGGGTGCAGGTGACGGTGCGCTTTGTGCCTCCCCAGCAGGCGGTGCTGGTGGAATGGGAGCTGGGGCTGGGCTTGCCTGTACGGGAGGAGCTGGCGGAGGGGTGACAGGTGCTGGGGGGGGTTCGACGGGTTGGGACGATGATGGCTGCGGTTGAGATGGCGGTGCAGGGGTTCCCGTATCTTGGGAGGATGTCCCAGGACGACCCCTTTGGGGGGTTCGCTGGGGCACAAATGGCGGGAGAGGAGCGGGTGTAGGGATGATTGGTCTGGTCGCAACCACATCGGAGTTCGGCTGCTGTCTTTGCGGGGTAGAAGGCGGGTTAGCAGAAGGGTTTGCAGCTTGAGGGAAGGGATTTAAACGGATTCTGACAGAGCGTTGAATCCTTGATTGAGAATTTACCGGCGGATTTTCCTGGTGAATCGGCGCGGGGATCGGCTGCTGTACTGGGTTTCTACCTGGGTTAAAGTTGCGATTTACCGACGGACTAGGAGCCGCTAGACGCGGATCAACAGAGCGATCGCCCTCTGGTCTTTGTTGGGGAGAACTGGCGGCTTGTGGCTGCAACCTATCTTCGGAATTGGGAACGGTGGTAATCAGGTCAATGGGAATGAGTTCCGTACCTAGATCGACGATAGCAGAGCGCATGATTAACCGCTGCAACATCCACATCCCCAATACATGGACGATTACAGAAATTAGGATGTAAATACTCCACAGCGTGGGCGATGTAGACCTACGGGCATCTCTGCGCTTCTGGGAGGCGATCGCATCAAGCTTCTCTAAGGGAGCTGGAGCCGATGCACTAACAAGATGTAAGTGCCGAGTAGTAGGAATCTGAGCAGGATCGTCGCTGCGCTGGTTTGGTAGTACCATTCTCAAAACTTGAAGGATTCTTATTGTTAGAAACAATAGACGCTCACCTGAATCCGCCACGTTCCAAAAAATTTGTCAGAAAAAGAATGAACAGAGACAGCGAACTGAGAATAACGACCAAAATCAAGGCGATGTTGTCGCGTCCCGACTGAACGGCTTCGTAGATTGCCATTGGCATCGTTTGCGTGACACCGGGAATATTGCCCGCAATCATTAAAGTTGCGCCAAATTCCCCTAAAGCGCGGGCAAAACTGAGGACAATTCCCGCGAGGATGCCTTTCCAGGCTAAAGGCAACCAAACGCGCCAGAGTATTTGCCCATTAGATTGACCCAATGTAGCAGCGGCTTGCAAGTAAACTGGGTCAACACTTTCTAAAGCTGCCTTTGTGGTTTTTACCATTAGCGGTAACGCCATAATGCTTGCCGCTAAGACTGCGCCTTGCCAGGTAAAAATGGGCGTCCAACCAGTAGCTTCGTAGAGAGGGCGTCCGATTAAGCCTTGGCGTCCAAATAGAATCAGCAGATAGAATCCCACGACAGTCGGCGGCAAAATTAGGGGCAGAGTGACGATAGCATCCACCCAGTTTCGACCGGGAAAGCGGTAACGTGCCAACAGGTAGCCCAACAATCCCCCCGCGATCGCTACGAAGACGGTGGAAATGAGCGCCACCCACAGCGACAAGCGCAAAGCAAAGAAGAGTGTTGAGGACTCAGTACTGAGGACTGAGGCGAGTAATGAGGACTCAATCTTCATCACTCTTTTTAGGTTCGACCGCAAAGGTGAGAACCGTCTCATCGATGCCTTTGAGCTTGAGTGGACTGCACTTAGTCATTTCCTTCTCGTCCAGGTAATCGGCAACGGCAGCAGAAACCAGGATGCAATTAGGTTCCGCTGCTTCTTGAAGGCGAGAGGCAATATTCACGCTGGGGCCAATGGCGGTGTAATCTGACCGTTGGCTGCCTCCAAACATTCCCACCACAGCAGTTCCTTGGTGAATGCCGCAGCGGAACTGGACGGGTGCGCGATCGCTAGTGCCGACAATGCCTGCCTCCAACCATTTCTGATTGAGTTGATCCAAAGAGGCGTGCATTTGCCGCGCCGCTGCGATCGCGCGTCTTACCTGTTCGTTGGGCGTCAGCTCTTCTGGGGCACCAAACAGTGCTAAAATCGCATCCCCCATAAACTTGTCCACCGTGCCACCGTTATCAAACACGGCTTTGGTCATTGCTTCCAGGTATTCATTGAGCAACTCAGCCACTCGTCGCGCTCGCAAAGTATTTGCCAAACTGGTAAAACCCACAATGTCACTAAATAAAACCGTAACCAGCTTGGGTTCCGGACTCAAATCCAGCTTCAGTTCGCCTTTTGCCGCCTTCTGCACCATTATTGGCGGTAAAAAGCGCTTCAGCACCGACTCTGTCAGATAAGAATTCAGCTCCACCACCCGGCGCTCATTTTCCTTTAGCGCTAGCAAATTGTGGACTAACGCTAACAATTCCCGGTCGTTAAATGGCTTAGCGAGATAGGCATCCGCTCCCCTCTCGGTGCCTTCAATGCGAGTATCTTCGTCTACTTTGGCGGTGAGCAAAATAATCGGCGTTCCCTTGAGTTCTGGGTTTTCGCGGAGCATCCGAATCATATCCAAACCGGACACCAAGGGCATCATCAAATCCGTCACGATCAGAGAGGGACGCCTTTCCTTAGCGACGGCGAATCCTTCATTGCCGTTTCGAGCCATGCAGACTTGATAGCCATCATTTAGCAAAATGCGAGACACATAAGCTCGTAAATCCGGATTGTCGTCCACCACCAAGATGGTGTGAATGACTGAGGAATTGACGCGGTCGGGGGATACTGGCTGCGACTCTGTTGCCAGTGTATTTAGAGAAGATTCTGCTTCTTTATCCTGACTCAAAAGTTCCCAGTCTCCAGTTCCTTCTTCCACCTCCAAATCTGCCAATTCCACAGCAGCGCGATTCGATTGGGCTTCAGTTGGCACTTCCAACACCAGATCCAGCGGTAGGTGTGCGGTTCCAGTTTGCAGCCAGACGGTAAAGGTGCTGCCTTCTCGGTAAACCGACTCGATAGAAATTTGACCGCCGTGGAGTTCCACCAGTTCTTTCACCAGCGCTAAACCCAAGCCACTGCCTTCATAGGAGCGGTTGACCGATCCTTCCGCTTGACGGAAGCGCTCGAACAGATGGGGGATTTGTTCCGGGCGAATGCCAATGCCAGTGTCTGAAACCTGGATTCGGACGTGATCTCCAGCGGGTTGCACCAGCACGGCTATCGTACCTCCCGCTTCGGTAAATTTCATGGCATTGGATAGAAGGTTGTAGAGTACCTTGTCAAATCTTTCTAAATCTAAATAAACCGGCTTACAGGATTTCATTTCCAGCGTCAGCTGCAAGCCTTTTTTCTCGCAGTAGGGGCGAAAAGCTTCGACAATTGTTTCGATAAATTCTACTAAGTTACAAGGACGGAAACTGGCTTGCATTCGACCGGCGTCGAGTCGTTGGATATCCAGCAGTTGATTGACCAGTCGCAGTAAGCGGCGGGAGTTGCGTAGGGCGATCGCCGCTTGATCGTAAGGCAAATCTTGATGCTGATTCACCGCTGACTCTAGCGGCCCTAGCATCAGAGTCAGCGGCGTGCGAAATTCGTGAGAAACGTTCTGGAAAAACTCAGTTTTCTGTCGGTCTAATTCTAGTAACCGCTCCGCCTGCTGCCTGGTTTTTTGATACAGTCGAGACTGAGTCACAGCGATCGCTGCCTGCGCTGCCACCGCCTGCGCTAATTCCACCTCCGAAGCGTGCCAGCGGCGAGGTCGGTTCGTTTGGCGCAAGGTAATGCTACCAATAATCTGACCATCGGACAGTAACGGTACCACCAACAGCGCCCGCGCCGGACTCCGCAACGGGAGATCGAACCCGTTCATTTCCGGGTTCCGATCCAGATCGTGGACTGCCACCGGGTGTTGTGTATTCAGCAGCTGTTGCAACACCGGATTTCCGGCAATTGGGACAACCGAGTGGGGCAATAGAGGATTCTTTGCTTGCAAGGGCGAAGCATTATTGCCGAAATGCGGGTCTAATTCCATTTTGGCGACAAATGCTCCGCTTGTACTTGCGAAAATCGAGTCCTCGGTCACCGATGCATCCAGCACCCGGCTTTCTGTCCCGTCATACAAGCCCACACACTGAACAAACTCATCCTCCTTTCGCCACAGAGACAGGGCACAGCCATCCACCTGCAAGGCTTGTCCCAACTGTTGAGTAATCGCCGCAAAGATGTCCTGCGGGTCAAGACTGGAGCGGATTGCCGTCGTAATCGTATTGACAAGAGCCTCTCTTTGTGCAAGTCGGGAAACCTGTTCGTAAGCCCGCGCCTGAGAAAGAGCCAGAGCAGCTTGATCCGCCACCATCACCACCAGCTGAATCTCATCATCCTGCCACACGCGCGGCTGTCCGCACTGATGCAGCGCCAGAACTGCCATCAATTCCAGTTGGCAATACAGCGGCACCACCAAGCTAGAGTGAATATCCGCCTGTCGCATTGCCTCTAGACGTTGCCTAATTACAGGGGTATCGCCTGGGAGTTGCTCATCCGTTTCAACATCATTAATGACTTCTACATCGTGCGTTTCCCACACCAACTGACTGAGAACTGAGGACTGAAGACTGAGGACTGAGTGGGGATCTTCATTTTGCTGCCCAGTCTCGCTATCTCCCAAAGAAGACTCAGGCAGCAAAACTGAAGACGGAGTCGTGTATTCTAGTGACTCCTGACTCCCGGCTTCTTCCTCCGCCCTCAGTCCCGCCGTTCTCTGTCCTGACGATGGACTCAGTTCCGAAATGATCAGTCCTGAGGATTGCCGCTTGCCTTTTGCCTCTTGACGCTGATAAATGAATCCTTCATCTGCCATCCCGTCTTCCTGGAAGGGACGCAAAATGCACACGCTCACCTCCAGCATATGACCCACGGTTTCCACAATCGTCTGGAGGACTTGCTGAAGGGGCGAACCGCCCCGCCGGTACTGGGCGTTGCGAATGGTATTCGTGACCGTATTGAGCAGCGATTCGCGGCGCAGGGTCCGGCACAATTCCTCAGTGCGAACCTTCAAAACATTGTGGGTATCCATTGCCTGCTGCACCAGCGCTTTTAGCTCAGCAGCATCCCAGGGTTTGGTGACGTACTTGAAGACCTTCCCGGCGTTGATGGCTTCCACCAAATCTTCCACATCGGTGTAACCAGTCAAAATGATCCGGATAATATCTGGGTACTGAGTGGCGGTGAGGCTGAGAAATTCCGTGCCGCTCATCAGGGGCATCCGCTGATCCGAGATGATCACGGCAACATCCCCTTCATGCGCCAGAATCTCCAGTGCCGCAGGACCGTTATCTGCCCTGAGTACCTTATATTCTCGATGAAAAGTGCGATAAAGCAGGTCGAGGTTATCGGGTTCGTCATCGACGACCAGAATTTTGGGCTTTTTAGTGGCTTGGGATTTCATGCCCCGCTCTCCTGCTGTAGTATGGTGCAGCTCATGCCTACGCCCATGCAAATGCAAAACAGTCTCCATTTCATGCACAGATTCTTCCAGCGATTGAGATGGAAAAGCGGATGGGAGATAAAGACGGGCGATCCCTATCCAAGCTACTATCCGCATTCCACTGTTTCCGAATCCGGAAGCTGTGGAAATTGCCTGGTTGCACCCCAATTAATCTTAATTTTTCAGTTTCAGTACGGCTGTACTTTCTGGTGTCGATTTTAGAGAAACACCCCGGTTCTGGCTCCTGCTCCCCGATGCCCCTGTGAGGAAGCCTTCCTCGTACCCCACAGAGCTTCCTGAGGGATAGGGGTAGGGTGTAGGCGATGCTTGTCGTCAGACGACTGACAACGACCCTGCCCCGCTCAATAACTTTTTGGGGAGAAAATGCACTTGTCACTTGCTTTTTATTTAAGATACCCGCTCTTTATTACTGACTTTAACGTTTGGGCGTGAATCTCAGTTATAACTGCTGCGATCGCGCTTCCATTCCCCTGCTTTGAAATTGATCGATAACAGGCTGTTAGAGAAATACCTGGACGAGCGCTGCTGCTCCGGACAGGATAGCGATGCTGGCTCTACTGTCCGATGCCGATTCTCCAAAGGTCGATGCACTCCTTGTACAATAGTATCCTTGCTGGAAGGAAAGAAGCTTTGCCAGGGGTAGGCATTCTTCCAGGCTAACTTGCCCTAGAAACTCTCCGACGCGGCGACTTGTCAATCTTCCCAGTTAATTCATTTTGCTCCAGTACCGGATATTAAACCTGCGAAAATCAGTGCAAAATGATCTAGGATGAAACCTGCTAGATATTCAACTTACGCTCGGCTGTGAATCCCTGCTTTCCACTCTTGCACCGCCAACCTGAAAGAGCCGCACAACCGAATGGTGCCTCTGACTTTATCATCCGGGCAGCCCACCAAAATGATTTGACCAGCCTCACCGAGATCCTGGCAGATAGCTTTCACCCTCGATCGGGAATTTGGGCTTTGGCCTATCCGTTATTTCGACTGGGAATTTACGAAGATTTGCGGACTCGGCTGCGCTTGATTCCTCCAAATTACATCTGTTTAGTCGCTGTCGATCCGACTGGTAGCACCAATCAGGGGAGTGGAGAGGAAACTTCATCCCTGGTCCCAAAAGCACAAGAACGCCAAGCAGCAAACGCTGATTCCGTGGTGGGGACGGTCGAAATAGGACTCCGTCCCTGTTCCTGGCAACCCTGGAATTCTCAATATCCTTACATCTCGAATTTGGCTGTCCATCAGTCGTGTCGGCGACGGGGGGTGGCGCAGCAGTTACTGCTGTGTTGCGAACGAACAGCTTTGGAATGGGGATTCTGCGACCTCTACCTGCACGTCTTAGAAAACAATCATCAGGCAAGGCAGCTTTATCTGAAGGCGGGATATCGACTGCACCAAAGCGATCCCAGCTGGAGTGACTGGCTGCTGGGGCGTCCTCGACGGCTGTTCTTGCACAAACACTTGGCTCCTGGAAGCTAAAATAACCGTCCCCTCGCCTCGCTGGGATTCCTTAGATTTGAGGATGATTGCGTTGGAAATTGCTAGCCAGAAAACACGTTTAATCAATTCAATCAGTCCTTAAATCAGTGAGTGACTCTTGCTTATAGCAACTTCACATTAACTTTAAACAATGGTCACTTTTGGGGGTAGATTATTGAAGAATACCCAATACAGTGCGGTTGTGGGCTACTGGCTGTTGTATTTCCTGCGTTCGGGCAATATGCCATAAAATTAAATTAAGAAATTACCGCTTGGTGACTTATACTAATGTCAAATGTTTTGATAATGTAATTATTGTTTACATACATAATAGATGGCAAACTGAATCTCAAGCTTGCAATCCATCCAGAACTAACAGAATTGGGTTTGCCTCTGTGCTTCCGGTTCGGGTGCATGCCCAAAGAAAAAATATAGCAGTAAGAGTTGACATGGATAGCGACAACCAACAGCGCTACCAGACTGCCCTATATAAAGCGGATGCCAATCAAAGCCCTACCTGTGTCGCCCGCTCTCAAGGCTCTAATGGCATGAATAACGAAAGCCCGAACCCTGACGAGGAATCGTCTGATATCCTCAATCAGCTGCGTGATAAACAGCTGTTAATCGTGAATAGTCGCCGCCGGAATGGCTTGATCCTCTACAAACACTACCATGCAGAGTTTGCAGGGCCAGGAGCGGCTGTGGGCGGATTGTTTGATGTGGATGCTAAATGGGTGTTGCCAGTGGGCAATTTGTCGTTGGTAACTCCTGAATCCGCTCAGGAACGGCAGAATGCTTATTTGATTCGGCGACAGTGGATTCGACTCACGAAACAAATTACGGATAACCCGGTGCCGCTGCAACGAGCGCAGAAGATACTCGAACAGTTTAAGCAGTTCTTTGGCACGGAGACGCTGGCGCAAGTCCCGGATGATGCTTTTGCGCTGTTGGTGGGGGTATTGCCAGAGACTATCCGCAGGGCACGGGATCTGGGGGATTAATTAAAAATTAAAAATTAAAAATTAAAAACTCCCTATTTTTAATTTTTAATTTTTAATTTTTCCTTCCTAGCTCATCGCTTTTAAGACTGCCAGGAGATGCTGGCGCGATCGCTCATTTTCTTCCTCACTACCTACTGTCAGACGAATGCCGCCGCCGGTGTGACGAACCAAAGTTCCCAATTCTTTGAGTTCCTGTGTCAAGAAGGTCAAGGCTTGATCAAGCGAACTAGAGCCTGTTGCTAAAAGACGCAGGTAGATGAAGTTTGAGGCACTGGGCCAAACTTGTAAGGCGGGTTGCTCTTTGAGAAAGTCGAGTAACTTGTCTCGTTCGGTGAGAATTTGGGGAATGCAGCTAAGAAGCAGTTGCTGCTGGGAAAGGGCAAGTAAAGCGGCGGCTTGGGTGAAGCTGGGGAGGTTGTAGGGGAGACGGACTTTTTCGAGGGCGACGATGAGTTCTGGGTGAGCTAGAGCATATCCTAGTCGCAGTGCTGCCAGCCGAAACGCCTTGGAAAATGTTCTGAGTACCACCCAGTTTGGACGCTGCGGCAATTCACCAACCACGGTTGTCTGGCTAAATTCAAAATAAGCTTCGTCAATTACCACCAAAATATGCTCTGGCAAACTCCGCAGCCATTCTAACTCGGCGGCAGTTAAGGCGTTGGCGGTGGGGGAGTTGGGATGAACCACAAATACCACCCGGATTGGCGGATTCTGGGTTTCCTCAATGGCTTTTTGGGCAGCGGCAAGATCCATTTCAAAATTCGCTTCCTTGCGCCCTACACTCACGACAGGAATGCCTAGCGTCTTTGCCAGAATCGCGTACATGGAGAAGGTGGGATCGGCTACCAAGATCGCACCTTCTTTGCCTAGACAGGTGGCAATCAGGAGGGAACGAATGAGTTCATCTGAACCGTTCCCGACAGAAATGCTGGCTGGGGTAATAGGGGCATCTAAGGATTGGTTCGCGTACTGGGCGATCGCTTCTTTGAGTTGGGCATGACTGCCATCAGGATAGCGATTCGTCTCAATTAGCTGCTGATAAGTCCATGCCAACTTTTCTTTTAATTCTTTCGGCAAATCAAAAGGGCATTCATTGGTATCCAGCCGATCGATCGGAATTGAACCCGCGACTGGACTTCCTGACGTGCCGCCTGGGTGGGGCATATAGGCGCGTAACTGAGATAAATCTGACCGGATGAACGAGAGCATAAATTCTTGATCTAACAACTAACAACTATTTTTGACCCACCAGCGCGATCGCCGTGACTTCTGGCGGACAAAATAGGCGTCCGGGCGCATAAGTTCCCAGTCCCCGATTCACATATAGCTGGTTTTTTCCCACCTGATGCCACCCTTGCGACCATTCCCAATGTTCTACCACTTTGTTGCATTCCTTCATAAAAGGCACCCAGCGCTGCATCGGTTTGGGAATGATGTGGCGGAAGCTTTGCAGCAGTTGCGCCGCAGGGCCATATCCAGGAATCACCACTTGACCGCCGTGAGTATGCCCTGACAGTTGCAAATCCACCCGCCATTGTTGCAAAATCTCGGCGGTATCTGGGTTGTGGGATAAGACGATTCGGGGTATATCCCGATCGAGTTGATTCATGACTGGCGCTGGATTAAATTCCCGCGACCAAAAATCAGCCAGTCCTACTATTGGTAATTCTTGTCCCAATGGATAAGCAATTTCATTCCAGAGGACATGAATCCCAATGCTAGTCAGGGCGTCTTGCACCTCTTTTTTTGAATGGCGGTAATAATTATCGTGGTTGCCTAGTATGGCATAGATACCGGCACGACTTTGCAGGTGTTTTAGCCGCTGCACCAGGGCGTGAATCGGGGCTGGGTTGTCGGTTACGTAGTCGCCAGTCAATAGAACGAGATCGGGATCGGCTTGATTGCTGGCTTCAATTGCCTCTGCCAGTAGCTTTTCCGATAGTCGCAGACCATCGTAGTGCAAATCGGACAATTGCACCAGCTTTGTGCCGTGTAACGATGCAGGTAAATTCGCGATCGCTACTGTCACATTTTCTACACTTAAAGGTTCGGTTAATATCCAGTGCATTCTGCCAACTCAACTCAAGCTTAACTGGCGATTCCAGCATAGCTTAGAGATCGGATTGGTCGCGTCCTTACTCCGATAGCGGACGATTTAGGCGTGGGGGAATGAGGATGCGATCGCTAAATTGTTCTTTTTACAAGGGTCTAAGGCATTTATCTGTGAATTTACTTAATTTTTGGCTAAGAACAGATAAATGGTCAATATAAATACGGTTTTATAATAAGTAAAAACCTTTTATCTTTATTCTAAACAAATTTATAGTTCCTTCTGGATTTCCGCATAAATAATCGGTTTTTGTTTCAAATAAATTAGATAATTCATAGAATATAGCTACAGCAAAATTTAAAAATATTTTTTGTATTAATCGATACAAAACTATTAAATTGCCATTAATTAGAGTCCGCCTCTTATGACTAAAAAGACGGAATTCGCCGCGTCTCTACAATCTTCTTCCAGGAAAGCCGCTATTATTGTCACCCTAATTGGCTGTGTTGTTTTATTGGGGTGGATATTAAATATTACAGCCCTTAAAAGCATTTTACCGGGGCTGGTCAGCATGAAAGCCAACACAAGTATAGCCTTGATTCTGAGTGGCTTGTCTTTGTGGTTATGGCACGCGGAAGACAACCGAAGAAAGTCTTCATTTTACCTTTCTCAAGTCTTGGCAATTATTGTCATTGTAATCGGTTTTCTGACACTAATTGAGTATGGATTTGGGTGGAACTTAGGGATTGACGAACTGCTGTTTAAAGAACCAGCCGGTGCTGTTGGGACTTCTGCACCAGGGCGGATGTCTCCCAATAGTGCCCTGAGTTTTATGATGCTTGGCTGTGCCGGAGTGCTGTTATCTAGAAGGGTGTACTATTTGGCTCATTGCTTTAGCTTACTCAGTTTTTTGATTGGTTTTTTGGGACTACTGGGATATATCTACGACATCACCTCTTTTTACGGCACGAATTACCAGACAGCGACAGCCGTGGCATTGCATACAGCGATCGCATTCATCCTGCTTTCCATCGGCATCCTATTTGCTTGTCCAAATCGAGGGCTGATGACAGTTGTTACGACCGACAAGGCAGGCGGATTGATGGCTCGACGGATGTCGCCAGCCGCGATTGGCATTCCCTCCGCCTTAGGCTGGTTCATTTTATGCGGCTACCAATCTCAGATTTTTGACCACAAAGTTGGGCTGGCTCTTTTTGGCGTCTTCAACGTAGTTATTTTTGCCTTTTTAATTTGGTGGAATGCCAGATTCCTGAATGCTGTTGACACCCAGCGCCACCGAGCCGAAGCAGCACTAAAACAGGTGAATCAAGAGCTAGAAGATAGAGTTGAGGAGCGCACGATCGAGCTGAGTCAACTGAACGAGCAATTACACCAGCGAATTGCCGAACGCCAGCAGACAGAGGACGCGCTCCAGGTAAGCTATAACCTCTTGCATGCAGTCATTGAAGGAACTCCCGATGTCATTTTTATCAAGGATCTTCAGGGTCGCTACTTGATGGTCAACTCTACGGGTGCCAGCCTACTTGGCAAGTCTGTAGAGGAGATGATTGGTAAGGATGACTCCGAGTTATTTCCACCTGAGGTTGCCCCTCAAATCATGGAGACTGACCGCAGAATTATGGCTTCTGGGACAACTCACACGTTAGAGGAAGTCGTCTGTATCAATGACATCGCGGTGACGTATCTCTCAACAAAAAGCATCTACCGCGATCCCCAAGGAAACGTTATCGGTTTGATTGGGATGTCGCGAGACATTAGCGATCGCAAGGCATTAGAAAAAGAATTAGCACAGCGCGAACAGCTTTTGAAATCATTTATTAGCGTTGCGCCTGTCGGACTCTGTATTCTTGACGACCAGATGCGGTATCTGCAAATCAACGAGGCGCTTGCACAGATCAATGGCGTGACTGTAGAAAAACATTTAGGCAGATCCCTTGCTGAAGTCTTGCCTGACGCTGCACAAGCGATTGAATCGACGTTACGCAGAGTACTGACGACAGACGAAGCGATTCTCAACATTGAGGCGTGCGGTGAATTACCTGCCAATCCAGGCGTCCTGATGCACTGGTTAACTTCTCAATTTCCCATACCTGGGGAAGACGGCAAGCCGATGGCTATTGGTGTCACAGTGATGGATATTACTGCTCGCAAACAAGCTGAGGAAGCTCGTCGGGAGAAAGAAGCTCAGTTGCAAGAAAAAAATCAGCAGCTAGAACATACTCTCCAAGAACTTCAACGCACTCAATCCCAACTGATTCAGAGTGAAAAAATGTCCAGTTTAGGACAACTGGTTGCTGGGATTGCTCACGAAATTAATAACCCAGTTAACTTTATCTTTGGGAATCTCAGCCATGTCAGGGAATACAGCCAAGATTTATTAAATCTATTGCACCTTTATCACCAGCAGTACCCTAATTCAACGCCAGAAATTCAGGAGGAGATAGAAGCGATTGACCTAGATTTTATGATGGAAGATTTTCCTAACCTGTTGTCATCAATGAAGGTGGGGGCAGATCGCATTCGGGAGATTGTTCTTAGCTTGCGGAATTTTACGCGAATTGACGAAGCTGAAATGAAGGCGGTTGATATTCACGAAGGAATTGATAGTACTTTAATGATTCTGCATAACCGCCTGAAAGCAAAACCGGATCATCCTAACATTCAGATGATTAAGGAGTACGGTCACTTACCTAAAGTTGAGTGCTACGCAGGACAGCTGAATCAAGTGTTTATGAATCTGCTCGCTAATGCTATTGATGCGTTGGATGAGTACAACAAACAGCGATCGCTTTCAGAAATCAAAGCAAATCCCAGCCGGATCAAAATTCGCACTGAGGTACTAGACTCCGATCGGGTAGTTATCAAAATTGCGGATAATGGCTCTGGAATGACAGAGGCGGTGAGGCAACAGCTATTTAATCCCTTCTTTACCACCAAACCCGTCGGTAAAGGCACTGGACTGGGTTTGGCAATTAGCTACCAGATTGTTGTAGAAAAGCACAAGGGTCAATTGCAATGTCTCTCAGCACCGGGTGGGGGAGCGGAATTTATTATTGAGATTCCACTTCGGCAGATAGTTTAGGAAATCGATGCTTTATGCGATCGCGTTCTAGACTAGAAAAACGGGAAAATGAGAATGCGATCGTACAGAAAACTCTTTTCCTCTTGGCTAAGGAAAAACTCTAATACACCATTATTCTTTGTGGTGATTTCACTAAAACTCTTTATCCTTGTTTATGTCTAAACCAATTAGACCAGTTTAGTGAAGTTAAGTGTTGATACAACGACTTTTTAATGATACAATTGTACTATCAAGCTTAAGGTGTATAATTTTTGAGCTTTGTCCGGTGACAAAAACGCTAAGAGCTTGTTTAATATCATTAACACAACAGGAGGCAGCTATGGCTCCTACAACCGCAGCCGCTATTGCCGATTATTTCATTCAT
The DNA here is from genome assembly GCF_042747725.1 of Coleofasciculus sp. H7-2. Lineage (NCBI taxonomy): Bacteria > Bacillati > Cyanobacteriota > Cyanophyceae > Coleofasciculales > Coleofasciculaceae > Coleofasciculus > Coleofasciculus sp. H7-2. Next base: position 101,824 of record NZ_JBHZGO010000024.1, read on the forward strand.
GTAGCTAATGAGACTGGCTCATTTATCAGTAACCTCAAGCTACAGAAGCTGGTGTATTATGCCCAAGCTTGGCATTTGGCTGTCTATAATGCTCCTCTATTTGATGAAGACTTTGAAGCTTGGGTGCATGGGCCTGTTATTCCTACTTTGTATCAGGAGTACAAGCAGTTTGGATGGAAGCCTATTGACAAGCAAGTAGAGCAACCAAACTTCTCCAAAGAAGTGCAAGAATTGTTGGACGAAGTAGCAGATGAGTATTTCGGATGTGATGCTTTTGAGCTAGAGCTGATGACTCATCAGGAAGACCCTTGGATTATGGCAAGGAACGGGTTACCCAAAGATGAAACTTCTAATGCTATAATTCCGAAGCCATTAATGGGAGAATATTACAGGCAGGGTCTTGGGGAAGAAAATCAAGAAGAATAAGGTCCGGCATGACAACCCAAGGGTCGAGAAGAATGAGCCGAAACAACCCTTGGGTATCACTTTTTCTTTCAAGTTCTTGATAGATAACAATGAAAAGTTTTCGATTAAAAATAAGGACGCAAGATATTTAGAAGCCTTGCTAAACAGACTGCGTCACTTATCAACGATGAGAGTCAATGAAATGAGGGATAACCAGAGTCTTCGATGCCATCCTATAGATTGGGATGACACTACTGAGACTTGTTTTGGCTTTCCTGGTGAAGAGCAGCTCGTAGACCTACCATACCAGTTCCAAATATCATCGAATGAACATGGTAGAGTACATGGATTTTTTATTGAAAATATTTTTTACATTGTTTGGCTTGACCCTGACCATAATCTTTATAGCTGAAGTACGCGATCGCTTAAAAGCTGCATAGACGAAGCGATCACCTCGTCAAATCAAGCTATCCAAAATCAGATTTCGGATAATATAAATGTACTAATCCAAAACCTCAAAGTAGGGACTGTGCTATGTCAACTGAGGTAACAAAAGAGACAATCTCCCAGGCTGTAGATCAGTGGGACTGGGAAAACCCGCCGATGCCTCCCACTGACTTGATTTTTGATGATGGTGAACCAATGGAGAGCAACCGCCACCGCATTGCGATGAATGTCTTGATCCGGTCGTTAGAGCAAGCTTGGAGCGATCGCAACGACTTCTTCTGTGGTGGTAATATGTTCGTCTATTACAGCAGCGAACAGGCTCGTAATCGAGACTTTCGAGGGCCAGATTTCTTTGCAGTATTAGACGTTGATGGCACCAGATTGCGGCGAGGATGGGTAGTCTGGGAAGAAAATGGTCGTTACCCGGATGTAATTGTAGAATTGATGTCGCCCTCGACTGCTGAAGTTGACACGGGAATCAAGAAAGATATTTACGAACGCACTTTCAAAACGCGGGATTATTTTGTTTTTGACCCTTTCGATCCCACTTCCCTACAAGGATGGTGCTTAGATGGGAACTTGCATTATCAGCCTTTGGTTCCCAATGAGCGGGGATGGCTTTGGTGTGAAACTTTATCGCTTTGGCTGGGAACCTGGGAAGGAAAGATTCAGCGAGATCCGGCTGTGTGGTTGCGCTTTTTTGAAGTTGGAGGCAATCTGGTTCTGTTACCAGAGGAAGCAGCTCAAGCTAGAGCGGAACAGGAACGCCTTCGTGCGGAACAGGAACACCAGCGTGCGGAACGCTTGGCGGCACAGTTGCGATCGCTTGGGATAGATCCAGAAAGCTAGAGGTGCGCGATCGCTATACTAGAGCAACCAATTGTTGGCTCATCACTGCCAGCGTTATCAAACCTAACAGAGTCATCAATCCCGCAGGCATAAATTTGCGAGTTTTCGCCAACCGGATGGCAAAGACAATGACGAGAACAGCGGTGACAACGGTTGCTAAAATCAGCCCCCACTCTTGACCCTGCAATAGCATCACGCCACCGAGAATGAGTAATAAGCCGCTGATGCTGCCAGAAATCAGCGAAACTTTGCTTTGAGCTTGAGAGTAGCCCATGATGCCGCCAATAATGGCTAAAATTCCGTAAGCGATCGCGGCGATAGTACCCGGATTCATCTAGTTAAAACCTCATTGCTTGAGTAGAAATTATTTCTAGCGTTGGGAGACAATTTACCATAGCTGAGATACACCACTCACTTGATTAATGGATACTCAAGCGATCGCCTCAATCGAATTTCTGCAACGCCAAGCTGCCTCTGTGTTACTTTATCAATCCGTCCTCAGTGGCGAAGTCGGCACGGCTTTCCTGAATCTGCTACAAGTTTTAAGCAGTAGCAACACTAATGGACTGGCTTGCCTGCAAGCTTACGGCACTTGGTTTCAAGCTTTAGCCGCCAGAAATCAAGGTTGGCAAGACTACCTGATTACCCAGATTCTCAGAACTGACAATCCTTTTAGCAAGCAAGTCCAGCAAACGTCTTTACTGTCTCCAGCGCTGGTAGCTGCTGCCCAGCAAGATTTACAAGCCTTGCAGAGCCTCTACAATTGCAGTAGCGACCAGTTGAGCCGGTGGGTGCAAGCCGCAGCCAAGCTACTCGCTGCGCCCGTTGCTTGGAACCAGCAGCAGGAATGGGTAGGCGCAATCCATGAATTCTCTATGTGGCAGAAATTTCAAATGTCAGAAAATTGGGTAGACGTGCTGGAATTTCTAGCTGCTCATTACCAGCAGTACGGTACGGGACTATTTGCTTCTTATCGGGCTTTAGGCTGGCAATCTGGGCAGTTGGTGGGCATTTCTTATCCCGATCCCGTGCAACTTTCAGAATTAGTCGGTTACGAGTCTCAGAAAGACACCTTGCTAAAGAATACACAATTTTTACTTGCCGGTTATCCAGCTTTGCACGTTTTGCTCTACGGCAGTCGTGGGAGTGGCAAATCTTCTTTGGTGAAGGGGTTGTTAAATGAGGCTGGTACTGACAACCTCCGCCTCGTCGAAGTTGCCAAAGCTGACCTGAAAGACTTACCAGAAATTGTAGAGCAATTGCGGGGCGTTCCTCAGAAGTTCATCATCTTTGTTGACGATCTCTCCTTTGAGGAAGATGACGACGCTTTCAAAGCTCTTAAAGTGGTGCTGGAGGGCAATTTAACCGCACGTCCTCAAAATGTGGTGGTTTATGCGACTTCCAATCGGCGGCATCTGATTCGAGAATTTTTTAGCGATCGCCCTCGTCCCAAAGATAATGAAGAAATTCACGCCTGGGATACGGTTCAGGAAAAGCTGTCGTTTAGCGATCGCTTCGGTCTGACTTTAACCTTTGAACCCGCCGATCAGAACACCTACCTAAACATTGTTCGCCATCTTGCGACCCAAGTCGAAATTTCCCTCACCCAGGAAGATTTAGAGTATCGTGCCTTACAGTGGGCAACTCGTCACAACGGGCGTTCTGGACGTACAGCACGGCAATTCATTGACTTTCTCAGAGCTGATTTAGCTGTCGATAGCTCAGAATCTTCTAGATTAAACACATAATTAGAATCCTGTTCCTATGGATTATAACTTGGAAGTTGCTGACTTTAGCTAATAAAAAATGATATGCGATCGGTCAAGGTAAGCAATCGGATTTTACTGGGTTCAATTGCCTTCGGTGTGAGTTTTTTCCTTAGCCTTATTGCCAACCGAGATTTCCCGAAAGCCTTGGTTACAGGTTTAATTACTGTACCCGCTACCTATGCAGGAGCCATTGTTGTACAAATTAAACAAAAAAAGCAGAAATTTTTCCTACAAAATGAAATTCAAGCTATCTCTGGCGAAAGACAAAACTTAGAAGATGATATCTATTATTTGGAGTCAAGCCTAAACCAACTGCACGTACAAATATCAGAAATCTCTAACCGAAGAGAGGTAATTAATCGAGAAGTATCCACTTTAGGAGCTTATAGATACCAACTAGAAGAACAAGGGTTTATTCTCCAAACTCAACTTGAAGTTCTGGAAAGACAAAAAGCAGAACTCAATCAATCCTTGTTGACTGCAACAGCGGAAAAACAGAAAACGGAAACCAGCTTAAATTTTCTGAAAACAGAACTCAAGCAACTGCAAGCTCAAGTTACAGATAATCAGAATGAAAAAACGATACTAGACCAGGAAATCACTAACCTTAAAAAACAAAAACGCCCTTTACAATCAGAAGTAGATAATCTGCAAACTCAGCTTCAGACGCTGGAAGCACAGAGATCGGTGCTGAATCAGTCTCTGGGATCTTTAAAAGTAGAATTAGGGCAATTGCAAGGGCAAGTGTCATCTTTAAAGTTGGAACACAAGCAGTTACAGTTACAAAGTGGAATTTCAAATCCCCAAAAAAGACAATCGCAGGCAATCCCTTTTTTAGAAATACAAAAAAAACAATCAGAAGAAAATTTATCAGCTGAATGGACTGCTCTAAAAACAAAACTTACTAATGATGATATTCAGATAATCAAAGCCATAGTAGAACAAAACAATCCAGGTGCAACGCTCAAAAGAATTGCTGAGGCAAATATAACCATGCCTCAACTATTGATAGATGCAATAAACGAGCGTGCTATAGATACCATCGGCGATTTTATCATTGAACCAGGTTCGGCATCGATTCCGCCTGCGATCGCTGAGGAATACTTGACAAAAGTGAATAAGATGCTCGAAACTTAGTTTTATAAAACTAACAATTTATCAAAATTTATTATAAAAACCTAAATAAACCCAATCAAAAACCTTACCCCATTCCTCGTAGGTGAGGGGAAAGGAGAAAGGTCAAAACTTTACCTACTTAGCAAGAAATAAATTATTTTAAACCATGACAAAACTCAAAATTACCAAAAGAATATCGAATGCCTTAATCAATTCTCTAGGTGCAGGCGTTGTACCTAGAATTGGTCTGGAACATATTGCTGTAGGACGAGAAAAAGAAGTCAAAGCTATTGTACAGGATCTCGATAATATTGGCGAAGGAGGTGCAGGATTTCGCTTCATTGTAGGACGCTATGGTTCCGGTAAAAGCTTTATGCTACAACTGATTCGCAACCACGCGATGGAAAGAGGTTTCGTAGTAGCTGACGCTGATTTATCTCCCGAACGCCGACTCACAGGAACTGACGGGAAAGGGGTTGCAACTTATCGGGAATTAATGCAGAATCTTTCCACCAAAATTCGCCCCGAAGGTGGCGCTTTCACGCCGATTTTAGAAGGATGGATTAACGGAATTCAGAACCAAGTCGCGCAAGAAAGTGGGATGCGTCCCAACGACACTGGGTTTGACGATAAAGTGGAAGAGAAAATTAGGGAAGTTGTTAAGGATATAGAAGGTTTAGTTCACGGGTTTGACTTTGCTAATGTCATCATCACCTATTGGCGCGGCTATCGTTCTGATGATGATGATAAAAAGGAAGCGGCGCTACGTTGGCTTAGAGGAGAATTTGGGACTAAAACTGAGGCAAAAACCGCGCTGGGAGTGCGTGTCATCATTGACGATGAAACTTGGTATGATTACATCAAGCTAGTTGCAAAGTTTGTTTCAGACATTGGCTACAAAGGGCTTTTAATTTTGGTGGATGAAGCCGTTCATTTGTACAAAATTACTCATACTGCTTCCCGTCAAAAAAACTACGATAAGCTATTGGCAATGTTCAACGATACGATGCAGGGAAGAGCAGAAAATCTCGGCATTTTGATCGGAGGAACGCCAGAATTTGTGGAAGACAAACGCCGGGGGTTGTATAGTGATGAAGCATTGCGATCGCGCTTAAGCAGCCGTGTCAAAGGAGGTCATCAGGATACCTCAGCACCCGTCATCCAGCTAGAAATATTAACTCCCCAAAATATATCCGAGCTTTTGCACCGCTTAGTAGATATTCATGCTACCCATTACAACTATAATAAAACTCTGAAACCGAGTGACTTGCAAGAGTTTATGCAAGAAGTTGTCAATCGCTTAGGTGCAGACAAATTCTTAACACCCCGTGAAGTTGTCCGCGATTTTATCAGTATTTTGAATATCCTCCAACAAAACCCCAACATCTCTTTCCGAGAACTCATTCATGGTTCTAATTTTAAACCGACTTCTGCTGCCAAAAACCCAGAGGTAGATGGGAATACTGAATTTGCAGAATTTACCCTATGAGCGAACAGGCTTTTGATAAATTAGCGCCTTTTATTCAAAAATATATCTACACCCAAGATTGGACTGAATTAAGAGACGTTCAAGTTGAAGCTTGTCGGATAATTTTTGACACAGATGCTCACTTGTTGATTGCCGCCGGAACCGCATCCGGGAAAACAGAAGCAGCTTTTCTTCCAGTTCTTACTTTATTACATCAAAACCCATCTACAACGATTGGGGTACTTTATATTAGTCCCATAAAAGCGTTAATTAACGACCAATTTGAGCGTCTAAATGACCTGTTAAAAGAAGCAGATATTCCAGTCTGGCACTGGCACGGCGATGTTTCCCAGACTCGTAAGAAACAACTCATAAAAGACCCCAAAGGAATTCTGCAAATAACGCCAGAATCTTTAGAAAGTCTCTTAATTAATAAAAATACTCAACTGTTTCGCTTGTTCGGAGATTTGCGCTTTATCATTATTGATGAAATCCATGCCTTTATGGGTTCTGAACGAGGTTGCCAAATTCTCTGCCAGTTGGCACGCCTATCAAAATTTGTAAAAAATCCCACCCGTCGGATTGGGTTATCGGCTACCCTTGGCGATTACTCACTCGCTGAAGACTGGCTGCGGCTGGGAACCGAAACGCCAGTAATTACTCCGGATATCGAGGGAGGACAACGAAAAGTCAATCTGGCTGTAGAGCATTTTTTTGTTCCTCCCGTTGAAACAAATGATACTGATGATTTAGTCATTAGTCCTTACTACAGGCATATATTTGATATTACTAAATCTCGAAAAAGCCTCATCTTTGCTAACAATCGCTCAGATACAGAATCAGTTATCGCCAACTTGCGCGAAATTGCAGAAACTGAAGGATTACCAGATATTTATCACGTCCATCATGGCAGTATTTCTACCTCGTTAAGGGAAGCGGCTGAGGATGCGATGCGCGATACCATTCCATCTGTTACTGCTGCAACTGTCACGCTTGAATTAGGAATTGATCTCGGTCAATTAGAGCGAGTTATTCAATTAAACGCGCCTTTTTCTGTATCCAGTTTCTTGCAGAGATTGGGACGTTCGGGAAGGAGAGGAAGTGCGGCAGATATGCAGTTTGTTTGCGCTGAAGAGGAACTATCAACAGAGGAATCGCTTCCTAATCAAATTCCTTGGCAACTGTTGCAATCTATCGCGATTATCCAACTTTACTTAGAAGAACGTTGGATTGAACCAATCAAGCCGGTTAAATATCCTTTTAGCCTTTTATATCACCAAACAATGAGTATTTTGGCAGCGATAGAGGAACTCTCCCCCGCAGCTTTAGCTCAGCAAGTTTTAGCCTTACCACCCTTTGCTGCTATATCTAAAGATGATTTTAGGCAATTGCTGCGAAACTTGATAGGAATTGACCACATTCAGCAGACTGAGGGAGACAAATTAATTATCGGGTTAACCGGGGAGAAAATTGTCAAAAATTTCCATTTCTACGCCGTCTTCTCCGACACAATTGAGTATGCTGTCAGGGACGAATCGATGGAAATTGGCAGTATCCTGATGCCTCCGCCTGTTGGTAATTGCTTTGCCTTGGCAGGTAGAACATGGGAAGTTTTAGATAGCGATGCTAAAACAAAAACGGTTTTTGTTAAGCAAGCGCAAGGTCAAGCTAAAATTTCTTGGCATGGTGGCAGTAGCAATATTCATACAAAAGTCCTTGAACGGATGCGAAGAGTTCTGGTTGAGGAGTCTCAGTATAGCTACTTGCAAAGTAATGCTAAAAAGCGTCTAAATGAAGCTCGTCAATTAGCTCGATTTTGGGAATTTGAAAGAAATAATATTGTTTCCTTAGGAAGCAAAACTTGCTGCATTTTTCCTTGGATGGGTACTGTCGCTTACCGCACCCTAGAAAGGTTTCTAAATTTATTTGGTAGAGAGTCTATAGACATCAAGAAAATTGGGAGCCAAGCTCCATACTTTATGACTGTTAAGCTGGGAAAAAATGGAGTAGAAGAGCTTGGCTCAGAAATACTGGCATTTGGCAATAAAAGGATTACAGCGCTAGATTTAGTTGCTGTTGAAGAACCTTTAAAAATGCAAAAATATGATGAGTTTATTCCTAACAACTTGCTTCGCAAAGCATTTGCTTTCGATTGTTTAGATGTTGGAGAAGTGAAAAAAATTATTAGTGGTTGGTAAATGGGAGAATAGAAAGGCTAGAGAATGCGTAGAACAAAGTTTGAGGCGAAGCGATCGCATCTGTCTATAAATGTCATTTACTTATACCCGAACGATTCGTTTTCAGGATACCGACGCCGCCGGTGTTGTCTACTTTGCCAATGTCTTGGCAATGTGTCACGAAGCTTATGAAGAATCGCTAGTGGCGTCGGATATCAATCTCAAGTTGTTTTTCAGCAACCCGAATGTTGCGATTCCCATCGTTCATGCCAGTGCAGATTTTTACCGTCCAATGTTTTGCGGCGATAAGGTGCTTATTCAGTTAACTCCTCAACATCTGTCACTTGAAAAATTTGAAGTGAATTACCAATTTGTTGCGGCGGAACGGGTAGTCGCGAAGGCAATTACTCGGCACATTTGCATCGATCTAAGTAGCAGAAGTAGAAAAGAAATTCCGGCGGAAATGATTCGATGGCTTCAGCAATGGAAGGAAGAAGAACGAACCGCAGAGGCGCAGAGGACGCAGAGGGAGGAGTGAGGAGAGAGGAAGAGGTTTATCTATCTGTGGATTTGTTAGGTGGGGAGATTTGCAGCTTTTCTATAGCAATTTTTTGTAGCTGTTCGCGGTTTACTTTTCCCTGAGCATTTCTCGGTAATGTTTCTACTGGCACCCAATATTTAGGGCGCTTAAATTTGCTCAATTTATCTTCAATTGCTATTTGCAGAGTATTAGTAGAAATGTCTGATTTACTGGGAGCATAAACGGCTGTTACGACTTGTCCCCAATGAGAGTCAGCTAAACCAATTACGCAGACATCAGTAACTAAACCTGTAGCTCGAATTGCGGCTTCTACTTCAGAGGGGAAGACGTTTTCGCCACCCGTGATAATTTTGTTACTGCTACGATCTACTATATTTAAGTTACCCCTTTCGTCAATAAAACCTAAGTCATCTACTTGAAAAGGCTGTTGATTAGGAAAAATCTTGGGATAGTAACCTAGTGCCAAAGAATCAGATTTAATGGTAACATTTCCTGTTTGGTTAATGTCTAATATCTCGCTGTTAGGACTGCAAATTGTCACTTTGGCATGGGGGAGAATATGACCGCAATTGTTAGTACCGTTGAGAAAATATTCTGGTTTGAGGGTGGCAATTTGTGAGGCGGTTTCTGTCATGCCATAGGTGGTTGCTAACCGAATGCTGTGGCGTCTCGCCTCTTCTAGAAGTTCTATCCATGTGGGGGCACCTCCCAAAAGCACTGTCTGAAAGCGGGATAGCCAGGCGGTTAACTCTGGATTTTGTAGGAGACGTTGCAGTTGAGTGGGTACTAAAGATAGAAAAAATTCAGATGGATTAATATAACATTTTTCACCCACTTCTAATTCTTTAAAGGGCACAATTGCTAATTTACCCCCAGAGGTGAAGGAGCGCATAAATTGCATTAAACCGCTGACATGATAGAGGGGCAAAACGCAATAAGAATTAACTTGATTTATTTGGAAATACTCTCTAAAACCTTGTACGGATGCCATTAAGGTTTCCCAAGTGTGGATGGCAAATCGAATCTGTCCTGATGAACCTCCAGTGGGAATCATAATCCAGTTGTTGATAGTTGTAGAGACGCGATAACCCTTGTCTCTACAAGATGGGGAGGTTAAAGGATAAGGACAATCTCCCCAAATTAGGTCTGGTTGGACTAATTCAAAAACTTGTTGCCATTCGTGTTTAACCCAGTTGGGATTACAAAGAAAAACTGGGCAACCAGCGGCACAGGCAGCGATGAAGCTGGCAATAAATTGTATCGGTTCTCGCTCTGCCAGTAATATTTTTGGTTTATTTTCAGAGTTCGCAAGCTGGGTTAATTGATTAAATAATTGCTCGGCAATGTAAATAAATTTGTGGCTGTCGTAACCAATCAGCCAATCATCGTTAGCACGTTTTTTAAGATAGTCTAGCGGCGATTTCATAAGTTCTCAAATCACATTTCTTCATCTTGGTCAAACCAGTGGTTGATGCCAAAACCAACTGCTCGATTGTGACGGGATAATTCTGCTGCTAGGTTCAATGCTGCCTGTCTACCAATAGCGGTTTCAAAGACGGAGGAGAAGACGGCATCAATTTCATGTTGTTGGCAAAATTGGCGCAAACGGGATGGAGAACCGGCGATGCACGGCTTAATGACAAAAATTCCCCGCCAACCGTCACGGTATGCAGCTGCCATCTGGTCAATTGTAGCGACGGATTCATCTAAGGCGATCGCAGTGGCGTAGCACATACTTAATTCCGCCATCCCCTGAAATTGAGTTACAGACAGCGGTTGTTCGAGAAATTCAATTTCTACAGGCAATTCCTCCGCCTTAACATTGTCGCAAGTCCACAGCCACAAGTTTGCATCCTCGTAACTGAGTCCCCCATTCGCATCTAGTCGCAGTTTTGCCGATGCTGGCAGTGTTTGGGTAAGTAGTTGGAAAATTTTTAGTTCATCCGCAATTGGGTAAACGCCAATTTTCCATTTAAAGGTGCGATATCCTTGGTTCCAAAGCGTCTGCCATTGACTTAAGGCAGCTTTCCCAGCGGGTAATAAGCCGCTGTAGCAAATAGAGTTGGCGAATGAATTCGCGGCTAAACAAACGAAGTCCGCCTTCGCGGACTGTAGAGACGCAAAATTTCGCGTCACGACAAATAGATTTGAAACCTGCCCTTCGCTTTGCTCAAGGCTAAACTCCGGCAGGTTTCGTTCGTATAGCCGCGACTTTAGTCGGCAAGTATCTTCCCAAGCGGACTCGAAGCCAAATTGACAGGCGGGAAGGGCAATTGGGATGGAGAAAATCGTCTCAGCGGTAATTTCCTCCAGCAGCTGGCGACAAAATGACAGTGCTTGATCCAAGGTTTCGGAACCAAACCAGCTCAGGGGGGCAATTTCACCCCAGCCGACTTGCCCATTCTCATCGGTGAGGCGGAGGATGATGCCCTCTCGAATGTCCCAGTTGCCGTGACTGGTAGAGAGCGATCGCACAAATCTCCGCCGGTAAGGACGAAACTCAAACCGATATTGCATCAGCTACAGTGGCAGTACAAACCCCAATCCCAACAGCAGTCCACTCCAAAAATGTAGGGCTACCGCGATGAATTTACAGTTACTGACTTTCTCAGGTTGATCGTGATTTTGGAGGACGTGGCGGCATAATTTGATGGCAAAGGGCAAACTCGCAAAGGTTAGCAACGTCCAAACGGGAAAAATTTGCAAAACTACAAATAACCCGGTCAGCGCATAAATGCTGCCGCCAAACCAAGACAACAACTGCGATCCTGTCTTAGTGCCCACTCGGACGATGGGCGATCGCTTCCCAGCTGCCAAATCGTCCGCAACTTGGTGAAAATGGGAGCAAAACAAAATTAAACTGGTGGCAATCCCTACAATAATAGACGCTGCGAGGCTAGTCATCGACCATGCGCCGGTTTGACTATAATAAGCCGCCGCTACTGCTAGGGGGCCAAAGCAAATAAAGCAGATAATTTCCCCCAAACCCTGGTAGCCTAAGCGAAAGGGAGGCCCCTGATAGCTGTAGCCCAACGCACAGCTCAGGAGTACCAATCCGATAACTGTGAGGTCTTGTTGCCACCATGCGATCGCGAATATTCCCAGTATACCCAGCCCTAAAAACAGATTTGCTAGCCAAAAAATTAAAGATTTGTTACCTGTCAATTTAACCAGAGAGTGGGCTTTGTTCTTATCAATACCCGTTTCCGAATCAAACACATCATTGCTGAGATTCAGCCATGCAATAATCAAAATTGCTGACATTAAAAATGTAGAAAATATTGCTCCATGAAGCACTTGAGTTTCAGCAAAAGCAACAGCGGTTCCCACCCAAATCGGAATAATGGCAACGCTGTACATGGGCGGCTTAATTGCTGCCATCCAAAGTCCGGGGTCACTGATGTTTGCCCCTCCACTATTGGGATGATTAATCAATTTTGTATCCATTAGTCTCAATCTATGCTATTGCCAAGAAACTACCAAATTTTACAACCCTAAAGCCGTGATAGGATATTTGCTACAGACTTTGTTACAAGCCCCTGATTAGGGTGGCAAAGGTTTCCAGTGTCGTCCTCACCTATTGAAGACTACCCTATCTCAAGTCTTAAGCAGGTTCTTTCAAAACTAGCTGCTCGTCATGACCTCCCTCATATTAGGATCGGTCAAATCACACATTGTATCTAAACATTGTAGATTTAGATATAGCGGTTCTCGGTTATGTGAGGTACATTCTCAAAACTGGAAAGCTTGATGATAGTAAATTTTTGCGAACCTCACTCGTGTAAGAACCGCTATACAATGTTTAAGGGTTTTTTAAATCTAATCAATGAAGATACCCATGCGGTAATCATCCTGAAGTTTAAAATTAAGGAATCATTAAAAATATGACGACTACCTTGAAACTAGGCGAAAGCCATAGGTTAGAAATCCAACATAGCAAGCAACGCATTGGAATTAAATCTAAATTCGTAGGCTTAGCTTTGTTAATAAAAAAATATCCGGGAATCAGTAAGAGTTTAAATAATTTACTGAGTAGCCAAATGAACATTTTATTAATCTAAAAATTGAGATGATGCGTCGAAAATAGGGTATTTAGGTATACCTGGTCTTCCAAGAAATTGGGCTAATCAGTTGTATTAATATCAAATTGCCAACCTATCCTCGCTTCCATGCTAGTCACACCCTATCGTACTAATCTTTTTCAAGACACTTACGAGCTGCATCAGTTTCTTTTAGCCTTTAAGCAGACCGCTGTACAAAAAAAACAGACACAGATCCTCAGTATTTCTCAAGAAATTCCAGCAGTCGATCCGCTGGTTGTACTTCAGGCGATCGCTAGACCAGACCAATTACACTTTTACTTTGAAAAACCAGCACAAGGAGAAGCGATCGCTGCCATCGACACCGCAGCTGCGCTAAAACTAGAAAGCCCCAATCGGTTTTACAAATCCCAGGAGTTTATTCAATCTTGCCTTGCCAATACCACGAGTATTGGTGAACTTAATTTACCTTTTTCGGGCGCTCATTTTTTCTGCGCTTTTACATTTTTTAATAAAAACCTAGAATCGGATTCTCCTTTTCCATCTGCCACCGTATTCTTACCCCGATGGCAAATCGCTCTAAAAAATCAGACTGCGGTAGTAGTCGCAAATATTCCTATTGATTCGGAGATAAATGTTCAAGATTTAACCGAAAGCTTATGGCGTACATTTCAGGCAATAAGAGTTACTGGTTTGGAAAGGTTTCATAGTGCATCTTTTCTAGATATAGCAATTGATGCCAGAAAACTATTTAAAAAACAAGATGTTGCAGATGTAAACCATTTTAAATCATCCGTGGTCAAGGCTTTATCATCAATTCAGGCAGAAAAAATTCATAAAATTGTTTTGGCTCACGCCCTTGATGTTATTTCCCCGATTCCTTTCCAGTTAATTCCCTCAGTCAATCATTTACGAACTCGCCATCCTGATTGCAATATTTTTTCCACCAGTAACGGCAAGGGACAAAGTTTTATCGGTGCCAGTCCCGAACGTTTAATTAGTATTCATAACCATGAATTAGTAACTGATGCTCTGGCAGGTTCAGCACCCAGAGGGAAAATTTCTAGTGAAGATGGCGAATTAGCGAATCGGTTACTAACAAGTGAAAAAGAAAGACGCGAACATCGAGTAGTTATTGATTTTATTCGCGATCGTCTCTCCCAGCTAGGTTTAAATCCTCAAATATTGTCCCAGCCGCAGCTATTGAAACTCTTAAATATTCAGCATTTATGGACACCCATTCAGGCGAAAGTACCGGCAGGCGTTCAGCCCTTAGAAATTCTGGCTGAACTCCATCCGACACCAGCAGTTGCTGGTGTCCCCAGCGAGAGTGCCCAGAAAGAAATTCGCCGCTATGAAACCTTCAACAGGTCATTATATGCCGCGCCCCTCGGTTGGGTAGATCACCGAGGAAACAGTGAATTTGTTGTGGGAATCCGCTCAGCACTCATAGATGGCTGTCGTGCCAGACTCTATGCTGGTGCCGGTATCGTTGCTGGTTCCGATCCAGACAAAGAATTAGCAGAAATTCAACTTAAACTCCAAGCACTTCTAAAAGCCTTAGTCTAGCCGAAACCTCTCTCTTCTCTCTCTCTTTCTTCCTTTGCGTCCTTAGCGTCTTTGCGGTTCATTATTCTTAAATGCCCGTTGATTTTCGTAACACCAACTCCCTCTGGGCTTCAATCCTAACCGAAACATTAAAACGACTAGGATTAACCACAGCTATTATTTGCCCTGGTTCCCGTTCAACACCCCTTACGGTTGCTTTCGCTCAAACTGATGAGATAGAAGCCATTCCTGTTTTAGATGAACGATCCGCTGCATTTTTCGCTTTAGGTATTGCGAAAAAATCAGGATTGCCAGTGGCGTTAGTTTGCACTTCTGGAACTGCCGGGGCGAATTTTTACCCAGCCGTAATTGAAGCCAGGGAAAGCCGAATCCCGCTTTTATTATTAACAGCCGATCGCCCCCCAGAATTGCGAGATTGTCATTCTGGACAGACGATCGATCAGGTGAAATTATTTGGCAATTATCCCAACTGGCAAGCCGAGTTAGCGTTGCCTTCTCTAGATATGGGAATGCTAGGTTATCTACGGCAAACTGCGATCTATGCGTGGGAGCAATGCGCTGGGAGCGCTACCGCTTCGCTACCACTTTTTCCGACTCCAGGTCCCGTTCATCTTAACATCCCCTTCCGCGACCCTCTCGCCCCAATTCCAGACGGTGCTGTAGAGACGGGAAATAGTGCGTCTCTACTAGAAGAAGATTTCTTTGCAAATTGTCAGCCATCAGTAGCAACTTTCAACCTGCAACCTACCACTTTCAACACCATACACGAGTGGCGGCAATGCGACAAAGGAATTATTATCGCTGGGACTGCACAACCCAAATTACCGGAAGAGTATGCGATCGCGATCGCGCACCTCTCCAAATCTTTAAAATGGCCTGTATTAGCTGAGGCGCTATCTCCATTAAGAAACTATCACCAACTGAACCCTTATTTAATTTCCACCTATGACTTAATCCTGCGTAATCAGCAGTTGGCACAAAAGTTGATACCAAAAATTGCCCTCCAAATAGGTGAATTACCCACCAGTAAAGAACTGCGAAACTGGCTGGAATCAACACAGCCTAGACGATGGGTAATTGACCCCAGCCACCACAATTTAGATCCATTGCACGGCAAGACAACGCACCTGCGAATCTCTGTAGAACAGCTATCTCAAACCTACCCAAATGAACTTGTAGAGACGCAAGCGATCGCGTCTTATCTCAACAGTTGGTGTGAAGCCGAATCAAAGGTGAGGAAAGCCATCGATCAAACAATGGCAAAAATGAACGTACTTTTTGAAGGAAAAGCCGCTTGGTTACTTTCTCAGACACTGCCACCCGGCACCCCACTATTTATTGCCAATAGTATGCCGGTGCGAGATGTAGAGTTTTTCTGGGCACCCAACAATTCTCGAATTCAGCCCTTTTTTAACCGGGGCGCGAATGGCATTGATGGCACCTTATCGACTGCTTTGGGAATCGCCCATCGCCATCAAAGCACTGTGATGCTGACGGGTGACTTAGCTTTATTGCACGATACTAACGGCTTTTTACTGAGAAATAAATTTATAGGGCATTTGACAATAATTTTGATTAACAACAATGGCGGCGGCATCTTTGAAATGTTGCCGATTTCCAAATTTAACCCGCCCTTTGAAGAATTTTTTGCCACACCGCAGGATATAAATTTTGCTCAGCTTTGTGCCACTTACAATGTAGAGCATGAATTGATGACTTCTTGGGAACATCTGAGGCAACGATTAAATCCATTGCCATCTCAGGGAATCCGGGTTTTGGAGTTGCCAACCAATCGCAAGGCAGATGCCAAGTGGCGTCAGGAGAATTTAGGAAAATTGGCAGTCGATATCCTATAAAATCCGTTAATTGTTGCGAATTATAAGCTATATAGCAGTCCTATTTGATTAGTAAAGAATAACGAACCGCAGAGGACGCAGAGAGCGCAGAGAAAGAAAAGAGATTTTAAAATTCACTTAGGATTGCTATATGTTGCAAAGATCGCATATCCTAATCGATCTGCTTTCGGATTGGTTAAAGCGTTATCTGACGATAGCGCATTAAAACTCTCAGATTCGACTTCACAATTACTCTCGGTCTGTGCTATAAGATACCTTTTCTGATTCCTACCGTCATCATGACCCAGCGATCGCTCAAGCCTGCCGTCTTTTGAGGTTCTACCTAGTTACCGTAATTTCAGACACTGCGTTAAAATTCTCAAGCCGAAATACTGCACAACTATCTATGCAAATCAACTGGCAAACCGCCAAAACCTACGAAGACATTCTCTATCACAAAGGCGACGGCATCGCCAAAATCACTATCAATCGTCCGCACAAACGCAACGCTTTCCGTCCCAAAACCGTCTTTGAACTTTACAACGCCTTCTGCGATGCTCGTGAAGATACCAGCATTGGCGTCGTATTATTTACTGGCGCTGGCCCTCACACCGATGGCAAATACGCCTTCTGTTCTGGTGGCGATCAAAGCGTGCGGGGGCAAGCTGGGTATGTAGACGATGACGGTATCCCCCGCCTGAACGTCCTAGATTTACAACGCCTAATTCGTTCCATGCCCAAAGTCGTCATTGCGCTTGTGGCAGGTTACGCCATCGGTGGCGGACACGTCCTGCACCTGATTTGCGACCTCACCATCGCCGCAGATAATGCTATTTTTGGGCAAACTGGCCCTAAAGTCGGCAGCTTCGACGGTGGATTTGGTGCCAGCTATCTCGCCCGGATTGTGGGGCAAAAAAAGGCGCGAGAAATTTGGTTTCTCTGTCGCCAGTACACCGCACAGCAAGCACTAGAAATGGGCTTAGTGAACTGCGTCGTGCCTGTAGAGCAGCTGGAACAAGAAGGCATCGAGTGGGCTAATGAGATTTTAGAAAAAAGCCCGATTGCCATCCGGTGTCTAAAAGCTGCTTTAAACGCCGATTGCGACGGACAAGCTGGTTTGCAAGAACTCGCCGGTAACGCCACCTTGCTTTATTACATGACTGAGGAAGGAGCCGAAGGCAAGCAGGCATTTTTGGAAAAACGTCCACCCGATTTCCGTCAATACCCTTGGCTGCCTTAGTCGTTCGCAAATGGAAAAACCCGGTTTCTGAGAGAAAACGGGTTTGAAGATTCATCTTTTGTAAAAAAATATCTCACAAGGCTCTTAAATCAAAAATCGCACCTTGCCTTAAATAAGGTGCGATTCTAAAGCAAATCTTTATTTTTTTAAAGGTTTAAGCAAGTTGCCTTGATAAACGGCAAGGTAAGCTTCCTACCCTTTATTTTATTCATACGAGCAGTGCTTCTTCTACTGGCTGTTGGGCAGTAGAGAGATTCTCTTCATGGGAGGCAGATTCTTGAGAAGAGTTCAGCGAACATTTGAATGACAGCGCCTCCGGTGTTTTCACCGTTTCATCCTGCCAGCGCATCATTACTTCGAGATGTTCCCAAGAAGGAGCAAATGCTGGAAGTGCTAAAGAACAGGCTCCCCAGCCGCCTCGAACGGGCACGCCGAGTTGCTGACAAAGACCACCACGACGCCCTTCCGGCTTGTAATACCGACAATACCGGCAGGCAGAAGTTACAGTATTTAAGGTCTTCATGGAGTCCTCTTTAGGGGAATTTTTATCTATGCTTTATATTAAAATTCCCGATTAACGGTTGTAGAGTTGGGAATCTTGTAATCTATATTCCCCGTCTATGTTCTAGCGATACCCCAGTAGAAATACTGATTTAGATTTTCTTTAGCTTTTTGTAATAGATAGATACATGAAGCATTAAAA
The DNA here is from genome assembly GCF_042747725.1 of Coleofasciculus sp. H7-2. NCBI lineage: Bacteria > Bacillati > Cyanobacteriota > Cyanophyceae > Coleofasciculales > Coleofasciculaceae > Coleofasciculus > Coleofasciculus sp. H7-2. The sequence continues at coordinate 119,983 of NZ_JBHZGO010000024.1, forward strand.
ACAGACACATCTATCTATAGTATACAATCTCATGAACAATGCTATTTTTTAACAAAACCCTATGGGGATCAAGATAAATATTACAGGTATCCGTTCCAGAAAAAAATAAATTTAGCTCCTTAATTCAGTTTTTTATCTCTTGATTTAAAGGAAAAACTTTGCATTTCTCGACTAAATCGAGATTTTTGCTCCGAAAATCCTCTGAGTCAGCCTTAGTAGGGCAATCAAAATCATTACATTCTCTGTAAGTATTTCGGAAGTAAGCACGTCAGAGTACGGACGAAGCAATCGGGAAATAGATTGATGCCATAAATCCAGGGCATTGCCACAGAAGCTCCGCCCTAGAAGACTTCCGTACAGAAGGCTACGCAGGAGTCTAAGTTACAAGATGTAACGGAGAGGAAACAGGCATCTGTTACATACGCTACAAAACAACTTTAGATTCCGATTTTGATGAGGAGCTAAGTAGATACACCTAAATAAATTCAAGCGATGCAGATGATTCGTGGGGTTTGAGGGGGTGCCACCACACAAAGCAAGCATTTCTCGCAACCTACTACCAATCCCTGTTTCGGCTTAATTGCACCGAATCTACTCAAAGTTAGCCTTTCCATTGCCTGACAACACACAGGGCACACACAGCCCAGCGCTGGAGTTCTCCTGGAGGGGTGGGACACTGGCACTGGGGACAAAGCGGTGAATGTTGCGATCGCTCCCGCACTCCCTCCGCCCAACGTTGAAAAGCTTGGTGGGGTTCTTTCAGTTCCACCTTCTGGCTCAACGACGGTGAAGATGTCGCCTCAACAACTCGACTGGGATGCTCTTGCCACGCCACAGATTGTTCCTGTGCATACCAGGAACGACTAGAACCAGACTTCTTCTGCCACTGAGCCGTCGAAAAGCGAATATCAACCAAATTGCTACCTAGATGAGCATTCAACTTTTGCAAGATCCGCTGACGCTCAAAAGTCAGAGTTTGTGCCCAAGCAGCGCTAGAGGTGGCAACCGACAAAACGCCCCTCGATATGGAAATCGGTCGCGTCTGAGCTTGCACCGCCACTCCCACCACCGAAGACCAACACTTGAGCAACTGTTGAAATTCTTGGCTAGCCTGCCACGCCGCCTGATTTTCGATAGCCCCTAAGATATGATTAAGAGATTTAAAAGACATCCTACAAATCCCCAGCTAAATGGCAGAACGATCGGTCTTCATGCTCGATCGTACCCAAAACCAAGACAGCAGATTCGGGTTACGGTTGCCTTGAAGCAGAAAACAGCGTGTAATAAAGAGATCCGTCAGCTTCCCAAGATTCGTCAGTAGCTAAAGCTATGAGTCAAGGTCATTCGGTTGAATCTTCTACTCGCTCCTCCCCCGCCCAGCCCATCAACCCAGCCTTGCAGGCGGCTCTGGGCAGCCTCGACGTGCAGCTAGAAGAAGAATTATCACGATACCGACGCGAACGAGGGGGACGTGGGGCGTCGCCTGCCCCCCGCATGAATCACGATCGGGTTCGCCACAAACCCATCGACTTAATTTCCGTGAGTGCTACGGGCGGCAGGAATCAATCAGCCGCCCCAGCGCAGCCGCCCTCCGCCCCACCGCCACCGCCGCCAGCCAGCGTTCCACCACAGGCAGAAAATCTGGAAGGCAAGGGAGTTGAGACAACCATTCAGAATGAAACATGGTATACACCGCCCGCACCCGCGTCATCTTTTGACTTATCGGCTCCCTCGGCGGAACTAGCGACCGTCGCCATGCCGCCCCACGAGCCAGCTTGGCATCCAGAACCAGCCGCAAATCCACCGGAGTTTGTCAATCCAACTTCAACGCACGTCCCTCCAAATGACTATCTGGAATCTTCCGAACAACTTCTGCGAAGTTTGGTAGAAGAAGAGGCGTCAACTCCTCGGCGCTCAGAACGCAGTTTTCTGGATAGCCTGCTGACTCCCCTAGGGGTTGGTTCCTTGTTGTTATTGCTATTTTCAACTGCCACCTTGGGCTATCTGGTGACTAATCCTGGCAGCCTCAGTTATCTGGGTTTAGATCGCTTCGGGGAGTCAGGCACGCCCACCGTTGCTCAAAGTCCAACTCCGGCAACAACTCCAACCACCAATGCCCCAGCAGCCGGATCTGAGCCTAGCGGCCCAAACCTGGCAACTGACGAATTTGTGGACGTAAATTTGGATACCCTGAGTACCTTGCCATCTTCCAGTCCAGCTCCGAGATCCAATGTGGCAGGCTTACCTAAAACCCAAGTAGCGGTGCCAACAATTGCCCCGCTACCCAGTTCATCTACCCCCGGAAACTCCTCGCCTGGGCTGCCCTTAGCAAGGCAATCTGGCTCGGTGCCGCTCCCAGGGCTGCCGCCAGCCGCGACAGTGCCAGTTAAACCCGCTAGTCCTCTGCCAGGATTGCCGCAACGGCTCCCCTCTGTACAACCGAGTTTGAAACCCTCCCCGACGGCAACTCCCGCGCCGAATCCGCAGGGCTTCTATTATGTGTTTGTAAAATACGATGGCGAAAGCTCCTTGCAACAGGCGCGAAAGATTGTTCCCGATGCCTATTTATCACCAGAAGGCACCCAAATTTATCTCGGTGCGTTCAAGAAAGAGTCTCAAGCTCAAACATTGGTGAAAGAGCTTCAGAAACAGGGGATTTCGGCGGCGGTCGATCAGCCTTAAGCTGGAGGTGGTTGAGTTGGAAAGTAACCTAGCATTCTGTTAACGTTGCTACGGGGACTGCGATGCCCGTTGAGGGCGACTGCTTTTCGGGGTTCGTTGCCATCTTCACGATCGAGTGACCCCGCCTTTCCACTAAACCCGTGCGTTGTGAATGGAGAACTGACATGGGATTGATCGACCGCATCTTGCGAGTAATTCGAGCCAACATCAACAGTCTGATTGGACAAGCGGAAGATCCAGAAAAAATCCTGGAAGAAGCGGTCATGGAAATGCAGGAGAATTTGATTCAACTGCGGCAGGCGGTGGCTCAAGCGATCGCTACCCAAAAACGGACTGAGCGACAATGCAGCCAAGCCCAGTCTACCTCCCAAGAATGGTATAATCGCGCCCAACTGGCACTGCAAAAAGGTGACGAAAATTTAGCCCGCCAAGCCCTCACCAAGCGCAAATCCTATCAGGAAACCGCAGAGGCAATGCAGGCGCAGATCGATCAGCACAATCAAGTCGTCGGCAGGCTCAAGCAAGATATGCGATCGCTAGAAAGCAAAATCTCTGAAGCCAAGACGAAAAAAGATATGTACATCGTTCGCGCTCGCTCGGCTCAAGCATCTGCGAAAATTAACGAGATGCTAGGCGGTGTTAATACTGCCAGTTCCCTGACCGCCTTCGAGCGCATGGAAGAGAAAGTCTTGCAACTAGAAGCACAGTCAGAAGCGATCGCTGAACTGGGAAGCGATGACCTGCAAAAGCAATTTCTCTCCCTGGAAGATGCTGGGGATATTGATACCGAATTAGCCACCATGAAAGCTCAGCTGAGCCAAGGCACCGAAGCACCGCAACTGCCGTCTAGTCAGCAGGCACTTGACCCTAGCCAAGATGCCGAATTACAAAAAATCCGATCCCAACTGGAAAGTTCTTGATCTGGAAACTACCGCTTTGGACTAGAAGTTTCTAGACTAGGAAGAAATGTGTTGGGTCTTTAACGATTCCTGAAGGTTGCCCAAGTCACTCTTGCCTAGCGCCCTAGACTAGAAATGGGGTTTGGGACAATTGCCGACTACTGCACCGATGGAAAATCTGACCTCCTAAATTGAACTTGCTCAAGGCTACTCTCAGAGCCTGGAAATACCTACATTAGTACACGCCAAGAGGATAAACAGCGTCATGGGATTATTCGATCGCATTAGCCGAGTCGTCAGAGCCAATCTTAACGATGTGGTCAGCAAGGCTGAAGACCCAGAAAAAATTCTGGAACAGTCCATCATCGATATGCAGGAAGACCTGGTGCAGTTGCGTCAGGCTGTTGCCAGAGCCATTGCCAACCAAAAACGGACTCAGCAACAATACAACCAAGCCCTAACCGAAGCAAACAACTGGCAACAACGCGCCCAGTTGGCTCTGCAAAAAGGCGATGAAAATCTCGCTAAAGAAGCGCTGATACGCAAGAAGACCTACGCTGACACTGCCGCTACCCTAAAACCTAGCTTGGATCAGCAAACCACTCAGGTGGAAACCCTCAAGCGCAACTTGATTGCAGTGGAAAGTAAAATTTCCGAAGCCAAGACCAAGAAAGATATGCTTAAGGCACGGGCACAAAGTGCCAAGGCTCAGGAGCAGCTTCAAGGCGCTGTGGGTCGTTTGAATACCAGCGGCTCAATGGCAGCCTTTGAGCGGATGGAAGAAAAAGTCTTGGAACTAGAAGCTCGTTCTACAGCGGCAGCCGAGCTGACTGGCAATGATTTAGAAAACCAATTTGCCCGATTAGAATCCGGCAACGATGTTGATGACGAATTGGCAGCAATGAAAGCGCAATTAACTGGTTCTTCCACTACGCAAGCCCAACTACCGGCAGCAAACCCAACCACTCCCTCTAAATCTAATTCCGCAGTTGACAGCGAATTAGAAGACCTGAAAAAGCAATTGGATAACCTGTAGGCTCCTGCACTTTTCGATAACTTATCTACGAATCAAAGCTTTGATAGACCGCTCTGCATCCATCTGACACTCGTTGGCGATGAGATTTAGAGGGTCTATCTTGCCATAATTCGCTGACTTAGTTTCAATGACTTTAATTAAGCTAAAAGCCTCAGTTGAAGATTTTATGATAATTTTTCGCTTGCTGGCGTGCGTTTGAGTAATTAAACATAAGCTAATTCAAAAAATAGACTTCAAACTACTTGAAATAAGAAAATACAGATACAACTGTCCGGATTACAGCTCTGAATAAAGCTTTTGTACTCATCAAGTCCGATCGCAAATTTCCTTGATGAACCACCATTCCCAACGAACCGTCTGAGGTACTGTATTACAATCAGAAAGGCGTAAACCTTGGTTGCTTTCCTGCCTACTCGCAACGGTTTTGAATACTGTGTTGAGTGGGTTAAGCAATGATATAAATGTCAATCGGGGGTGACATGAGCAGCACAATCTCAATTAATGATGCAGACTTTGAAACAGAAGTATTGAAAGCGACTCAGCCAGTATTAGTGTACTTCTGGGCGTCTTGGTGCGGCCCTTGCCGTCTCGTAGCGCCAGCCGTGCAAGCCGCTGCGGAAACTTATGGCGATCGCCTCAAGGTCGTGAAGATGGAAGTCGATCCCAATCCCGACACCGTAGCCAAATACAAAGTGGAAGGCGTTCCAGCTCTGAAGCTGTTTAAGGACACTCAGATTATTGAATCTTATGAGGGAGCGATTGGGAAGCAGAAATTAATGAGTATTCTGGAAACTCACCTGTAAACAGTCAGTAGTCATTAGTCATTCGTCATCGATCGGTGAGAGACAAAAAACACCGGACAACAGACTAAGGACTAGCGACTAAGGACTAAGGACTAAAGACTAAATATGCAGTTCGCCAAGCGTTTACAACCCCTGCAAACCAATGTGTTTGCCGATATGGATCGGGCAAAGGCAAAAGCCAGGACAGCGGGACAAAACATCATCGATCTGTCGCTGGGTTCTTCCGATTTACCAACGTCGGATCGGGTTATCGACGCGATCGCCCAATCTTTATCTGACCCCAAAACCCACGGCTACTTGCTGTTTCACGGCACTCAAGCTTTTCGCCAAGCTGCCGCTCGCTGGTACACTCAGAAATACGGGATTCCGGTTGACCCGGAAACCGAGGTGCTGTCCCTGATTGGTTCCCAGGAAGGCACCGCTCATTTACCCTTGGCGGTACTGAATCCAGGGGATTTTGCCTTACTGCTTGACCCTGGTTATCCATCCCATGCTGGGGGAGTTTACCTAGCCAGCGGTCAAATTTACCCGATGCCAATACGGGCAGAAAATGGGTTTTTGCCCGTGTTTGAGGAGATACCATTGCCGGTTTTGGCTCAGTCACGGATGATGATATTGAGCTATCCTCACAACCCCACAACCGCGATCGCGCCCTTATCTTTTTTCCAGACAGCGGTTGATTTTTGCCAGCGTCATCATCTAGTGCTGGTTCACGATTTTCCCTACGCCGATCTGGTATTTGAAGACGTTGCAGTTCCCTCAATTTTACAAGCCGACCCCGAAAAAAGCGTCTCGATTGAGTTTTTTACTTTATCTAAGTCTTACAACATGGGCGGCTTTCGCATCGGCTACGCGATTGGGAATGCAAATCTGATCCGCGCCTTGCGCCAGGTGAAAGCGGCAGTTGATTTCAACCAATACCAAGGAATTTTGAATGGAGCGATCGCTGCCCTGAGTGGCTCTCAAGAGGGCGTTAAGGCGGCAGTTGAAACTTTTCGCCAACGCCGGGATGCCTTTGTCAAAGCGCTTCACAGAATTGGCTGGGAGGTTCCCACCCCATCTGCCACCATGTATGTTTGGGCTAAATTGCCAGAACCGTGGGCACAAAACTCCATCGGCTTTTGCACCCATCTGGTAGAAACCACTGGCGTTGCTGCCTCACCCGGTGCCGGTTTTGGTAAATCTGGAGAAGGATATGTACGGTTTGCGCTGGTACACGATCCAGGTGTATTGGAAATGGCGGTTGAAAAGATATCCCCGGTAATGCATCAGTGAAAATACCGGCGATCGCTGCCTAAAATGGCTCTAAGTCTTAACTTGTACCTGACCAGATTAGGACTTACGCAGAGATCCCCCTTGCATCCCCCGATAAATTGGGGGACTTTTCCGGTTCCCCCCTTTTTAAGGGGGGCTAGGGGGGATCAAGGTTTGAAGGTTTCAGTGCGTAAGTCCTAAAGATATTAACGCCTGCTCCTCAGGGCCAAGTAAATGGTCAAATTAAATGCACAACAGCTGATTAGCTTCGCCTCAAAAAGAGAGCGGAGCTATTTTTTTGAAGCATTCAACATAACCGTAAATCTACAGTCAGTTCATTGAATTCTCCGTAAATTTCTCAAAATAATAAACAACTGGAAGCGCAAAACCCAGTTAGAAGCAGTAAGTATTTAGGAATTTAAGGCAGCCTAGATTCAAATAGATGGTTTGTCGTCAGTCGTCAGCCGGATCAGAAAGCGGTGGCAACTAACGGACAGAGGTAAGCGATCGCCTCTGTAACAACTAAAGACTGGCAATGCCACTAAAGGTTAGGCAGCTTCTAAATGCCGAATAGCTTAGGACTCCTAGAAACTACTCTTGACAGAATTTTTATTTTAGATGTCCTTCCTAAATTTAGGCTTATGTCTGCTATTCCCCTGTATTCTTACGGTCAGTATACGGAAAAATAAAATTGTTTTTTGCATTCAAGCTTTACTCAAATTTTACTAAAAATCATCAAAACTTTACCGATTGAAACTGGTTATTTGACTATATTAAATACAGACAGGTAAATAACCAGACCAAGCTAAAAAGACAGGCTATTTATCATTGCCCCTGCCTATTTAGAACTGTTAAACCCGATCTAAAACTGACCGCGCCCTAGCTACTGTGCGCGTTATCAAGCAAAACTCATCTAGACAGAAAACTTGTGGAGACACACAAAATGACAGGTACTATCAAGAAAATTTTGCTCAGCGCTTCAGTGTTGGCAAGCCTCAGTGCGATCGCTAGCGCCCCAGCATCCGCTGCATCCATCAAAAATGCTACCGTTACTGGAGCTGCACCCTATCTAACCTACGATGCCGACGCTACAAACACGTTCCAGGTAAACAATACCCCCGGCACTTGGGTTAATGAGCAAAAAGTTCTAGGCGGAAATAGCGCTAACCCAACTGGAAACATCGAGCTATTTTCCAATAGTGAAACCCTCAGCAACTCCGCATACGCAAGCTACACTGGCGTCACCAGTTTACAAGGCACCATCGGCGGCAAGAGCATTACCCTCAGCAGTCTCACCTCATCTGACTGGAATACCGATGTTGGTGGCACAACTTTGGCTCAGAAATGGTTGAATGATTTAATCGTTGCCAACAATCTCAGCCCCTTGCTTGGAGCAAATACCCAAACTGAGCTTTTAACTGCTTTTGTAGCCGGTGGGGGACTTCAGAGATTTAGCGACCCGAATCTCTCCTACGTCAACCAGGACAATGATGGTACTATCCGCGTTGGGTTAGCTGGTCACTTGAATGGGGCATCTTTAATTCAACAGTCACTTCAACCTGCTCAAGTTCAGATGCAAAGTGCCTACAATACACTTAAATCAAATCGCACTCAGATGCAATCGGCACTGAGTACGGCGCAAATCAGCCTCAATACACTCAAGAATCAATTCCAGGCTGCCTCCTCCGCTCAAAAGCCAGGGATTTTGGCTAAAATCACCACAGTGACAGGTCAAATCAACGCATTGACAGGTCAAATCGCCTTGGTTGACGGACAAATCACAACCCTCTCAGCTAAATTAGATCCCCTGACCGCCTTTATCGCTAAAACGGATCTAGTCATCCAAGCCAGTGAAATCGTTAAGGTTGCCTATAACGGTAGTCCAGCTCAATACCTTTACAACTTTAATGCCACAAACTCTGGACTGGTGGAAAAAGGCGATGGCAAATCTCACACGGGCAACTATGAAGTCACGCTCAAAGGCGAAGTTCCTCCTTCAGAATCAGTTCCCGAACCCTCAGCCATGCTGGGTCTGCTCGGTGTAGGTAGTTTCTTTGCCGTCAAGCGTAAGATGCTGAAAAAAGCCTAAATTCTGTAGTCACTGCTTCATAAAAAACTAGCAGTGTTAATAGTTTGCTAAAGATTGTAAATTTATCGGCACCGTCCAGAGAAAGAGGCGGGCCGATTTTTTCTTTATATAAACATCACAGTAAATTTACGGTAACTTAACCAAATTTACCGTAAATACCACTAAATTATAACAGTTGCAGTAAAAAATAGACAGACATACTGAGGGTGCCAAGAAGTTCAGTACCACCACAAGCGCGAAACCGAAAATATGCCTGACAGTCCGGTTGCGGTGGCTGTACGAAAGCAAAATCCTAGAACTGATAGAGACACCAAAATGTTAGAAAATGTAAAGTTATCAATCGCTATTGCGGGGGCAGCAGTTGTCACTTTGGGCACAATTGGTATGGCTCCTGTTGAGGCAGCCCAATTGACAAAACTCGATTACGTTGGCGAGGTTAGTGGCACTGTTAATTCCTTTTTCGGCGGAATACCTTTCACCGTGGATGTAGACAAGAGCTACATTATCGATAATCTCAGCGGTAGGCTTCAAGATGAAGGAGATTCAGAACTAACCATCGATCATCCTTTCAGTTATTTAGGAGATTATTTTGGTAGCTACTTCAGTAATTATGGTTTCATCAACTCTTTTAGCGGTTTTGGCTCCATCTTCAAGGGTTTAAGCTATAGTCAAACCGATCTTCTTTCTACCTTTAATTTCTCTTACAACAAGATTACCGATATCTTGACTGTAAAAGACTATGAGTTCGATAAGATTAAAGTGTGCTTGAGTGGTACGTGTAATATCTCTGGTGGAGGTTCTGCATTGGGTACTGTTGCGGGAGTTCTACCTGTACCTGTACCTGTTAACGTATCTGTGAATTTCAAGGTTTCCCAGACGGCAACGCCCCTCGACGTACCCGAACCCTCCGCATTGTTGGGTTTAATTGGTTTGGGTGGTTTCTTTGCCGCTAAGCGCAAGTTGCAAAAAGCAGCATAAATTTTGCACCTTCCACAGTCTTAGCCTAAAACAGTCTTAGCCTAAAAAAGTAGGGAGCTATCTGCTCCCTTTTTTTGTTGTAATTTAAGCGTTGCTTGCAAGTCCGGAATGCCCTGAAAGACTATCCAAATCTCGGATGTGTAGGCTCTCAGTTCACGTTCCCCAGCCCTGGTGCAGTTTGCCCTAGTTACTCTCCCTTGAAGGCTAAAGCCGTACGGCATGAACGCGCCTACGCTTACGCTCTACCATTCCCTACGATTTTTCAAGGGTTTCAGGAGTTTTGGATAGTCTTTCAGATAAGTATCCTGCTAATACCCCAGCACGTCTATTTTTAAGTTCGTCTAAACCTGGACTGCGATCTATTGTTAACCGGATGACTTATTAATAAAGTTATAGCTACACTGAGTGGCAATAGATTCGGTTAATGCTCATATCACTTTTAACTATCTTCCAAGGCGGATCTTACAGGATCGGTGAGACTGAACGCTCAAAATCCAACCCGAATTCAGACTTCCGTGCTGAAGCACCTGCTAAGCGAATTTTGCTCGTTGAGGATAACCAAACGAATAGACAGCTGCTAAGTGACTATCTTGGTTATCTGGGATACCAGGTTCTCTCTCTAGCAGAGGGGTCTGGTTTTTTTCAGGCGATGGCTGACTTTCAGCCTCACTTAGTTTTGCTAGACTTAAAGTTACCAGATATTGATGGCTATACCCTACTCCAGCAAATCCAAGAAGGGTCAGACTGGCTCCACATTCCCGTGATAGTCGTTTCCGCCTATGCTTTTCAAGCTGATGAAGAGCGTGCCCTGAGTTTGGGGGCACGTCGGTTCTTTGTAAAACCTGTAAATCTAGTTTCCTTGGGACAAGCAATTGCAGAAGAAATTCGTTAACGCCTTACTAAACTTCTAGGAATTGAATTAACAGTTATTCACTTTTATTTTCGTTAATATATATTTCCACTGTGTGGCTTAGACGTTGCACAGAAGAACTTATTTCCATAACTTGAGATTCTACTTGTGCCAATAACAAAATCACTGTCTGGAGTTGGTTGAGCGTATCATCCATAGCGTTCCGATATTGATTTTCAAACTCTTCCAAATTCATGATTTTAACCAGGTGGGAGGTGACTTAGAAAAAAGTTTTGCTGTAGCAGCATTTTAAAACCAATTTCAAACTAAAAGCTGAAAAATTAACATAATTCGTTATAACTTCATTTAACCTAGTAATGACTTCAAGAAAGCTTAACTAAAATCCGGAAAAAAGTTCAGGTTTAAAAAGAATAAAATGATCCGAATTTTTACTGATTCGTGAATCGAATAAAAATGTTAACTACGAACTTGCACTGATATTTTGAATTAAAAAAAATGTTTATTACGAGATTTTACGAGCTAGCAACCACGTTACTCAGGACTGACGCAAATATCACCACATAGTAAGGGCAACCACAGGGGGATTGAACCCGAAAAAACGCTATATGTATAAGCTTTGCGTAAGTCCTGTTACTGTTTGTTCAAGGGCGTGACCTAAAAATTAACAACTGCTGCTGTCAAGGAGTGTATTAGGATGACAGATCCGCAAACGCTAAGAAATGGGAACGAGTTATCTCCCGCCACAACTCAAGCTGGTTATATCTCGTCTGAAGGAGCGATCGCATCTACAAAAATCCTGCCGCTCCTCAAAGAGCCAGAACGCCTGGAAAGCCGTCTGAAAGAGATTCCACCAGAACCAGGGGTCTATTTTATGAAGGATGTTAGCGATCGCATCCTCTACATTGGCAAGTCGAAAAAATTGCGATCGCGAGTTCGCTCTTATTTCCGCGACTCCCAGAAATTAAGCGACCGCATTATGATGATGGTGCGGCAAATCGCAGAGATTGAATTCATCGTCACCGACACCGAAGCCGAAGCACTGGCGCTAGAAGCCAATCTAGTTAAGCAGCATCAACCCTACTTCAACGTGCTGCTCAAAGATGATAAGAAGTATCCCTACGTCCTGGTTACTTGGTCGGAAGAATATCCCCGCATTTTCATTACTCGCAACCGGCGTCTGGGGAAAGAGAAAGATAAATATTACGGCCCTTTTGTCGATGCAGGTTTGTTGCGAACCACTTTACGAATCGCAAAACGGCTGTTTCCCATCCGTCAGCGTCCGCAACCTTTATTTAAAGACCGTCCTTGTCTAAACTACGATTTAGGGCGGTGTCCAGGCGTATGTCAAAAGTTGATTTCACCCGAAGAATACCGCAAGACAATCCAAAAGATCGCGATGGTTTTCCAAGGACGAGCCGGGGAACTGATTGATATTTTGACGGCGAATATGGAAAAGGCAGCCGAAGAGCTAAACTTTGAGGCAGCAGCTCGGATGCGCGACCAAATTGCCGGGTTAAAGTCTTTGAGTGCAGATCAAAAAGTGTCTCTGCCAGATGATACCGTTTCGCGGGATGCGATCGCTCTCGCTGCTGACGCCCAACACGCCTGCATTCAATTGTTCCAGATGCGTGCGGGAAAACTGGTTGGTCGTTTAGGCTTTGTTGCGGAAGCGCAATCGGGAACGCCGGGAGCCATTTTGCAGCGGGTATTAGAGGAACATTACGCAAATGCCGACTCCGTAGAAATCCCTACGGAAATTCTAGTGCAGCATGAGTTGCCAGAAGGAGAAATGCTCACAGAATTTTTAACTGAACGGAAAGGACGAAAAGTAACGCTACTTGCTCCCCAGCGGCAAACCAAGGCAGAATTGATTGAGATGGTGGAGCGCAACGCCCAGTATGAACTAGCACGGATGCAACGATTGGGCGATCGCAACGAGCAAGCGATGCAGGATTTAGCCACCATTGTTGACCTACCCGACTTACCCCACCGGATTGAAGGCTACGACATCTCCCACATTCAGGGAGCGAATGCTGTGGCGTCTCAGGTAGTCTTCATCGACGCTATACCGGCAAAGCAGCACTATCGCCACTATAAAATAAAAAATCCCACCGTTACTGCCGGTCACTCGGACGACTTTGCCAGTCTTGCGGAAGTTATCCAGCGACGTTTCCGCAAGTATGCCGAAGATCCCCAATTGCAGCGATTCGGAAATCCCGATTGGCCCGATTTAGTAATGATTGACGGCGGTAAAGGTCAGCTTTCATCGGTTGTCGCCGTCTTGCAAGAGATGAATTTAATGGAAGACTTGCGAGTTGTTAGTCTTGCCAAGCAGCGAGAGGAGATTTTCTTACCGGGTGAGTCTTCACCCTTACAGACAGATGCAGAACAACCAGGAGTGCAGTTGTTGCGACGACTGCGGGATGAGGCGCACCGATTTGCAGTCAGTTTCCACCGTCAGCAGCGCAGCGATAAACTGAGGCGATCGCGTTTAGATGAAATCCCAGGATTGGGCTTTCAGCGACAGAAACAACTCTTAGCCCATTTTCGATCCATTGATTATATCCGCGAAGCGACTCCAAAGCAGCTGGCTGAGGCTCCTGGTGTTGGCCCTAAGTTAGCCCAGGAAATCTACAATTATTTTCATCCAGCTTGACCGAAGCCAAAAGCGATTCACCCTGACTTCTATAGCAATGACTTGTGGAATTATCCACCTCTCCTCCTCTCTTACTTCGCGTCCTTGGCGTCCTTGGCGGTTCGTTAAAAAAACATCTTACAAATCAAACAGGATTCCTATAGACAAAATTTAAACCACAGAGGACACAGACAAAGAGGTGAAAACCCCTATCTTAATCAGTCTGTTGATAGTTCTAACGCCCTTAAAAACGCTAGCTGACGAATCACACCCACGTCTATTTCTGAATCAAAGGCGGATCGAACAAATCCGATCGGCAATTCAGGTGCCGCGATCGCATCATCAGCAAGCGTTCAATGCCCTGAAAGCGCGGGTAAACCAGAACAACTGGCACATTTATGATGGCAACCCAAATGACGGCAACTGGAACTATGCCCGTTCGTATCTGGCACGAGAAGCAGCACTGCTGTACTTATTGACAAATGAAAATAAGTATGCACAAATAGCCTACGAAGCCCTCCACCTCATCCACCAAGATCCAGACCCAGATAACCGCCTGCCGGAAGCGCAATATGGGCTATCTAGGGCGACGGTGGGACAAAATTTGGCGATCGCCTATGATTGGGCGTATCGCGGTTGGACGCCACAGCAGCGAGATTACATTAAAGACAAAATTAACATCGCCCTCGATGCTTGGGAGAATTTCCGCCACCCCAACCTCAGTAATCCAGCGATGGCTTCTAACTGGGTGGCAGTCTGTCGGGGTGGGGAACTGGTGATGATGCTGGCAGTGTACGAGGAAGGCAACCGCGCCAACCGATACACTCAGCTCAAACAGTGGCTGAAAACTCACCTAATCAACGCTTACGGTCAGTTGGGTTTAAGTCAGGAAGGGATTGGCTATGACAGTTATGCAGGGATTTTCCTAGTTCCAGCCGTCTATGCCCTCCAGAGTGTTGGGGATGCTGACCTTGACGCCGATTTTGCGGCGCGACATTTCTGGAAATTGGTCATGTACGCCGGTGCATTTATGATAAATGAATCGGGCGATCGCCGCTTTCTTCAATCCGGCGTATCCGGCGCAGGCATCGGTGACGAAGGATGGGCGAGTCTATTACTCAGTTCAGTACCCCCACGCTACTTACCCTTCTACCGCTACTTTTACGATCGACACATGGGGATAGATGCCCCAGGCATTCCAGCAGAGAAATTTGACAAAAACCAGGGAGCAACGATCTGGTCGCTAATATATTACCCAAAAAGCGCCCCTTCCTTTAACCCAACAAGTGTGTTTGCCTCATCTGTGGGGGATGACAAAATCCAGAGGCGACGTGAGAGAAGTCGGCAAGACATTTCCCAAACAATAGCCAGCCGCCAGTTGTCGCAGCCACTTCCCCTTTGCCACGCTTCTAGGAAGAACTACGATAGACTCAACCTGCTGAATCCTGCCTGGGTATGATCTACTGTCTCAATCCCAATTGCCGCGAAGGTCTGAATCCTGACGATTATAAATTTTGCCAAAGTTGTGGCTCTCATCTACTTCTGAGAAACCGCTACCGTATCCTCAAACCGATTGGCGGTGGCGGCTTTGGCAGAACCTATCAGGCAGCAGATACTGACTGTATGGATGCGCCCTGCGTGGTGAAGCAATTTTTACCATCCTCAGAGATTCAAGCCAATCCGAAGGCACTGGAAAAAGCAACGGCAATGTTTAACCAGGAGGCAGTGCGGTTGCTTCAACTGGGAGAACATCCCCAAATTCCCAGACTGCTTGCTTACTTTGAAGAAGATAAGCGCCTGTATCTGGTACAAGAGTTGATTGCGGGACTAACTTTACGTCAAGAATTGGCAACTCAGGGAGCTTTTAGCGAACAAAAGATTAGACAGTTTTTGGCTGAGTTACTGCCAATTCTCAAATTTATTCACGAACGTGGGGTGATTCACCGGGATATCAAGCTAGAGAATATTATGCGTCGTCACCGAAATGGCAAATTAGTCCTGATTGATTTCGGCGTCTCCAAACTGGTGACAGAAACGACGATGGGGAAAGTGGGGACGACGGTCGGTACGGTAGGATATACGCCGATGGAACAAATGCACGGTCACGCCTACCCCGCTAGCGATCTCTACAGTTTGGGAGTCACTTGCGTTTGTCTGTTGACCCAATCTCTTCCTAAATTAGACGGTTCTGATGGTCTTTATGAACCGCTAGAGTGTCGCTGGATGTGGCGAGAGTGTCTGCCAGAAGGCACAACCATTAGTCAAGAGTTAGGGCAAATCTTGGATAAATTGCTTCAGCCTTTACCGAAGGATCGCTATAAAGCTGCTTCGGAGGTGCTGCAAGCCTTCAACTCTACACTTCCTAGACCTTCTGATGTCAGTGTCACGATACCCACGATGACTTCCTCTCCCGTTCGTCTCAGGACATTGGGGATAAATTACAGCAAACTGCGGGATTTACTTGCCGCCAGGAACTGGAAAGAAGCAGATGAGGAAACAAGAATGCTGCTGCTGCAAATTTCCCATCGAGAACCAGAAGGCTGGCTGAGAGTCGAAGATTTTCAAAAGTTTCCCTGCCAACACCTCGGATCGATCGATCGACTCTGGGTAAAGTACAGCGACGGACGCTTTGGCTTTAGTGTCCAGAAGCGCATTTGGGAAGGGGTTGGCGGAAAACCTGACTTTGACTATGCCACTTGGTGTCGTTTTGGCGACCAAGTTGGTTGGCGTGTCAAAGGCAATTGGTTAAACTACTCGGCTCTCACTTTCTCGGAAAATTCTGCCCCATCGGGTCATCTTCCGGCTGGGGGATTAGAAGATACTGGATTGGGTCGCTGGGATTTGGTGTGTTCTTCTCTGGCGGCGAGACTAGCCAAGTGTAAAATTTGCTAATGGCTAATTGCTTGTTGGCTGTTGATTCATTCTTCAATCTTTCTCCTTAATAAAGACGACTCAACACATAATCAGCCATGTCAATTAGCGCTTGACGGCACTCTGAGGGCGGTAAATCTGCCAATTGTTGAACGGCGAGTTGGGCATGATGTGCGGCTAATTCGCGCGATCGCTCAATGCCCTGACTTTCTTCAATCAAGGCGATCGCTGCTTCTAAATCCCCCGCCTCTGTAAACTCCCGCTCAATCAGCGCCTCTAGGTAAGGTTTTTCTTCTAAGGCAAATAACACCGGTGCCGTCAGATTGCCACTTTTTAGATCCGATCCCGCTGGCTTACCCAAAGCTTCTGTCGAACCCGTGAAGTCAAAAATATCATCCACAATCTGGAAAGCCAAGCCGAGATGACGTCCGTAGCGATATAAATTTTCTGCCGCCTCCTCCGAGACATCACTGAGTAATCCAGCCGCCTTAGCACTGTTAGCAATTAAGGAGGCAGTTTTGTAGTAACTCTTCTCTAAGTAAGCTTCGAGGGACAAACTGGCATCAAAGCGATTCAACCCTTGCTGAATTTCTCCTTCTGCCATATCCATAATCACTTCTGAGAGCAGTTTCACTACCTCTAAATTATCCAAATTTGCCAAATACCAAGAAGATTGGGCAAATAAGAAGTCTCCCGCCAACACAGCGATGCGATTGCCAAACCGGCTATGAACCGTTGCAATGCCGCGTCTTACCTCGGATTCATCCACCACATCGTCGTGTACCAGACTAGCGGTGTGAATCATTTCCGTAATTTCTGCGAGACGTCGGTGACGTGGGGTAATGTCTTGATCCAGCATGGTTGCCCGCGATATCAGCAGGACGATAGCGGGTCTAACGCGCTTTCCTCCTGCCCCAAATAAGTGTTCTGCCGCCGCATACAGGATGGGGTGACGGGCACCAACCAGCTTTTTCAAATTCTCCGTCAGAACACGTAGGTCTGATTCAACAGGGGCAAAGAGGGAGGTCACTGAGGTCATGGATCAGCCGACTCCGGCTTAATAGTTACGAAATTTTACATTCCTGTCATTTATTTTAAGCTAATGCTCCCCCACAGGGAAGTTTTGTTCCTTAGAAGATGCCCCCGCAGCCTTTTTTTGAAATTGTATCGACTTGTAAAGTATCTAAAAAAATCGCCCCTAACCCCAAGGGATCTTGTGTTACTCTAATATGTAAGGATTTGAAAAGCTTAATAGACTCACTGAGCCAAAAAATTACAGAAAACACTTACGTGTTGGTAATAAATTGGTAAAGGATGGCAGATTTTTGGTAGGCGGTAGCATTTCCGGCTTCCTGCATCTTTTTCTAGCGCTAGTGCCCTAGGAAAAATAGCCATCTGAAAATAAAGGACTTTCAACAGGCACTGTAGATTAGCTTGCTATCTACGGGATTGCTGAGAAAAGCCCCAGATTATTTTTATCAATTTTCTGGGGTTTCAGTTAAATCAAGAATTTTGGGGGCGATCGCGACCTCCAGAATTCCTATGGGCAGCCATATTCTCAAGCCTTGACTTGGGGGCGTTGTCTTAGGATCGTATAAAAATTTACATTCCGCTACTTGTGCTTGTGCGACACTATGACGTATAATGAAATGCCTCTGATTATTCCAATTTTAGCCACTGGTTATTTGTTAACCGTTTACCTGCTGTTGATTCTGGCGCAGCGAACTGTGAAAGGTGCGGGTAGGACGAAGTCCGTACCCTAGCGATCGCGACAGAATTATTAGCAGTTTGCGGCACGCTCACCTCATCCATTCGCGATTAGCAGCCAAATTTGAGATTTTGGATTGAAGATCCCATTCTTCAATTGACTGCTACTCGCTTAGCTCAAGCGGTATTTGCCGATG
The DNA here is from genome assembly GCF_042747725.1 of Coleofasciculus sp. H7-2. Taxonomy (NCBI): domain Bacteria; kingdom Bacillati; phylum Cyanobacteriota; class Cyanophyceae; order Coleofasciculales; family Coleofasciculaceae; genus Coleofasciculus; species Coleofasciculus sp. H7-2. Next base: position 138,005 of record NZ_JBHZGO010000024.1, read on the forward strand.
TAGCACTGTCGGTAAATAAACCTTTTCTACAGCAGGCGTACACCCCAGCCATTGTACTGACAGTTGTGCAAACTGTTCGGGACAACCGCTGACGGCAAATCGAGTGGCTAGAGGTGGGCGGGTGTTTCTCAGTCCTAGTAAATCCAGCTCTTGAGCAGCCGCAGCCGCTACATGAACTGCCGGATCGCATAGATTCACCGACCGGGGCAGAATTGTCCTGAGGACGGGTGCTAAGTGGGGATAGTGGGTACAGCCGTAAACAAGCGTGTCAATGCGATGGTGCAGCAACGGTGCCAGGTACTCCCGCGCCACTTCCTGGGTGTAAGGGTCATGGATGCGGTTTTGCTCAATCATCGGCACAAACTCTGGGCAGCCCACTTGCCAAACTTGGGCAGTGGCGTCAACTTCTAAAATCGCGCGACGATAAGCGTTGCTAGCGGCAGTGGCTGGGGTGGCGATGACCCCAATCCGGTTGCCTAGCTCAACAGCAGCACGGGCACCGGGCAAGATAACTCCTAAAATCGGCAGAGGAAACTCAGACCGCACTGCCTCCAAAGCCAGGGCAGAACTGGTGTTGCAAGCCATGATTACCATTTTGACGCCCTGCTGCATCATCCAGATGAGAATTTCGCGCACAAAGTGCAAAATTTCTGCCTGAGAGCGAGTGCCGTAGGGCAGTCGAGCCGTATCGCCAAAGTAAAGAATCGATTCGGATGGCAGCTGCCGGTAGAGTTCCCTCAAGACCGTCAGCCCGCCGACTCCGCTATCAAAAATCCCAATTCTGGCTCGTTGAAGAGCCTCATTTATTTTTTGTTCCTGATTCATGATTAATCAACCACTCCCCACAAACCGACATTTAGAGACTTTGTTGAATGTACTGTAGAATCCCGCGAGCGATCGCTCTTGCCATCTGGCTCTGGTAATCCGGCGAAGCCAACTTAACAGACTCTTGTGGGCTGGTAAGAAAACCAACTTCCACTAAAACAGAGGGCATCGAACTCTTCCTCAGTACATAAAATCTCGCCTGCCGCACTTTTCGATCTCGGATATCAACGTTCTGCAAAATACTACTGTGAATTGTTTGAGCTAAACGCCCCCCACTAGAGTAATAGTAAGTCTCCAGCCCTTGCACATCGGGACGCCCATCAATTGCATTGGCATGGATACTGACAAATAAATCAGCGTTGGCTCGCTCAGCCATTGTGACTCGCGGTTGCAGGTCTACGAAATAGTCATCATTTCGCGTCAATACCGCCTGGATGCCCTGTTGCTCTAGCAATGCCGCTACCTGCCGTGCAATCGGCAAGATCACATCTACCTCCCGCAGACCCCTATAACCGATGGCTCCAGGGTCTTTACCACCATGTCCGGGGTCTACAACCACAACCAATCGTCCAACACGGGGGCGGGGGGATGGCGAAGGCGGATTATTATTCTCAGGCAACGGCACGCGAACAGAACCCGTGGGGGGAACAACCGATCCAAAGCGACTTCGTTGCAGTTGCAGCGCTAAAAGTTGGTCGCTCACCTGATTGAGTTCCCCAACCTGCACCCCTGAGGCTGGTTGCACCAGAATTACGACAGTACGCGAATCTTGCTGCTGCAAACGCACCCGCCGCACCGAAGTGGTGGCATCCAGTTGGGGTCCCCTAACTCGGTCAGCCAACTGAGCGGAAGGAATGGTAATGCGATAAACTCCCTCTTTTGCATCCCATCTGCCGGTGTACTTTACAGACGCATCCGCCCGAATTAATAACTGGGTTCCGGAAGAAGCGAGTTCCACCGATTGAATCGTTGCTAACTGATTATTAGGACGGTTGGTGGGGACGGGTCGGCTGGGTGGAGTCAAAGGCGGTGTGGACTCCCCCGTAACGGGAGAGGGTTGATTTCCAGCCAGTGGCGGACTTTCAATGTCGCCAGCACTCGTACCCTTCGGCAAGAGTACAATGCCACCAAAATCGCTGACACTTGCCAGCCAGTCCGGACCTTCTCTCCTCACGTTCATGGTGACGCGAACGATTGAGGGTGAAGTATCGACTTGGGACAATAAGATGCGACTGACGCCATAGCGATTCACCGTCGAAGAAGGCGATGCAAGACTGCGTGAAAGGGTAGCGCCTTGCAGGTCAAAAGTAATGTTTTTGCGATCGCTACTCCGCTTCACCTTAATAATCTGCAGGCGACCCCCATTCGTCCGCAGGAAAAACCCATCCCGCGTTACCTGCACATCTTCGATTTGAGCAAGCGACCCAACCGCTACGTTTGGGGGTGTCTGACGAATCGGCGGGCGACTCAGCACTCTTGGCGGCGAAGGATTCCTAGGAGCCTCATTGGGAAGAGGCTGCAAAGGGGGCGGCGAATTTCCCAAATCTGGATCTCTGGGGGAAGAATTTGGCACCCGCGCTACTCGTTCGGGCTTTGGTAATTGCACCGACCACTGGCTGGGGGAAGCTCCTCGAACTAGCACTTGCTCTGGATCGAGGGTGTAACCAGGGTCTAATTCAATTACCATCCGAGTAATATTGCCCTCAAACTGTCCTACTCGCAGAGAACGCAGCGCTCCAGCCAATTGCTGAGTCACCGTTGGGCGTCCCAAGCTGGTACCGGGCAGATCGATTACCAGACGTGTCGGGTTGGCAAGCAGTTGCGCTCGCGGTTGAACTCCATCATCCGTCCTAAAGTCCAGTCGGTTCTGATTGGCATCAAAACGCCAATACACCAGTCTCGCCGCATTAGCGGGAAGTGAAACGAGAAAAATGCTCAAAAAACTGGGTAATAGCCAGTAAAATCTCACTATCGTTGCTCCTGAAAAAGGCAAAGACCGTAATCGTCGGTCTGTACGCTGTAGACCTGTTTCGGATGTTTTCGGTTCACATCCGGTGCATTGGGGTAAACAAAGTAAACGATTTTAGACTGGGTTGAACAATATCACGACTTTGGTAGCAATGCAGAATAATCGACTAGGCATGACTTTTTTCGCTGGAAAAAGCCAATTGCCATCGGGAAGATGCCTGGTGTGTGGAGTCTCTCAAAGCGAGATTTTTGCTTGCCAGGGTTGGGCAATGATGACGTTTTGATGCTGCCTATCCCCAAGTCGCGCAAGTCAACACTTTTCTCAAAGCGAGAGAAACCTTTTGAATCCTATAACCAACCCCAAGGGACGTAGATAAAGTAACTTAAGTTTCACAAAAACCGTTCGCTGTTAGTTTTTTGTCAGTAGGTAGTCGGTGTTGATTGTATACCACTACCCACTACCCACTAATGACTAATCGCTTTCCTTAGCAGGAACCGATGCAGGTTCCTGAAACACAAACCGTAATAACGGAGGTGCTAAAAAAGTTGTCAAGATGACCATCATAATAATCGCGGCTTCTGTGGCTTCAGACAAAGCACCGCTGGCAGAACCAACACCGGCAAAAACCAGCCCAACTTCGCCTCGTGGAATCATCCCGACGCCAATCGCTAATCGGTTGAGCTGAGGTTGACCAAATACTGCTAGACCAGTAACAACCTTTCCGACAATTGCCACGACAATCAGGAAAATAGCCATGAGCAACCCTTCCCGGTTACTGGGAACCGCTGGATTGAGAACTCCCAGGTCGGTTTTAGCACCAACCGTCACAAAGAAAATCGGCACCAACAGATCGGCAATGGGCACCACCTGCTTTTGCAGTTCTTTACGCTTATCCGTCTCGTCTAAGACTAAGCCAGCGGCAAAAGCTCCCAAAATAGCTTCTAGGTGGATGGCGGCTCCCACATAGGCCATCAAGAATGCGAAGATGAAAGCGGGTATTACTAGCCCGCCGCGTGTCTTGAGCAGATCGGCGATCGCTACAAAGGATTGGTTAAAAACCTTACCCAGCAGAATTGCACCTAATAGAAAACTACTGGCGCTAACGATCAGATAAATGACGTTGCTGACATCCACTTCACCTGTTTTTGCCAAACTTGCCACCACTGCCAAGACGATGATACCCAGAACATCGTCTATGACAGCAGCGCCCAGAATAATCTGACCTTCTTTAGAAGTGAGACGCCCCAGTTCTGAGAGAACCTTGGAAGTAATCCCAATACTGGTTGCAGTCAAAGCAGCCCCCGCAAAAATCGCTGGAATCGCTGGCACGCCAAACAAGAGCATCAGCCCCGCAGTGCCAGCTACAAAGGGCACCACTACCCCCACTACGGCGACAACGACTGCCTGGATACCGACTGCCATCAGTTCCTTTAAATTCGATTCCAGACCAATTTCAAATAGCAGTACGATCACACCCAGTTCCGCCAAAACGGACATAACTTCGCTCTGGGTTTGAAACACCTCACCAATTGTGTCGAGACTTAAGCCAGAGGTGCCTTGCAGGAAGGTCATCAGTACAGAATCAGAAGCCGAGGAGCCGCTTTCTGGAAATACCAGCAGATGCAGGGCAGAAATACCCACCACCACACCGCCGACCAGTTCGCCTAATACAGGCGGGAAGCCCATCCAGTTTGATAACTCCGCCCCGATTTTGCTGGCGAAGTAAATGATGACTAAACTCAGCAATACCGCTGCTAAGACCAGTGGGCCTTTTTCTGCTTCTGGTGTTGCTGCTGCTAGCACAGGAATGGTTTTGCTCCAAAGTGAGAACGAGAAAGTTGGACTTAGTAAACTAAGCCAGTGAGTTGCATCTATCGCCATGAGTTCTGCACAAAATCATTCTTTTCAATGTACAAGCTTCTTTACAAAAGCAAGCTTTTATCTGGATATTCAACGAGAGTGAAAGACCTGTCAAGATGATGACTTGAGAGGGATGCGGTCAATTTCTAACTCGCGATCGCGCAGTTGAATCCAGTCGCTTCCACTCAAGTATAAATACTTACCATACCCTAGAGGGCTGGCGATCGGGCGATAGCACTTGCATTGCAACTAGCACTATCGCCTAAGTTGCCAAAACGGTAACTGCTGAGATTTTTTAGCTGCGGTAGTGGCAGATTAGGAACATTCCACCGGCAAAATTAAAAGCAGCTGGTGCAGTTCTAGTATGAAAACACACGAGCCAATGAATCGAACTCCATCTTTCGCAAGTTCCTGGTATCAGCGTCAGGCAATATCTTTCGCCGTGGGTCTTTTAAGTTTAATCATGACTAATCCAGCGATCGCCCAAGAGAAAATGCTGCGAACTATTACTGTGACTGGCAGGGGAGAAGAATCGATTGCGACAACGTTAACGCTGGTGCGGCTGGGGGTTGAGGTTCAGGGTAAAGTGGCTGCGGATGTGCAACAGGAAGCAGCACGCCGATCGACCGCAGTGGTGGAGTTGCTAAAATCTCGCAATGTGGAAAAATTACAAACCACTGGCATTAGCCTCAACCCGGTTTACAGCTATGAAAATAACGTCCAACGCCTGACTGGGTATACTGCCACCAACGTCGTTAGCTTTCGGATTGATACCCAAAAAGTCGGAACGCTTCTGGATGAAGCGGTGAAAGCTGGGGCGACACGGATTGACGGCATTAGTTTTATTGCTGCTGATAGTGCGATCGCTACCGCTCAAAAGCAAGCCCTGCGCGAAGCGACTCAAGATGCCCAAGAGCAAGCTGATGCTGTTTTGGGTGCCCTAAATCTCACCCGCCGGGAAGTTGTGAACATTCAAGTCAATGGTGCTTCTGCGCCGCCGCCACCCCCAATGCCCTTAGCTGACATGGCTTTGCGATCTGGGAAGGTAGAGGCGTCTACACCCGTGATTGGTGGCGAACAACAGGTAGAGGCATCGGTGACTCTACAAATTAGCTATTAGGAATGTTGGGTGGGCTTTTGCCCACCTGATGTCATTGTTTTTCATAAGAGGGACTAATCCCTCTGAGGAATTTGAGAACAGATTTTATAACAACTTGCGATCGCGCATGAACGACAACGCCTTGATGCTGGTGGCGTCCCGCAAACCTCTGAGTATTTAAGGGAGTAAGTATCACTTTGTCTATGCTTGTTTTTCAACCTGGTTCACGTTCTCAAGCTGGGCGAACTGAACCCTTATTAGCCACGAGCGCCCCACAGACAAGCTTGCTAATTTAAAGGCGATCGCTCCTCACCGACAACCTCCCAACTGCGTCCTCACAGAAGGACTGAGGTCTAACGACACACTTGAGTCGATGCAGATAGCCTCTCAACTCTAACCAATAACTCTTGTTCGTTCGGCTGCAACGCCTTGTTAGGCTGCTGGCTGCATAATTGCACAATTGGTTATGAAACTGAATAGCTTCGCCTCATGTAATCGTGCGCTCAAACATCGCTTGAAGCACGTCCTTTCGCTCAAGAGTTTTCCCGTTGAGGACTACAACACTGAACGTATCGTCAACAATGCGTTTTGATCCATCGTTGACATGAACATGAATCCCTTTTTCCTGCGGGCGATCTGCTGACCACACGATTGCTGAAGTAGATGCCCAGATTTCATAATCACAACCTGAGTATTTATCTAGATCCAGCTTCAGCGTTCTGTCTGGCTCCTTATACTGCGTGTTCTTTGCAAATTGGTCATACAAAGGTTTAAGAGGCGTTGACACAATATGCCCCTTACTCCAAGTGCTATCACAACCGCAATTGCCACAGAAATGTTTCCGATGAGGCTTCCGTGCAAAATCACCTAGATCCAGGTGAGGGTATCCACACTGGGAGCAGTTGATGCAAGTCATCTCTCGATCTTCTTCTACGGCACACACGAACTCAAAAGCAGCCGGCGGCGTGATATTGACGCGGGTAATCTCAGCATTGGCAAACAGTCCTAAATCTTCATGGTAAAGCAACGAAATAGCATCAAAGTCATCGTCTATCGACTTCTTTCCTTGCGCCTTGGGACGTAAATGAACATGAATTTTTGGAGCGCGCGACTCTATCGGCTGGGTAGACAGGGCTGTTGGAAGTGAACACCATATTCCCACCTCAGCATAGTCAGTTACATTGATTTCCAGTGGAGACAGAGTGTAGTTCATTGGCTGGGAGTGATTTGCACAAAGCATTACTCCTGACTTGTCAGATGATTCGTGGTCGGCTTTTGTCCCCCAGTGCGTTTGATGAGTCCTACACCACCATCGGTCAGCACCATGCCGAAATTTTCCAGCAGGGACAAAATCGCAAGGTAAGAAGGCATCGTCTCCCGCCTGTGCGGGGAAACTCCCAAGAATAGATTTAGAAAAAACAGCAATATTTCCGAGGGTGCGACCGGATGCCCAACAAATCGCGTTAGCCTGGTTCCAAGCGTTCTGACCTTCCGGCTTTAAGGGCTGTTCTTCCCCAACCTTGCTGATATAGCGTTTTTTAGCTGAAGCGCCATCAGGATATTCCCATTCACATTTCCATAGCTCAACTGTATTAGTAGAGTGATTGACTTTGCGCTCAATGAACATAGGATCGGTAGTGTGCAAAATTGATACTCAATCTATTTTGACACTCCCACAAGGGTAACTCTAATCAAGGGAGACACCAGTACCGCAAAAGCTACTGCACGGGATGTTGAGACGGTTATTCCCACTGTGCTGGAGCGAGGCGGGGAGTATTTTTGGGGATTGTGGAGAAGTTTGAAAGATAGCGATCGCTACTTTCTGTGGTGTCTAATTTCTAGGGAAACTCCCACAGACCAAAATCCCAAGATTGTCCGAAAACTGGTAAAAAAAGAAGTGTTGCATCAACTCTTGCGATCGCATCCTCTTGCCTTTAGTGCAAAAATTTATTGAACAGGTGGTAGAAGAAGAATAGGTGAGCGTTTCAGCAAGTTCTTCAGGATACTTTTATAGATGAAAAGTACCATTAGCGATCGCTTCCTTTTTCTGCCATCAAACCTTACATATACTTCAAGATGCCTCTGTCTCAGTAGATTCAAATCTAACTTGTCGATATACAGCATCTACGCTTAGAGAAAGTCCCACACTAGAGAGAGTGAATGTATCTCCAGACTCGTAGGGATAAAGCACCCACAAACCCTCCTCATTGCGCCTAAAGCACTCCACCCCTATCTGTTCTGACTGAATCAGCACATACTCCTGTAAAGTTTCCATCTGACGGTATCGAGCAAATTTACCCCCCCGATCAAAAGCCTCTGTAGAAGGCGAAAGGACTTCTACAATTAGGCAAGGATACTGAACAAACTGATTAGAGTTTTGATCTCTAGAGTCGCAAGTCACCACCACATCAGGGTAATGATAGGGGCCATTTGCAGAGGCTTGCACCTTGACATCTGCAATATAGACTTCGCAGCCTCCCTCTTGTAAATGACTATCTAGAGACGTGTAGATGTTGCCAGCGATGCGGTTGTGGGGTTTCGTCCCCCCCGTCATGGCAAAGACTTCCCCATCAATGTACTCGTAGCGGATTTCTTGAGTAGGTTCCCATTCCAGATACTCTTGGGGGGTCATCTGGTTAAATTGTCGAATAGCAATCATAGTTTCTATCACTTCCCCATAAAAGCTTGGTTGATGAGGCGAGAAGCATTAACTCAATCTTTATCAAATTATATTTTAGAATATATCAATAAAAAATATCATCTTTATTAATCTGTTCAAAATCATTAAACTAAATTTTAATTTAATTAACTCTGCGTACCTCTGCGTTAACATGGCACGTACCTTTGCGTTAAAAAAAGGTGGGCATTGCCCACCCCACATAAATTAGCCCTTAATACAGACAACCTGCTTCAGCGTCGCCACAACTTCAACCAAATCCGCTTGATTAGCCATGACTTGCTCGATCGGTTTATAAGCGCCAGGAATTTCATCCAAAACGCCCTCATCCTTGCGGCACTCTACACCATTTGTTTGCTGAATCAAATCGTCCAACGTGTAGACATTTTTTGCCTTATTTCGAGACATCAAACGTCCAGCACCGTGACTGCAAGAACAGTAACTTTCAGCATTCCCTTTCCCTTTTACAATGAATGATTTTGCTCCCATTGAACCGGGAATAATGCCATAATCTTCTTGACGCGCCCGCACTGCACCTTTACGAGTGACATACACATTTTCGCCAAAATGCACTTCTTTTTCGGCGTAGTTGTGGTGACAGTTGACTGACAGCAGCGGCTTAGTCTGCTTACCACCAGCGAGATGCTTTTCCACAATCCGCTTAAAACGCGCCATCATCACGTCGCGGTTGAAACGGGCGTAGTCTTGCGCCCACTGTAAATCGTGCCAGTAGGCGGTAAATTCTGACGTACCAGCGACAAAGTAAGCTAAGTCTGGATCGGGTAAGCGATCGCTTGCTAGTTTCGCGAGTTCTTTAGCCGTGCCAATATGGTTTTGTGCCAGCATATTGCCAATGTTGCGCGAACCAGAGTGCAGCATTAACCAGACAGCGTTCTCGGTATCCAGACAAACTTCAATAAAATGATTCCCGCCACCCAGAGAACCCATCTGTTTCATGGCTTTACTTTCCAGGTGCTTCACCCCTGAATGCAATTCCTTGAAATCTCGCCAACCCTGCCAGTTAAGAACGGCTGTTTCAACATCTTTGTTTTCATTGAAACCAACCGGAATCGCTGCTTCTAAATCCAGACGAATTTGCTTTAGCTTGCCCTCCAATTTTTCGGCGGTAAATGGTGTTTTAATCGCCATCATCCCGCAACCAATATCCACACCGACAGCAGCTGGCATAATTGCTTCTTTAGTCGCCACTACAGAACCCACCAAGGCACCTTTGCCAAGGTGAACGTCTGGCATCAGCGCTACGTGTTTGAATACAAATGGCAGGGAGGCAACATTCTTTGCCATCTTGGTTTCAGCGGAACCGAGGGCATGATTTGCCCAAGATAGCACCGGCACTGAGGTTGAAATTTCTAGCTTTTCGTATGGCATAAACGTTTGCCGCTGATATTTGATATTAAAGATCCGTGACGCTGCAAGCCTACTCCCGGTCGCGATCGCAATCTGCGCTGAGGTAGTCCTGCTGATAATACTTTTGTATTACTTTTATAATACATGAGGGAAGGCGGGTTTGTCATCTCCCAAAGACACCCGCAGGAAGAGTTTCTGAGTTATAAATAGCATTAAGATTCGTAAAGAGGAGAATGCCTCCTCAGGTAATCTACAACAACGCAGATAAAATCCTATGGCGGTTGGCAAGAACTCAATCTACGAGCGCTTCTTAGCACCTGTGGTTCGGCTGTTGATTGATGAAGAGAAGCTGCGGAGTTTCTATGAGAGTGTGGATTGGGAGCAAGAAGGCGATCGCTTCCGTAACCCCAATCTTTCCTATCCCTCCTACTACAGTAGCCAAAACTTCCACGGCATTGAGCGCGGTTATCTCAACTCCGGTGCGGCGGTTTCCTACGACCCGATTACCCAATACGCTTTACCTCCCAACGAAACTTGGGTACGCCAAAGCTTGATTGATGCTATTCAAGGGCAACCGCGACGGATTTTAGACTTAGGCTGCGGTACCGGCTCGACAACGCTGATGTTAAAGCAAGCTTTCCCACAGGCGGAAGTCATTGGTCTAGACTTGTCGCCTTATATGCTAGTGATGGCTGACTACAAAGCCAAAAAAGCACCGCTAAACATCCAATTTTTGCACGGAAATGCCGAAGAAACTGGGTTTCCCGATGCGTCCTTTGACCTGGTAACAGCTTCTCTGTTGTTTCACGAGACACCACCCGCAGTATCTCGCGCCATTTTGCGGGAAAGCTTCCGCCTGCTGACATCTGGGGGAGAGGTGTTGATTCTCGATGGCAATCAGAAAACGATTCGCCAAGTAGATTGGCTAAGTGATATTTTTGAGGAGCCGTACATCAGAGCTTACGCCGGTGATAGCGTAGATGCCTGGATGGGAACGGCAGGATTTGAAGCGGTGCAAACTCAGGATGTGTTGTGGATACACCAAGTCACTAGAGGCATCAAACCCATCCCAGTTCAAAACTCTGACTCGGTATCAGCATCCCGTACAGCGACCAGTAGCACGGCAGATGATGAGGATTTGGAGGGCTTTGGTGCCCCAGCTTTTGGCACAACGGCATGACTTTGAAGGCAGTTCTGTTTGATTTTAACGGTGTGATTATTAACGATGAGGCAATTCACCGGGAACTAATTGATGAAGTTCTAATTTCAGAGAATCTGCGGTCTAAACCAGCAGATTACCGACAATTTTGTTTAGGCAGGAGCGATCGCGCTTGTCTGAATCAGCTGCTAAAAAATCGCGGCAGATTTGTCACCGAAAACTATTTAACTGAATTGGTAAACCGCAAGGCGCAAGCCTACCAGCAGCGCTTGGAGGCACTGGAAAAGTTGCCTGTTTATCCAGGCTTGGAAGACTTAATTAACCGATTGCGGATGCGAGAGCTAAAACTAGCTGTAGTCAGTGGCTCGATCCGTTCTGAGGTAGAACTGGTATTAACTCGCGCCGGAGTGGCTGAGTTCTTTAGCGTCATTGTTGCCGATGACGACATCACCGCCAGTAAGCCAGAACCGGATCGATATCTTCTGGCGGTGGAACGCCTCAATCAGCAATATCTCCATCTCAATCTACAGCCATCGGAGTGTCTGGCGATTGAAGATACCCCAGCAGGAATTCAAGCCGCAAAGTTTGCCGGGGTGCCAGTAATGGGAGTGGCGCATACTTACCCGTTTCATATGCTGCAACGCTGGGCTAACTGGGCTGTCGATGAGCTTTGCGACTTAGAATTAGAGCGGGTGGAACAAGTTTATTCTCGAAGTACACCCCAGCCCATGATGGGATAAACAACTGACTCTGTAGGGATAACAGGATAGTCAGTTGTTTCTGGCTGGATGCTAGAATATTGAAGTTGAACAGCTCATAGCTTATGGCTATTAGCTCGCAGCTTGGGGAATTAGCTCAGTTGGTAGAGCGCTGCGATCGCACCGCAGAGGTCAGGGATTCGAGTTCCCTATTCTCCATTAGAAAGAGTTTATAAAACCTTTTAGCCTCTACAAGGCAATTTAATCAGACTTCATCAGGACTTACGCAAAGCTTATACATATAGCGTTTTTTCGGGTTCAATCTCCCTGTGGTTGCCCACACTATGTGGTGATATTTGCGTAAGTCCTGTTCATGTTATGCACTAGCTTAATGATGTTTGTCGTGCTTTACAGCAGATTCTGATAGGAGCGCCTATTGAGCCTAAATTTTTTTATGAAGGTTAGGGTGGGGTTCCAGAGGTTTTTACAAGGCTTGAGAGGCTCCCACCCATCGCTAACAGGGAACCGGATTTAACTTTCTACCTTAGTCCCTGTCAAGTTATTGTTCGCTTTGTTAAGTATTTGGTAACTCTTATTGCAACTTGTGCGATCGCAATTTTGGTATTACCAGATCAGTTATCGTGGAAAACTAAAGGAATAATTAAATAGAGGCCGTGTGCCGTACCCACTTGCTCCCACCACCCGCACAACACTTGTTCCCAGCCAATTCGGCACTCAGAACAGCTATCCGCTAATAGGAGGTTTTATGACTCCCACAATGCTGCGTCAGCTTTGGTCTTTAATTGAAACTACTCAGGCGAATCTGTTATTGAAGTTAGATGATGCCAGCTTAGTACAGTGGCTGCTGAAGCAACTGAAACAACAGCGATCGCTCAATTCCGATGAAACAAATATTATGACTGACTATCTGCACTCAAAGCTATCCCTGATCCGGGATCTCGCTCAGGAGCGTCAGTCTGTCTGGCAAGAAACCCATTAACAGTAAAGACGCGATGTAGATCGCGTCTTTACTTGCTAAAATGCCGATCGCGCACGCAGCCAAGAGCTACTTGGGTGCCAAAGGACGCTCTGGGAAAGACTGCGGCTCCGGTGGAGGTGCCGCCGGTGTATTAGCCTGTGAAGAATTTGCCAGCGTCGCCGACACTAGGGCATAGCCCAAATAAGCCGGTAAACTTATCGCTATTACTGCGGCGATCGCTGCCACCCAGGTACGCCGCGTCAACACAGGACCGTAATGGCAGCGATAGGGGTCATAAGCCAGAGATTCTGATGGAATCATGTCCCGCATGGCAGTAGGTCGCTTGAACCGCACCCGCCGGTCATCCATTTTTTCTAACAAAATCCAGCCGGATTGTGCCTCTTCTTCACACAGCTTTTGAAAAACCGTGGGATTGCGAAATAAATCGCCTTTAGCTCGCACAATTTTAAATTCCCAGCCCATCAGTCGCGGATCTTTGAACGTCTGTGCAGAGGAACCATTAGAAGGCGGCTCTGCTAGTGCTAGGTCTTGTTTAGATTCATAACGAGTCAAAGTTTCTTCCTCTTCCTCATATTGCTGACCTGTACTCACCTGCTGCCAGCGCATCCATCCGCTTACCATCACTGCCTCCAAACCAAAACTTCCAACCAACAGGCTCCACACAATCACTTCGAGCATATTTTGATAGCTATCAGCTTTGCGAATGACGAATGGCAATTGACAATTAGCTATTCGCCATTAACCAATGACCAATAACCACTGACTATTGACTACTGACCGCTAAGGGTAAATAACCTTCAACCAGGCAATCTGAGCCGACAGTTCGCCAACGGACGCGCTCTAGAGTGAGTGCCTCTGTCATGCTTGCGAACCCCAAATCCCCCACGGGCGAAGGAGCCGACCTGCCGCCGACAATTTTGGGAGCAATGAAGGCCAGAATTTTTTGTACTGTCCCTTCGGCGATCGCGCTTGCTGCTAACGTGCCGCCACATTCCCACAGCACGCCCGATAATCCCCGCTCATATAAGTACGCCATTGCCTTCGTCGGTGTCAGTGGAGTCAGCTCCACTACCATCACACCCTTTTTCAGCAACATCTGCTGAAAATCCGGATTAGCCCCCACCTCTGTTAACACTAAAGTCGGAGCCTCCGCCGTCTCCCACACATGAGCCTCTACGGGCAAATGTAGCGTGCGACTCATGACTACGCGCAAGGGATTGTGTACCTCTGTCTGATGGCTGGTCAAGTGGGGGTTATCCAGACGCACGGTGTTGCCGCCCACGATCACAGCATCGCACGCCACCCGCATTCGATGTACCTCATTGCGGGCGTCGGTGCTGGTAATCCAGGCGCTGTGTCCTGTCGTTGTGGCAATTTTGCCATCCAAAGTCATGGCGTATTTTAAAATGCCAAACGGACGCCGGTAGAGAACGCGATGGATAAAAGCCTCATTCAGCTGCCGACAGGCGTCTTCTTCCACACCCACCACAACTTCTATCCCCGCTGCTCGTAACCGCTCAATCCCTCCCCCCGACACGCGCGGATCGGGGTCTACCATGCCCACCACCACCTTGCTCACGCCTGCTGCTACCAATGCTTCCGAACAGGGAGGCGTCCGTCCGTAGTGGTTACAAGGTTCCAGATTTACATAAATTGTGGCTCCTTTGGCTCGTTCACCGGCGTCCCGCAGCGCAAAGACTTCTGCATGGGGATGACCGGCACCGGGATGAAACCCTTCCCCCACAATCTGCCCATCCTGGACAATGACAGAACCCACTAGGGGATTGGGAGCGGTTTGTCCCAAGGCGTGACGGGCTAGTTCTATACACCGCTGCATCATCGCGCGGTCGAAGGAGGTAAAAGGGGACTCCGGTTGGGGTGCATCCGATTGGGTGTCTACGGAAAAGTTGTCCATGAGTTTGCTGTCCTGGCTACCAAATTCTTCGCCCCAGTACCCCTAAATTTTATTGATGGGGGTGTAGCGGCAGGCAATTTCAATCGCCATCTATAAAACGTCCTTGCCAAAGGTATGCCTGAGTATAGAATGCCTTCAGGAGGGAGCAAGTGTGTTTAATCTGACTTACGAATTTAAGCTAAAGCCAACACGCGAACAAGTTTCATTATTTGACGAATGGCTAGAAATTAACCGCCGCGTCTACAATTATGCACTTGGTGAAAGGAAGGATTGGTACAAATCCCGTAGTTGTCAGATTAACGCTTGTTCCCTTCGCCATGAGTACATGATCAGGGCCAATACACCGCGCCCAACTTACGCAAGTCAATGCAAGTCCTTGACGGCTGCGAAGAATGAGCATCCAAACCTCAAGGTTGTTAACGCTCAAGTATTGCAGCAAACTCTTAAGAGAGTCGAGAATGCATTTGTGGCAATGTGGGAGCAGAACCACGGTTTTCCACGGTTTAAAAAACCGGGAAGAATGCGTTCGTTCGTGTTTCCCCAACTGAACAAGGAACCACTCAAACAAGGGCAAATTAACCTGCCTAAGATTGGGTGGGTTAAATTTCGGCAGTCGCAAAGCATTCCTGATGGCGGGGCAGTAAAGCAAGCCCGGATTGTTAAGCGCGTATCTGGTTGGTACGTCATGCTAACAGTACAGTGGAATGTGTCTGTAGCGCCGATACTGCCTCATGGAGAAGCATTAGGGATTGATGTAGGCTTAACGAGTTTCGTAGCTACTTCCAACGGTCTTTTAGTCAAACGATCCAGGTTTTTTGTAGATGCCGAATGCCAGCTTAAATTCCTGCAACAGCGCGTCTCTAGGAAACGTATTGGCTCAAACAATTGGCGAAAAGCACTTCAGAAAGTAGCTAAAGTGCATGAATACGTTTCCAATTGCCGCAAGGATTTCCATCGAAAACTATCCCATCAACTATGTGATGGCGCTGGAATGGTTTTCGTTGAAGATTTGAATTTGATTGGACTGTCTCGCGGAATGTTGGGCAAACACTGTCTTGATGCAGGGTTTGGTCAGTTTTTTAACATCCTTGAGCAGACTTGCTTGAAAAGGGGTGTGTACTTTCAAAAAGTAGATGCTCGTAAAACAAGTCAGATTTGTCCTAATTGTGGGACACAGACAGGCAAAAAAGAGCTATCGGAGCGTACTCATGTATGTGAGAGTTGCGGCTATAAGACTGATAGAGATGTCGCAGCCGCTCAAGTAGTCGCAATACGTGGACTTGCAGCCGTGGGGCACACGGTGAAGATGCTTTCTGAGGGTAAATTCATTGGAATCCCTGAGATGAAAGAATCCCCCGGCTTTTAGCCGTGGGGAGTGTCAAACCTGAGTGTAATGAATTAGGGCACAGCCTAGCCTACTTTAGCAGGAGCAGGCTTAGGGAGGGATGTTAGGGGGATTTCCCAGCACAAAAGAAAGAGTATAGAATGTTTACCCGTGAAGAGCGGAATATTGTGGCATCAGCTTAGCCAATAGGCACCCTTAAATGGCACTTAGCTTTGAGGAGTAATTAGTAAAGGGAACCAATCACCAATCACCAATTCGCGATTACCCGCCTTCAAAAGTTATCCTGATTTTCACGACTATACTTACGCGATCGCTACATATCCCTATAAATAGGTCTAATATATTTTGACGGCTAAATCCCATGACAACTTATGTTACACCTGTTAATGTAAATAAACGTATCAAAAAGCCCGGATTCGTAACTTCCTATGAACTGCTGCCCCGCCGCCTCAACTTTGCAACCACCTCAGCCCTACTGGCGTCAAGCCGCTGCCCCGCATTCCCAAAAACTGACAGTGTTTTGCGACTTTGACGGCCCGCTTGTGGACGTTTCCCACCGCTACTACTGTACCTATCAGCTTGGACTCGCTGATACTCAGGAGATATACCAGGAGCGAGGAGAAATCCTGCATCTTCAGGTATTGACTAAAGAGCAGTTCTGGCAAATGAAGCAAGATCGCGTCCCGGATGTGGAAATTGCTATGCGATCGGGCTTGCAGGGGGAGCAAATTAATGTGTTTTTGCAGCGCGTAGTCAGCATCGTCAATCAACCGGCGCTGTTACAAAAAGACAAGATGCAGCCGGGAGTCAACTGGGCGCTGGCATTGCTACATTCTCAGGGCATCAAGCTGGTGTTAGTGACGTTGCGATGTCAATCCCAAGCTGTGCAAATCTTGCAAAATCACGGTTTGGCTCGTTTATTTAGTGGCATTTACGGAACTCAAGACAGCGATGCCGCCTATCAAAACTACGCTGAAGTGAAAACGCAACTTCTCACCAAAGCGATCGCCGAACATTGTTCGCCTAGTTGGCAAGCCGATGATTGTTGGATGGTTGGCGATACCGAAGCAGACATCTTAGCAGGACAAGCGCTTTCGATTCCTACCATCGCGCTGACTTGTGGCATTCGCAGCAGCCAAAGATTGCGACAGTTCCAACCAACACGCATTCATAGCGATTTACTTTCTGTTGCTCATTACCTGCTGGGAGTGAGTCAGCAGTCATGGGTCAATCATCAATAGTCTTTACTCAATTGTCAGAAGAATGAGTATTGACAATTGAGTAAACACTAATTGGAAGACTGCCCTAACAGGTTTATCCGCTGCCACCAGCGATTTAGAGGATAGTAAACAATGGGTGCCCAAAGGCTGCTCAGGATGGCACTGGAGAGGGCAATACGCTGGTGATATGTCCAAATTGCTGCCAGATTGCGATCGCCCTGTAGCGTGAACTGAATTGCACTCACCGTCTCCGCCACAACCGCCATTCCAAAAACAATTAACGCCACCGAAATAAAATCTTCCTCAATATACCGCTGCTTTTGAATCCGAGCAGTCAAAATTCCTACCAATGCTAAGCTGAGGGTATGACTGGGATCGGGGGATGTCATCCCATCTTGGATTAGTCCCAACACCAACCCGGCGATCGCACCCTGCAAGACTGTTCGCTTCAAACTCCAGGCGACCACCCAAATTAACAACCAGTTGGGGCCAATTCCCAACAATTCCATTCCCGGTAAGCGCGTCGGCAAAACCAATAAGCATAGCAGGACAGAACCAATGGTTACTGCCCAGTTAAGCATTTGACGAGGCCAAGGTGACAAGTCAGATACATTGATCATGGGTCATGGCTCATGGGTCATCAGTGATTAGTTTTTAGTCCATCGTCTGTTGCTAATGACTAATCGCCATTTACTAATAACAGCTAACCGTTCATTCCTCATTTCGGGTACGCAACCACCCATTCCAAGGAACTCATCGGTGCTGTCAACTCAATCACAGCTTCAGGAGCTGGGGTTTTGTCCAAATTTACAGATTCTATTCGTCCTAACGGCAATCCTGACGGAAAAAGTTTACTGACAGATGATGTTGCCACGACATCGCCCCGACGGACATCAGGAACTTTATCAAAAAACTGCATCACCGCTCGGTTAGAACCTTGTCCGCGAAGATAGCCCATATAACGGCTGCGGCTAATTGCAACCCCCACTCGGCTGCTGGGATCGCTGATCAGCAAGACCCGGCTGCTATGGGGCGTCACACTGGTGACGCGACCTACCAAGCCACCCGTACCCATCACGATGAAGTCTACCTGGATACCATCTTGACTTCCTCGACCGAGGATTATCTGTTGCCACCAATGATCGGCGCTACGTCCCACAATTGGAGCGACTATCCCTGGCTGTTTTTTCTGTTTAACATAACCCAACAGCTCTTGTAACTTCTGATTTTGGCTTTCGAGTTCAACTAACCGCTCCTGTAGTTCCAGGACGCGGGCATTCTCGATACGCTCTTGTGACGTGGGTTCCATTTGAAAAGGACGGGTGAGCAACTGGTAAGTCTCATAAAGAGCAGCTCCCTGAGTCTCCCGGATCGCCCAGGCACTTCCAATTGTTAGCCCAGCCAATATAACTTGTATTCCGTGCCGAACCCACCAGCGACGCAGTGTAAACATTTAGCTATCAGCGATTCGTCTTTAGTCCTTTAGTTTTTAGTTTTTAGCCCCTAGCCTTAGCCTTTAGTTCATCGTCTACTGCCAATGACTAACGACTAATGACTAACGACTAATGACTGCTACATATGGCGCGATCGCCCGCTGAACACCCGCTCTAGCTGTTTGAAATTCTCCAGCACACGACCTGTTCCTAGCACCACGCACGAGAGCGGATCTGCCGCTACGTGGGTGACAATCCCGGTTTCGTGGCTGATGAGCGTGTCCAGCCCCTTTAACAAAGCCCCACCGCCAGCCAGCATGATACCTCTATCAATAATATCGGCTGCGAGTTCGGGAGGGGTGCGCTCTAAGGTTCGCTTCACCGCATCCACAATCACCGAAAGGGGTTCAGACATACTTTCACGAATTTCCGGCCCCTTGATGGTGACAGTTCGCGGCAAGCCAGAGAGCAGGTGTAAGCCCCGCACTTCCATGATGGCTTCTTCATCAAAACTGGTGGGGTAGGCAGAACCAATCTGAATCTTGATTTCTTCAGAGGTGCGTTCCCCAATCACCAAGTTATGGACTTTTTTCATGTACTGCATGATGGCTTCCGAAAGCTCGTCGCCAGCCACGCGCACCGATTCACTTAAAACCGTTCCTTGTAAAGAAAGCACGGCAACTTCTGTGGTGCCGCCACCAATATCAATGATCATGTTGCCCGTAGGCTCAGCCACTGGTAGCCCAGCCCCAATGGCGGCAGCGACCGGTTCATCTATCAAGTACACATCCCTGGCACCTGCCTGAGATGCTGCTTCCATAACGGCTCGTCGTTCTACGCCAGTGACACCCGAAGGAATGCCAATGACAACACGAGGTGAAACCAAAGCTCTTCCCTCGTGTACTCGCCGAATAAAATGCTTAAGCATCAGCTCAGCGACATCGAAGTCTGCAATGACACCATCGCGCAGGGGGCGCAGTGCCACCACATTGCCGGGAGTTCTCCCCAACATTTTTTTGGCATCTTCGCCCACGGCTAGCGGGGTTCTTGTGTCCATATCCATAGCAACCACAGAGGGTTCTTGGAGAACAATGCCTTTGCCGGATACATAAACCAGGGTGTTAGCAGTGCCCAGGTCGATACCCATGTCCCGGGATAAGGAAAAGCGACTGAAAAGACCCACTCGTTTCTACGCCCCCAAAATGAAATGCTGTTGTGTGTGATGGAATTCTAACGGAAATGGAACCGAGGTGGATTCTATTACGTTTTCTATCCAGAGTCTAGTCAGGTAGACGAATTTATCCGGTGAAAGCGCCTAGATCCCATTTCCAAGCATCATTCTGGTAGTTGAAGAGCAAATCAGGATAAAGTTAACTTGAGCCTACCATCTAAATTCGCTAAAGTATAGTCACTGTAATCAGTACATTTGTACTAATCAATTTTATGAGCCTGAATGTTGTGAACTTGGTAGGTCGTGTGGGTACAGAGCCTGATGTCAAGTATTTCGAGTCAGGTAAAATTAAGTGCAATCTGACGCTGGCAGTGGATCGTCGAACTCGCAATAGCGACCAGCCTGACTGGTTTAATCTGGAACTGTGGGGGAAGACAGCGGAAGTGGCTGCGAACTATGTGAGAAAGGGCAGTTTGATAGGGGTACAAGGCTCCTTGAAAATAGAGACTTGGAGCGATAATAAGGCATCCAACCGATCTAAACCCGTTATTAAGGTGGATCGCCTGGATTTACTGGGTTCCAAACAGGATACAGACCCCAATGCAGTGAATGGCTACAACGACAGCGAGTGATTTTTAAGTAGTTGTTAGCGCTAAGCCATCAGCCATCAGCTTTCCCCATAAAACTGATGGCTAATTATTGTATTTTGGCGGAAAAAACGAAGAATCCCAAATCTTTAAATACAGTCTACCTTTTGGTGATTTGCATTGAGCCGCTGCTAGACGAGTTCAGATCGCCAAAGCCAGGGATATTAGCAATCAGATTTTTGCCGTCCATCGTGACGCTACCCGATACGTCCGCAGTCCGATAAGAGCCAACATAGCGAGAGTGCGACATACCGCCCATCCACTGATAGTGGGAACTGCTGTGACCCCGGAATGTTTCGCCTGTCCCCGTCCAATTTAGCGCCACATCAACAGTTTTCGCAGTCGTTGAGTCGGGATTCTCTGATGAATATTCGTCAACTTTGAAGGTGCCTTTCAAACTAGCTGAGCTGAGCTGGTTATTGGCGGTAAAGGTGACATTTGGAGCGTAACCGTAACCATAGGAATACTTGCCGGTACACCAATTCGAGTTCCAATAAGAGACGTTGGCTCCCTTCTCGGAAGTCGGCGCTCCTGGTGCGCTGCGGCTGACGCTATCGGCAGCCCAAACACTCACTCCGCTTGAGCTACAGTCATCAGATTGGTAAAAAGAGGCAGAAGCGTTTTGCCCTTTGACCTGGAATTTCTCTGTAGTGGCAGCCATTGCTGGAAGACTAAAGCTCAAAATAGTTAATAAAGCGCCAGAAATAGAAATTGCCCGTTTCATGAGTTTACCTTCTCCGTACTGCTATTTACGTAATCTTGCTAACTCTTTAGAACTGATTGGAGCTAATTAGGTTCCCAGCTAAGCAATTTTCCTAAGTTGTGCAAGAAGTTATCAGTTGATCTCATACGGAATCAGTTACCAAAGTTTTACATGGGCCTTATCCGTGCAGCGTCCGGCAGCAGTGACGCTGCGATCGCTTCGTTCTTGGCATCAGCGGACTGCGAGTATCCCGCACAGCCGGTGAAAACAAAAATTAGGGGAAATAAAACCAAGAATTTGTTGAATTTATTCATCAGTTAATTTGTTGTGTCTTTTTACAAGCCAAAATAGGCAATATAGAGAGGAGGGTTAAAAAACTGAGCGCTAGTAGCAAGGGCAAGCGATCGCCTCCCTGCAAAGCTTGCTCACCCGTAACCCCCAGCCAGGTGTAAGCTAGCGTCCCCGGAATAATTCCGATGAACGTGCCAACTGAATAAGGCACCCAGCTGATAGGCGTGAGTCCTAATAAGAAATTCACCACCGTGAAGGGGGAGATTGGCGCAAAGCGGATTGCCAGCACAAAAGTCAGAGGCTGACGGGTCACGGCTTGATTAAACCGCATCAACGCTTGATGTTTACCAAATCGGCGTTCCGTCCAGTCGCGCAGCAGGTAGCGAGACGCCAAAAATGCGCCAATTGCCCCCAGCGTTGCGCCGATGACCGACCAAAGGCTTCCCCAGACCAAACCGAAAACGGCACCAGCCGCAACGGGAAACATGATTCCAGGGACGCCGATGGCGCTGGACAGGGCAAAAACCAGGATAAACAGGCAGACTGCCCAGCCGCCGAATCTTTCCAACTGGCTAATCAGGAAAGATTTATCCAACAAAAGTTTCAATGGGCCAAAGATACAGAGCAGGATACAGATCGAGAGGGCGATCGCTATCCAAAAGCGCGGACTTTTGAGCGCTCTGACCCACTGACTGTAACGTTTCGGCATCAGGCAAGCACTTTGGCTGGTCTTACTTCTCATGTGATTAAATCCGGGCAAAATAAAGCTCTTTTGGTAACAAACTTTGTCTTTGCTGAGAACGGGGAAAATCCCATTTTTCCTGATTTCAAATCAGGGCACCCCCACAACTAGAACCACATCCAGCAGTGCAACCATAGCAGTAAGATGCAGTTTGTACCTCTTCAATCATGTCTAAGCTGCCAGCTTCCAAAATCTTGGTAACTGTCAGCTTTTCACCATTGCGGGCTTTAGCGGATAAATTTTCCATCTGGTTAAAGTCGCAATCATAGACATTGCCCAGATAGTCAATTGAAAGTTCATCCCGGCACATTAAATGTTCAAGGGTGCTGCCATTAAAATTTGACTCTAAGAAGTGTAAATAAGGCTTGATTAATTTCTTGTGTTCTAAATGAAACTTAGTCCGCCCAATTGGTAAATTTGTAATTGTGAATAAACTGTTGAAAACAATGCCAAAATGCTCTTTTAGATAAGCTTTGTAATCTTGTTCTAGATTGACCTGATTGGGGGTTAAGGAAAACTTTTCTGTTGACGGAACTGGAGGGTTGTATACCAGATCGAGTATTAAGTTAGGGTCAAAACCATAACCTTGCTGATTCAAAAATTGCAGCGCCCGAATTGAGTCGTTATAGACCCCAGAACCGCGCATTTTATCAACATTGTCTTCCAAATAGCATGGCAAGGAAGCAACAATTCTCGTTTGGTGTTTGGCACAGTATTCTGGAAGATACTCAAACCCCTTTTCAAAATAGATGGTGAGGTTAGACCGCACAATTACTTGTTTACCTGCATCCCGTGCCGCCTCTACTAGGGGTTTAAAACCATAGTTCATTTCCGGGGCACCCCCAGTCAGGTCAACAATCTTGATTTGGGGAAATCTATAGATTAGTTCAATCAGCTGATTACAAACTTCTGGGGTCAGTTCTTCAGTTCGTTTTGGCCCCGCTTCTACATGGCAGTGAGTACAGGTAAGGTTGCAGCGCTTCCCCAAATTGATTTGTAAAACGCTAATTTTACTTTTAGTTAAAGGAACACCAATTTTTTCTTTAAAGGGTGTTACGGTTGAACGAGTTGATTCAAGATTAATCATGGGGTAGTCCTAAACAGGGAAATATGGTTATCAAAGGTCGCGTTGGTCATAACAATGTCAGCAGTAAAAAATTCCCTGCCTAAACGGTTGTTTACCTCATCTTGTAGAACACGGAGAAAGCATAAACGGCACGCGAAAAATTAGGTACTGTAACGGCGGCAGACATTTTATGGAGAACCTTCTAATAAATTAGTACGCAGACAATTCAAAATTGGATTGAGCGAGTCCAATTGCCGCTAATCTCCTAAAAGGAAGTGACAAAAAGACTGTTTTGTGGTAATAAATTTTCAAGTACAACTTCAAGCGTCGTTGCTGTCGCAGTAGATGCTAGCATGAGTGCCAAGCCTAGCGCGATCGCGATCGCAATAATTTTTTTGTTCTGAAGTACAGCAATACTCTGATAACTCATCATCCTATCTTAATCATTGGCTGTAGCTCAGTACATTGACCCTCGGCAAGATGCGTCGGCTCTTAGCGTTGCCCAAAAGATAGAAGTATGTAACTTGATATTCTTGCTTTACTAAAATCACAACGTTCAGGTATCGAGCTTAGATATTATTAAAGCTTGGAAATCTGAGTATCAGTTGAGAACAAGCTGAGAAGTAGTATAAGCTGTTGTGTATTGCAATTGAAAATTTCCAAAAAACCCCCTCATTCCTTTGCTTCATCGTGGAATGAGGGGGTTCTCCTTCCCGGTGAATGGGGAGGGATCGGGTGCAGGTTCAGACTGTAATTGATGTTTTTAAAAAGCCAGATGTCGTTATAACCCCGGCTGAGTAGCTGCTTTTTCCTTGCGTTCGCTGTAGCGATCTGTCAGGTAGTCTACTTGATCTCGGAGTAGCAGCGTAAACTTGTAAAGTTCTTCCATTACGTCGATAACGCGATCGCGGTAAGCGGAATCCTTCATCGTCCCGTCTTCGTTAAACTCATTGTACGCTTTAGCAACCGACGACTGATTGGGGATGGTAAACATCCGCATCCAGCGTCCCAAGATTCGCATGGTATTGACGGCGTTAAAAGACTGAGAACCGCCGCTGACCTGCATGACTGCCAAAGTTCTGCCTTGAGTCGGTCTCACTGCCCCTAATGTTAAAGGAATCCAGTCAATTTGGTTTTTCAGAATGCCAGTAATATTCCCGTGCATCTCTGGACTAGACCAAGCTTGACCCTCAGACCATAAGCTTAAATTCCGCAATTCTTGAACCTTCGGATGGTCAGCTTCTACGCTACCGTGAATCGGCAATTCACGCGGGTCAAAAAATTTGGTTTCTGCACCAAAACCTTCGATGATTCTGGCGGATTCTTCTGCTAATAAACGGCTGTAAGAACGCTCTCTTAAAGAGCCATACAAAAACAAAATTCTGGGCGGATGATCGAAAGTTGTCATAGAAATCAGCAACATCTAGCTAAGGGATGAAATTAGCTTTTCCACCCGTTCTTTGACTTGATCTCGAACGCGGCGAAAGGTGTCTATAGATTCTCCTTCTGGATCGTCGAGTTGCCAATCTTGAAAAATTTCTCGCAGCACCCATTCTTGTGGCAAGTTAACTCCACAGCCGCACAGAGAAATTACCGCATCGTAGTCTTCGGGATTAAAATTGCTTAAAGCCTTAGAGTTTTGATCGCTAATATCAATACCAATTTCATCCATGACTTGAATCGTGATGGGATCTATTTGACTCGCCTCTAATCCGGAACTGGTGACAGAAATTTTACCTTTTCCAAGTGTTTTCGCAAATCCCTCTGCCATGTGCGATCGCCGGGAATTTTTCTTGCACACAAACATCACTTGTTTCATCAGGTTTTCTCCCTTACTTGATATCCCGAAATCCGTTGGAAAGTTGGCTGTAGATCAACACGGCTAATTGCGCTCCTAAAATTGGTGCAATCCAATAAACCCAGTGGTGCTGCCAAATGCCGCCCACTAAAGCGGGGCCAAATGACCTTACGGGATTCATACTGGCTCCAGTAATTGGCCCCATAAACGCCGCCTCTAGCCCCACTGTCAAGCCAATCGCTAACCCCGCAAAGCCAATCGGGGCGCGGCGATCGAGACCGGAACCAAAAATCACAAACATTAAAATAAAGGTGAGAACCGTTTCTAGCACCAGGGATTGCAGCCAATTCCCTTCTAGTGGCACAGTTGCACCCAAATTGGCAACGCGCCCTAAAGCCATCAAGAGTAAAGCTGAGGCGGCAATTGCCCCCATAGACTGCGCCAAAATGTAGGGCAATACTTGGCGTTTCGGAAAAAAGCCGCTTGTCCAAAAAGCCAGCGTTACTGCTGGGTTAAAGTGAGCGCCGCTAATGTGTCCCAAGGAGTAAATTAAAGCGGCGACGACTGCGCCAAACACAAAGCTGATGCCGAGATGAGTCACCGCGCCATCGCTAATTTGGTTGACCATCACGGCACCCGTACCGGCAAACACCAGGATGAATGTACCCACTCCCTCAGCGATCGCTTGTTGCTTGCACGATTGGAAAACTGAGTCCCAACGCGCCATCCGCAAAACTGATTTCATGCCCATCCTCAGCACTCAATAAAGCGATTGTTTGCCAAAAAATTCCTCGTTCAAACAGTTTCTCAGGGTGGGCATTGAACGCTAAAAGGTCGCCTGTTTGCGTAACAACTCGCCAATCGTCAGATTTAACTGAGCCTCCCCACCAAAGACGGTTCCGACCTTGCCTCGATTGAAGTGAACCCAAGCTAGGTGATAACCTTCCCCTGGTAAAGGTACATAGCCCACCTTACTGACTAAGGTCGGTGCATTCTTCAGGTAAAACTCTACAAAGTCATGAACTGCTTGGTTGTTTTGGGCAGACTTGGCGTTCACGTAAATGAAGAGAGGTCGGGAAAGCGGTTGATAATCAGCATTTTCCACAGTCTGGCGCGAAGGCAAGACGGGTTGTTTGCCGTTGTCAACGGCTAGAGCTTTCAACTGACCTGGGTTGGCTTCGTAATAAGCAAGACCAAAGTAACCCAAAGCATTCGGGTCTTTGCTCACTCCCTGAACCAGGACGTTATCATCCTCACTGGCTGTATAGTCGCTGCGGCTAGCCTTGACGGTACCTACCGTTGCTTCGGTGAAGTAGTCAAAGGTGCCAGATTCTTTATCTGCACCATAAAGGTTTAGCGGTCGGTCGGGCCACTCAGCACGAATTTGGTTCCAGCGGGTGATTTTCCCTTGGGCACCTGGTTCCCACATCTTTTTCAATTCCGCCACGGTGATGTCTTTTGCCCAATTATTTTGGGTATTCACGACGACGGTAAGGGCATCAAAGGCGACGGGAAGTTCGATATATCTGACGCCTGCTTTGTTGCAGGCTTCCATCTCATCGGTCAGGATCGGTCGAGAGGCGTTGCTAATATCTGTTTCTCCAGTACAGAACTTTTTAAATCCACCGCCAGTTCCGGAGATGCTAACCGTGATATCGGCGTTTTTGTTTTTGTTGTTGTTTTTGTTGGCTTGGTTTGCTTGAAATTCCGCAGCGATCGCATTCGTAATCGGATAAACGGTACTAGAACCATCCACCTTAACTTGCGGCGGCGGTTGCTGCGCTTGACTAGACGAGTTGAGGGGCGCTGTGCAACTGGTCGTCAACGCGAGAACACCCAGCGCGATCGCCCACCGAAAAGTTATTGCCTTCATCAAACTCACCCCCAATGACATTGCGGAAGGAGTACAATTCCATCATTTCAAAAAAACTTGATTTGTCAAGTAGCGATGGAATAGGATAAGTAGATGAAAGATCAAAAAATTGATAGTTTAAGGCACGTCTTTGCAGGGAAGCGCTGATAAGAGCGGACTGAAGCGACGGTACTCTGCCAAATACTGCTCCAAAACAACAAATTGGGGCAGATTCAGGCTGTAGTAAATCCAGCGTCCTTCCTGTCGGGAGCAAACTAAGGCGGCTTCTTTGAGGGTTTTTAGGTGAAAGGAAAGTTTAGACTGAGTGACCCCCAACTGTTCGCAGAGTTCGCAGACGCATTGCTCTTGTTCGCGGAGCAGTTCCAATACTTGAATCCGCAGGGGGTCAGACAGGGCATGAAAACCAGAAGAAACGGAAGGAGGTGCGATCGCGGGTAGTTTAGCCATCAAGTTTTATGGAAAAATCTCTTCAGCTATCCTATCCAAGCACCAAGCAAATCCGTCAATTAACAGCAACCGCCGCCCGTATAGTACCAGCTTGAATCAGTAATCAGGATGTCTTTTGGCATGAATGCACCAAGCTTAAGCGCCGTCTTATCGCACACTGCTGCTGGTAAACCCCGCTGGAGGATATGCCCATTCGAGTCATCAAAAAACTCTTCGGTGCCGCTGTAAATCGCCGTTTTGCCAGTAAAAATACAGGCACCATCTTCAGGAATTTGCACTTTAAAAGAAACAGAATCCAAACTTTCTAATAGCAAAGGTTCCTGCAACCCGTAGCTAGCGCAATCTAGCAGTCGGTAAGGACGCCGCGCTCGAATTTCTACCTGCCCAAATCCAGCATCAATGAGGTGCTGAGTATATTGCTCGTAAGTTAAAGCACCCGACAGACACATCGCCCGTAACCGTTCATCCTGCCGCAGATGGGGTGGGATGGGACGAGTGGCAATCGGGTCGCTCATCAGTAGGCGACCCCCTGGTTTTAATACCCGGAAGGCTTCTTGAAGCGCCCTATGCAGGTCGGCGGGTTCAAAGATATTAAATAGACAATTCTGCGCCACCACATCTACAGAGGCATCTGGCACCGGCAGGGCGAAGGCATCGCCTTCCCGAATCTCCACGAAACTGGGGTCAAACCAGGAATTTTCTTGGGCAGCGATCGCTAAGTTACGAGTTGCTGCCTCGCGCATCGCCGCCACTGGATCGACAGCAATCACCCCACTCGGACGGCGAGAAAAATAAGCAAATTGCAGCGCTTCTAAACCACCGCCAACACCGACATACAGCACCGTCGGGTCATTAGCAAGTTCAGCGGCATGGACGGTGGTACCGCAACCGTAGTTCATCTCCTGCATCTGAGGCGAAATTTTCAGTCCTGGCAGTTGCAGGGGACTGCTTTGGACACAACAAAGTCCGACTTGTGGCGTCTGTGCCACTTCACTATAAAACTCAGCAGCGGTTTCGAGATAGCTCACTCAAATATTCTCCTAGGTTGGCGTTGCGACTTTCTAGCAAATTGCTAAAAATACTCTGATTCCAATCTATAAGGCTATCAAATCCCCGATAGATGAGTATTGCCTGAGAAAGGACTCTCCCCGGCACTGCCAACTTTTCCCCTGGTCTGCTGAGGCGAAGTTAACATAGAGCATTGACATCTCCCCCTTTTAGAAAAAGGGGGATTCTAAACTGATGTTGCGAAGTGCGGCTAGAAGCCGCACTTCGCAACGTTTACGATATGATTTATTAACCCTTGTAAACAAATCATATCGTTGTGGCACTGTCAAAGATGCCCTACCCACCTCGGCTAAGTTTAACTTTAGCTGTGTGGCTACTTTTCTCATGATGTTGGCGCTACCATTGCAATCTGCATTGATAATGAAGCCATCACGACTTTTGTACATTCCGCGCTTTACCCTTCTTCCTGACGGTTTCCATCCGTTGGGTTTTTCACCATGTTTGTGGAGGCTGTCGCCATCAAGGTAAGATGCTTTTGAAGTATACGCCTCCTCTGTAATCGTCAAAACAATTCCGTACTCTCTTG
This sequence comes from Coleofasciculus sp. H7-2, assembly GCF_042747725.1. Lineage (NCBI taxonomy): Bacteria > Bacillati > Cyanobacteriota > Cyanophyceae > Coleofasciculales > Coleofasciculaceae > Coleofasciculus > Coleofasciculus sp. H7-2. The sequence continues at coordinate 166,905 of NZ_JBHZGO010000024.1, forward strand.
CAAGTTGTTTTAATCTCTCAATCAGACGACCCGTAGGGATTACAACAAAATTCTGGTTCCCGCGTTTGCCCATATTGGAACCATTCTTCTGCCCATCGTTCCAACCAATAACAATATTTCCAATGCCATCATTAAGACATCGATTAACAATGAATCGTGCTGCTTTATTAATGGCATCACGCATTTGGTTATTGCGCTTAAGCTGCACTCGGTCAAGATTGGAATCCCAGTAGAACTCTGATTTTCCTTGCTTGTACTTAGCAATCAAGCGACAATAACCTTGGTTCATTGCCTTTAGCTTACGACCATCAATAATCAAACTTTTACCACAAGTTGAAACTCCTGTTAACCAATTTGTTCCACCGTGGTCAAAGCTCCAAGCTTGGGTGTAATCCAGGTTTGGATTACACCCAATTGGTTGTTTGCCGTCATCAATAACCCAATCAACCCAGAATTCTCCGTAATTAGGTCGTATCGTGACTTCTTTTACCCAATCAGGATTAATAAAATCAGGTAATTGCAAGGTTATTTCAGTCAGCAGGTGTGGTTTAGTTTCCTTGCTAATTGATGGATAAAAACAATCGTTTTTATAGGTCAAAGCTTGTCTTGGAAATGTGACAGCAGCAAGTCCACCACGTTTTCTGTACTTGGGTAACGATGGTCTATCAACGTCACCACGGTAATAAGCTTTGACCAAACCGTTGTAACTAGATATCGCCTCTCCTACTGATTTCAACGTTTGCTGTGCAGACTGGGCTGCCATTGCTTTGTAATGAGGATTGTCCTTGAGAATTTTGTCTAATTCCGGGTAAGTACTATTACACCGATAAGTTTTCCATCCGTAGTGCAGTTCATCTCCACGCCAATAAGTAGAAAAAGCGTCATTAGACTCTTGCAACATCTCGTAATGGCTTTGTTTAGCTGCGTAAATCGCGCAATTAATTAAGCTGTTAGCTTGTTCACACTGGTCAACCCAAAACAACTTCTCTTCGTCTGTAAACCTTGCTTTAACTGGTACTGTTCTGTACAACTTGCATCACCTTTTGTTGTTTATTATAATTGCTACTACATATAAAAAAAAGAAAATCTGTAAAAATATGGCTAAAATTTCAGGAAAAGATTATGAGTACAGGCGTACCGAGAATTCCGTATCTTCCATTAATTATCATTTTGTGTTTGTACCTAAGCGTCGTAGACCTGTGTTGGTCAAAGACGTGGCAAAACGTCTCCAAGAAATTATTTTTGATTTGGTAACAGAGCATAACTGGAAGTTAATCGCCTTAGAGATAATGCCAGACCATGTACATTTATTTTTGAACACTCCCACCGATGAAGCGCCATCTCAAATTGCTAAATGGGTCAAAGGTCGAGCATCGCATCATTTAAGAAAAGAATTTCCAGAATTAAAAAAACTACCCGATGAAGTGGACACCGACCTATTTTGTAGCGTCAACAGGTCAAGTCAGTACTGAGGTAGTTAAAAAGTACATCGAAAATCAACGAGGGAAATAAGAGATACTACGGGTTAAAACCCGCTTCCGTCGCGTTTCATCCCCTCGATAAATCGTAGGGGTTCTCACGCTCCCGTATTATTATGATAGGAATTTATACTGTTGTGCTGGACTCAAAAGTGGAAACTGGTTCGCAAGAAAAGTGTTTGGAGCAAGATCGGCGTTGCGTCATAGTTTGCCAGTACCGTTCCTGTCTGGCAAATGGAAGCGCAGACGTACTTGCCGCTTTTGAGAGTGCTGAAATTCCCGGAGTAATGGTAACGGGTAGCGGTTGCCAGGGACAGTGCAGCTGTGGTCCTACGGTGCGAATTGTCCCCGAAGAAACTTGGTACTGCCGAGTTCAACCCAGCGATGTCCAGATGATCGTTGAACAACATTTACAAGGGGGGCAACCGATAGAAGCAAAGCTCAATCCCAGAATTCACATGAGAATCAGTTTTTGAAGTTATTTTGACTCCTATAACTGCCGCCGTGTCAAGTTTTCTCAGACGTAGGTTGGTTACTTGCTTAAATCAAGCAGTTTCTGTGGCAGTTTGACGACACGGGCGATCGCGCATCCATCTAATGTATGTAGATTGTATGTAGATCAAAAGCCGATCGTTGTATTTCTAGGCTTTAATAGTTCAGTAGAACGCTGTATAAGGCTCATCAATATGCCTACTTATACCGGAATTTCCAGTGAAGCTTTTAGACATCCCCTCGACCGACAAGCCGAGCAAGCCTTACGCAGCGTGCCTGGATTTGATATGGCTGCCCGTAAATTTGTGGAATTTGTCTCCGAGCGTCCCCAGTTTGTCTACCACATGGGCAATAGCATTCAGGTCGGGCCGCGTCAGTATGCTAGCATCTATGGAATCTTCCGGGAATGCTTGCGCGATCTGGACGTTTACCCAGAGCCAACGCTTTTCGTTTCCCAAGCTCCTTGGGTGAATGCCAGCGCCCTCGGACAAGAACGCCCTTATGTAATCCTGAACTCTGGACTTTTAGACCTGCTCAACGAAGCGGAACTTCGGGCAGTCATTGCACATGAATTAGGACATATTAAATGCGGTCACACGACCTTACGTCAGATGGCGATTTGGGCTTTGCAAGCCGTCAATTTTATCGGGAATGCGACCTTTGGCTTCAGCACTTTGATCGGTACCGGGTTGATTTTGGCGTTTATTGAATGGAGCCGTAAAGCGGAATTCTCAGCAGATCGAGCCGCTTTCCTGGTGACAGACGACCTGAATCCGGTGATGCACTTAATGATGAAATTTGCTGGCGGCAGTGCCCGTTATGCCAATGAAGTGAATTTAGATGAATTTATTCGTCAATCGCAAAAATATCAGGAATTGGACGAAGACGGGTTGAATCAAGTCTACAAGTTCTTACTTTACAATAACTTTACTCAAGGTTTGTTTACGACCCATCCCTTTACGGTCGATCGCCTTCACCACTTGCAGGAGTGGGCAAACTCAGAGGAATATCGTCAGATTCGTCGGGGCAATTACCAACGTTCCTCTGCACAGGGCGCGGTGAATGTCCCATCAGAAACAGCCGTTAATGAGGTGGAGGCGCTACAGCGTCAAATTGAGGAATTGCAAGAACAAATTAACCGTCTCCGGTCTGAATCAGAAGATCCCTAGCGGTTGAGAGCAAGTTCCCTAAGCGGATGTATTTTCAAGGATTGCTATGGGCAGTCAAGTCAAGTACGATACACTGCAATTAGCATTGACGCTGGGTGCCATCTACTTTCTCTTTTCGCACTCTAAGGAAGGACTCAATAGTCCTAATTACTGGAATGGTCAGGGACATTCTATCAGATGGATATCAGACTGAGGCTCGCGTCATCTCAAACCAGCCAGATCGAGATATGATCTATCGTTTTTTGGTGGACATTGTTCAGCAATCGCCTCCAGAAGCCGTTCTGCAAGAATTTAAGCAGTTATTTATTTATTACAGTCCTAACGCTGTTAATACCAACGCGGTAAAAGTGCTTTCTGACATTATCTTTGCGAATAACGAAGAAGAATTTAAAAACACTCTAAAGCGCTCTTGTTATATTCTGATCAATAATTGGGAAACGACCCGAAGCTATAACGCAATTAAAGAATTAGTTCTAGTATTTGGCGATTTAAATATTAGCAAGTCAACTCTGTCTCCAAGTTTAAGTAAGCTGAGACTTTGGCTGGTAAATTTTATTAAAAGTCAAGATTATCAAGATTTAAAAATATTTGCCGCTAGATACGAAGAACATGAAACAATTCATTGGAGTCATCGTTATAATTCTTATCTGTTAGTTCCTCAATATGCGAATCTCAAAAACCCCGTCGAACAGCGGGAAGCTGCCAGAGCATTGTCGCAAGAACTGAAAGATCGCTTCAAGTTTGACCTGGCAATGTATACCGCGCGATCGCAATCGGCGATGCCTAGAGAAATTTTGCCTAAAAACCCGACTGGTTTGGGGGACGAGGTGCTGCGTCTGATCAAGACGATTGTTGCGAAACGGGGGCCGTTTAGTTATACAAATCTGGCAAATATTTTTCTCCAACAAACTCAGGAACTTCCCTACAAAAATTTTAAGCACAGTCTACAAAAATATTTAATTTTTTCAGTAGAAAATATAAAATTTGTAGAGGTATTGAAAACAAAATTAGCGGAAAAGCTAGATAATGTATATGAAAATCATCATGAAGAAACTCTAGATGATGCCCTGTTGTTAAGAACCTGTAATCGGACGATAGAATATTTAACGACGGAAAATCATCGGGAACCTTCGCCTCTATTTATTTTATTGATGTCGCAAGGGCATCCGTTGACTTTAGTAATCGTACTGCTGAAAATTCTATTAATTTGTAAAAATGTTCGCACCCATTTAGAAACTTGCATTGCTGAGTTAATCAAATACTATATGCACTGTTCGGAAGAGGATTGCAAGTGGGTAGTGAATTTCTTTGAAATCTTTCATATAACCTTTGCTATCTATGCTGAAAACGTTCAATACAATTTGATCAAGATGAACGAAAATGGAACGAAGAAGCTGCCTCACGGGACGACACAGATGTATCGGGTTTTTTCTCAACTGAAGTTGGATAGCGATATAAAAGCTGCAACCTCTGCGATCGCAGAGGTGATGTCGGAGCCAGGACTCGCAGAGGATTAGTTTTATTTATCCTTCAGTTCGCTCAAAGTTGCCAATCCAGCAGCGGCGGCTTCCGCTAAAATACTCACCAACCGGAATAGGGCGACGACGCCCAGGAGAATGGCGGCAGAAAAATGTTGACCGAATAGGGCGATCGCTGTGGCTTCAAATACCCCGATTCCCCCTGGTGCGCCGGGAACAATCAAACCCAACAGCCATGACAAACTAAACCCACTCAGCAGCATCGGTATCTGATTCGGATGCACTGGCGTCAGCGCCAGCATGGCAAACAAAAATCCCGCGCCACGCAGTAACAAAAAGCCAATTTCTCCCAATAAAGGTAATAGGGGATAGCGCTCAAGTCGAAAAGAAGCTTCTGTAGCTTCTGTGAGGGGTTGAGAAGCAGAAGCAGTAGCATTTTCTTCTCTCCCGCGCCCCTGCGCCCCTGCGCCTCTTGCCTTCTTTCCCTTCAACTTACTCGCCAACTGGATCAGCGGGTTCAAAATTCGGGGATGAACGCTCAACAAAACCACACCCAAACCAAGAAGTTGTAAGGTTCTCGTCTGGGTATTCTGCGGGGCACCTGCCCAACCCAACTGGCTACCTGCCAAGGCAACTAATAAAGCTGCTGCTGCCATCAGCAGGGGTTCGAGTAACACGCTGAGAGTCGCGGCACCGAAAGAACCCCCGTGCGATGTCACCGCCACGATGCGCCCATAGTAGTGCCAGACATTCCCTGGTAAATATTTGGCAAGGTTGGTTTTGAGGTAAACCTGGAGCGCCCATCGAGGCTGAACGGGTTGCCGGAATGATTGCAAAATCCAGCTCCAGACGAATCCAGACCAAGTATGAGCCAGTAAAGTAATCAAAAAGGCGATCGCGAGAAAAGTCCATCCCGCACCAGTCATTCGGATGGCTGCGACTTCCCGCCAGTTGTCTTTGAGAGCTTTTGCCAAAAAAAATAGCGTCCCGCCGAGAATAACCCAGCGCAAGTACGGCTTCAGGGATGACCAAATTTTTTTCATGACCTTTCACACTGGGAAGCTAGTTGAGGCAAATACCTCATCCTAGAGTATGAGAATACCGGAGCGAGAACGGTAGCGAGTCTGTAACTTTTGCCAGAGGGAGCGATCGCTCTTCTATTTCTACACTTTGCAGGCATTAGCGAACAATTTCCCAAGTCAAACTTTGAAGCTTAGTTGGTCTAATCACATCTTGCTCCGGGCGGTTGAAACCGCAGCTTGACAAACTCGCACCTGCCCCCTACGCAGGTTACAAAAACCTTGATTGGCGGTGAGCCAAGGTAGGCGGACTGGGAATGCAATCGCCCCAGAATTCCATTGTGAGGGCTTAGTGCAAGATGTGAGTAGGCAAAACTTGGCACGTCTGGGATACGGATAACGATCCGCTACCTGATGGTGAGGCAAGTTTGATGTGGGCGATCGCGCTTGGACCCGATCGATGCCCATACTCATCAGATGCTGAAAGATCGAGAAAAATCAGTCAAGTTCTAGGCTGAGCGCTGTTTTTAACTGGCATGGTCATGAACAAACCGATATAACCGTAGTTTCGCTGATTTTTTGTGAATCTCTCTACGGTTAGAGAGAGGTGGCTTTTAGTTGCAACCAGAATGTGACCTGCGCTAGAGGATCGAACACCGTAGCTTTTGTATTGTTTATAACAGTTCGGAAAAATCTTGGGAGTAGTGTGTGAAACACTTAACTGCTTTCTTTAAAAAACTACGGTTAGGTCAAATATTGACCGTTTTTTTGGCAGGCGTGTTGCTAATTGTTACCACCGCTTGTAATAATGGCGATTCTTTAGGGGCGCGTCCACAAAACCCCCCCGTGCAAATGGGAGGTAACAACAATCCCCACAAGAATGGTGGAGATGGCTACACGAATTACAAAATGTCCACCGATCCTAACATCAGCAAAACAGCGAATCCACGCGATCGCGCTGACTTGCAGATCCTCTCCAATCAGTTAATTGCTACCAGTAATTCTGAAATCCTTTACCCAGGTGCTGAGACACCACAGGGGCGATTGGAAAAAGAGAGAGAACTACCAATCAAAACCTCCGATGACTTCACCCAGCCTAAACCAGGTGGACTCAATCAGCGCAATTCCGATATTGGAGAGCGAGTCGGAAATCGACTGGAGAAGGTCGGCGAAGAGTTCAAAGATGCTTCCAGCTTCATCAAAGATAAATCAGATGAAGCCGGTCAGAGACCCGAACTGCAAAGCAATCCCACTTTGCACAAGTAAGCAAATAATTGAGGTTTGAGATTTTCGATTGATTGCCAGTCGAAAATATCAGATGGCAATACTAACAAAAACAACCATTGACTCGTACAGAAAAAGGAGTTTTTTCGATGAACAGCGTCATTACTTGGTTTAAAAAAATCAACTTGGGCAAAATCATCACCGTATTTTTGTCCGCCACGATCATATTTGTTACCACCGCTTGTAATGGTGGGGCGCAAGCGAAGACCGCCGACCAAGTCAGGGAGGACGTTCCTAAAGGTGCCTTAACCAATGAGTATAAAGGCGGGATGAACGACTATAGCGATACCGATCCCAGAAGAGACACCTCAGGCGTATCAGCTAAGGCAAAAGGTCTGATAGATAATGCTGAGCGCAACGTGATTGACCAGACCGACGACTTAGGAACCAACACCAAGCGGATACTGGATAAGAAGGGCGAAAACGCCAGAGATTTCGGTCAGAACGTGAAGGGAAATACCGAAGCGATTGGCGACAAAGCGCAAAGATCGGCTAGCGATTTTGCTAAAGGAGCAAAGCAGGGAGTTGAAAATCTCAAGGGCAATACTCAGGATGCAACCAAAGACCTGGGTAAAGGAACGCAGCGGGCAGCTGATAATGTCCAGGAAAATACTAAAGATGCAGGCAGAAATGTAGTTGAGAGTGCCAAGCGCACAGCGGATAAAGCTGTGAGTGGTGCCCAGCGGGCTGTTGACAAGGCTAGTGATGCTATGGATTATTAGCAGCTTCTGGAATTAAATAAACTCCAGACTCAATCAATGATTCTAGGGGCGGGACAATCCTGCCCCTATTTGCTTTTGGAATGGCACTGACTTAAGACTTGTAGTTGGGTTGAGTGACCTCAACCCAACGATTTCCTTGTTTTGGTTGGGTTGAGTGACCTCAACCCAACCAAAGAATAGAATTGAATTCTCGTTCAGTCAGTGTCATTCCTGTCAGGGTTGATCGGAAGGGTTTATGCTCCCGGATAAACCGGATCAAAAATACATAACCTCAGCCTGACTGAAGATATAGCCCAGTAGAACACACATTCTCGGCTATTGAAATGAAAAGATTTCTAACCGTTGTGCTGTCTCCAACTGAGGTGGCGAAGCAGCTGGCATCTGATTGTCCTGGCTATAGCGCCGCAACCCATGAAAGTATTGCTCGCTGGCTGGTGGGAGAGGACGTAGAGCGTTTTAAAACGTTTAACGCCCCTCAGAGGGCAATTGCCTTGCAAGCGATGGATTATCGCTATCGCATTTTACGGCAACGCTACTTAGGCGTGGGAACAGAGCGTGCTTATTGCAACTTGACGACTCGGTTGGGGAGTTTAGTATTGCTGAGGAATAAAATTCGGATCTGGGTGGCGCTGTCGCGCGATCGCTCTTCAGCGGTTGTCGATGTGTTGCAAGAAGTCATTCAGGAATTATTGCATCGCGATCGCTACATTCAACAGCAAATTGCCTGGATCGGCAAATGTACTTCAGATACTCGCTTGGGTAACTCCCTGTTGATGAGCAGCATCGAAGAATACTGTCTCAGACCGATTCGCAACCAGCCACTTTTAGTTTATAGATTTTTTAACTATCTACGTCGTTCCCAGCGGGGAGGGATGACTCAGATCCCAGATGGTGAACTGGTGCGACTGGTTTCTGAGGAAGTGGCTCCGAATGAGACAAACATTCCGGTAAGTTTACTCGATATCCACGCAGTTGCCCAGTATCAAGAAAATCAAGCAATTGAAGAACAAATGTTCCTGCGGACAACCGTAAAGCAGGAGTTTTACAACTATTTAGCCGAAAATGTCAGTCGAGAAGCCGCTGTTTGGCTGGAGCTTTACCTTGCTGGCAATTCTCAAGAAGCGATCGCCAGCGCCTTGAATTTGCAGATTAGGGAAGTCTATCGTCTGCGGGAAAAAGTCAGTTACCATGCGATTCGCGTTTTTGCCAGAAAAACGCAGCCAGAACTAATCGCCAGCTGGCTAAAAACCACCGCAGCGGGTAGAACATCTGAGCAACTTGTGCCGATGGGGATGAAAAGGCAGCCGAGTCAAGTTCGGGTAAAAGCGGGAATTTCTTGAAGATGTGAGTGGCTTTGTTTAAAGTTATCCTTATTCGTTTTTTAGCCGTTCAATCAGCTCACCCGGACTCGCCTCAATTGACTTTTATCAGCATCCCTATTCTACGCGAGGCAAGTATGAGAAAAATTTCAGAGTCGCTTTGCATAGTTGGGTGAAATAACGATGGGTACGGCATCGAGATACTGGCTGTTGATGAGAATTGATAGTTTCGGCAAGTGCCGAACTGAAGAAGTTGAGTCGGCAAAAGCCTTTTTCTTGACTCAATTTTCCGGACTCGCTGACCGAGAGGATATGCCAGACTGGGAAATTCAACGCCAACTCATGCAGTGGTTCCAGAACGATGACACTCGCCGCCAGATGGCTGAGATGTGTCTGCGCTGCTTTATCTCTAACCAAATTCAAGAATTTTGCTTAGAACTAGAGCAGAAGTTTGGCAAAAACCATGACTTCACCAGTATCGATCTGTTGCCGTTGGTACTCGATAGCACTTTTCGTTCTCCGCGTCAGGAGACGGATGAAAGTCGGACAAACTATCTATCTGTAACCGCTCGAATTTTGCAAACCTTTGACCCGGATAAGAGTAAATTATCGACTTGGACGGTCAGGATGGTAAAGAGCGATCGCTTCCTCAAACGATTCTTACTCGAACACAGAATTGAGCAAGTTACTGACTGGATGATTCTTAGTTACATGAACCCCGGACGGTTGCAGCGAGTTTTATTAGAGTTTGATCGGACACCAGCAGAAATCAACCAAGCGCTTCAGCTACTTGATAGCTACCACCAGATTTATCGCACCCAACTTTTGCAGCACCGCAAAGCTGGAGAGAAAAGCCGATATCCAGACCCAACCGCCTTACAATTGCGTCAAATGGCTGAACAATTGTCAGCTACTCGGACAATATTTCCCGAACAAATCTTAAGAGAATTGCAAGAACTCGCTCAGTTACTTAGAGCCGGACGCCTTCGTACTCGGAAAGGTTTAACGTCTTTGGATACCGGAAATCCTGCGGAAAGAAATAGAGCATTTAGTGAGGATGATTCTAATGAGCAATCAGAGTTCTTAGCAGGCTATCACCAACAATTTAATACCTGTTTAGCTCAGTCTGTTAAGCAGGTAATTCAAGCTCGCTTTACCTATTTGCAATCCCAGAAAAATCAGAAAGCGCCAAACTTCCTCAAGGCACTTCATTTATTTCACTGTCAGGGAGTTCCCATGAAAGAAATTGCTCCCCAACTCGGTTTGAAAGACCAGCCTCAAGTGAGCCGCCTGCTGGAACTCAAAAACTTACGCAGCGATATCGGACGCCGAACGTTATTGTGCTTGCGAACTTGCGTTTTAAAGTTAGCTCAATGTTACATTGATCCCGTGCAACTCCAAGATTTGGAGTCAAAAGTCCAATTTATTTTAGATAAAGAGATTTCTACGGAGATTGAGAAGGCGAAAAAAGAATCTCACATCGGACACAACCGAGTTATGAACAGTCAACTAGCTGCAACTATTTGTAAATATCTTAATAGCAAGAAAGAAGAACGAGCATGAATTACTTAACATTGACGGATGATTGGGTCGAATTTGAAGAATTGACAGAAACAATTTCCTTAGAACCAGAGCAGCTTGACCAAGCTGTAGAATTGAGTAGGCAAGTAGGTAATGAAGATCGAAAATGGCAAATTTATCTTCAAGCTTTAAGTTTATTGAGTTTTGAGGAATGGCTCCGGAAACGAGAACCGGAAATTTCCCTAGATAGAGAATACTCTTCAGTTTTGCAACCCCAGTATGCCAATGCGATTGATGCAGTTTTTAATTTGAGAGTCGGAGAATTTAAAGTTTGTCTAATTCCTACTATCACCTTAACCGATAAAGAAGTGACTATCCCCAGAGCGGCAGTAGATTTACCAGAATTTATGGCTCATTTTTATGTAGTTATTGGCATTGAGGAAGAGTTGGAAGTTGCAGCAATTAGAGGTTTTTTGCGTCACGATCAACTGATGAATTATCAACCGCAATTACAACCGGAAGCTGATTGGACTTATCAGCTCCCACTCGCTTGGTTTAATCGCGAACCTAATGAACTGTTGCTTTATTTGCAATGTTTAGATCCATCAGCAATTCCTTTACCTGAAATCCCAACCAATCGTCAGGCTACCCTAGCTCGAATGCAGGGGACACTATTAACATTATTACCCCAACTGCGTAACCGTCCTTTGTGGCAAGTCTTGACGTGGGAGCAGGGAGCAGCAGTACTGACGACGCCAGATTTACTCAAATGGCTCTACCAGTCTCTAACGGAGAATACAGCAACCGTTACCAACCATCTATCAGAGTTGCTCCAAATTTTGACTCAGCAGGCGGTAAATGTCAGGAACTGGTTCCACAATCAAGTGGATGAAGTAAGGCAAGAAATGTCCTGGGAAGCCTTGCCAGCACCGTCCCCCTGGCGCGTAACTGAGCCAATGAGAGAGTTGCCAGCAGCATTCTCCCTCCGCAGAACCGAACAAAGCCCATCTCAAGAATTAGAAGAGATTCTCAGAGAAATTAGTCGCAATAATCAGTTAGAGATTCCAGCAAATGCGGGTTGTGCTTACCGAGACTTAACTCTAGGAAATCGGTTGCGGCTGTATGCTGTTACCTGGTCTCTCCCGGATGATAATGAATGGACGTTATTGCTGATATTAAGGGCGATTCCTGGTAATGAACCTCACGATAACATGACGTTGCGAGTGAGCGACCTGGTGGAGGTTTTGGCGGAAGATACACTGCAATCAGATGGGAATGATGACTATACTTTTACCCAGGTGGCGGGTACTTATCAGGATAAATTTCTAGCGACCATTACTTTAGCAACTGGAGAAGCCCAAACATTGCCACCGTTTGAATTTATTTTATGACTAACGACTCATCCAAAATCATCGGAAGCGGAGCAACTCCGACCTCCATAAAATCCAAAATCTAAAATTCAATGAGCGATAGAACAGTTTTTAAGCTTAGGGTTAAGCAAGTTGGTACCGTTTGCGACTTTGAGTTGTCTTGGGGTAAAGGACAGATACTCTCTGTAGAGCTGAATTATCCCCTCTCGTTGACCAGGAGTTACGAACAGTGGCAAAGCGCCTATCTCAACTACTATAGGCGGCTGCGAGGGCACAAGGTCATCAGCGGTAAAGGCACTCTGCCAGTTGACCGACATCAGGAACTGGTGAATGCAGAAGTTCAGCTATGGGATGAATTTCAGCACTGGTTGCTAAGTCCTGAATTAGTCAGTATTCGCCGCGAGATTGTCAAGGCGGCTCATAAACCGGAACATCAAACTGTTGAGGTGTTCCTGACTTGCACTCCTCTAGAACTGGCGCGATTACCGTGGGAAATTTGGGAAATTGGTACGGATTTGGGTGCTAGTCAACAAATACGCATTGCGCGCACTCCAGCCAATATTCTTAATGAACCCGTTTGTCCGATTCGGCGTAAAGCTAGGGTTTTAGCGATTTTAGGGGATGACACTGGCTTGAATTTGGAAGCTGACCGAGAAGCACTGCGATCGCTTCGTCATGTTGCAGATATCAAGTTGATTGGTTGGAAACGGAACCAGGGAAAAGCTGAACTGAATATCCCATATAGTATAGAGGCTCGCTTTTTTGATGCTGATGCACTCAAGATGGAGATCCAGAAAGCGATCGCATCTGAGCCAGGTTGGGATATATTATTTTTTGCCGGACACAGTAATGAAACTGTCCTGACGGGTGGAGAATTAGGCATTGCACCTCACACTTCAATCTCGATTCGGGAAATTGAAGAGTCACTCAAACAGGCGAAAAAACGGGGACTTCAATTTGCCATCTTCAACTCTTGTAGTGGCATGAATATTGCCGAATCTTTGATTAACTTGGGATTAAGCCAGGTAGTAGTGATGCGGGAGCCGATTCACAATCAGGTAGCGCAAGAATTTTTGGTGCAGTTTCTCGCCAGCTTGACCCAATACAAGGATGTTCATTCAGCTTTGCTGGAGGCAAGTCTATTTCTTAAACAACAGCAAAAGCATCTTTCCTACCCTTCTGCCTACCTAGTTCCCTCCCTATTTCGGCATCCAGAAGCCGAGCTATTTTGCATTAAACCTTTTGGTTTCTCTGACACTCTAAAACGCTGGTTGCCAACGACAAAAGAAGCTTGGTGGCTAGCCGCAATCCTGTTTTTGAGTTTATTACCACCCGTACAAAGCTTATTATTAGAACCGCGCATTTTACTTCAGGCTGCCTATCGCCAAGTCACCTTCCAAGTGCCAGCCAAAGGAAGTTCACCCGTGCGACTTATTCAAATTGATGAAGAATCACTGAAAGCTGATGCCGATAAAATTAAACAAATTCATCCTATCGATTATAGCTATTTAGCCGCACTACTGAATCGGCTTTCTGAATTAGAAGCTAAAACCGTTGGCATCGATTATATTTTAGATGATAAAAAACAACCGAATAACAGTCAAAAACTCAAGCAATCTGTACGTAATGCTGTTAGTCGAAATACTTGGTTTATCTTTAGTTCTGGAGAGGGAGAATTCACTCCTAGCTCAGGGGTGACTAAAGATATTGCCAACCTCAATTGGAGTTTGGAAGGGGATATCATGTTCTTCCCTTGGTATCTTGAACTTTTGCCAGCAAAACCCGAAAGTTCACAGATGTATCCTTTTGCTTACCTCTTAGCTATAGCGTATGCGTTGAATCAAGAATTACCTCCTAATTTACCGCAACCAAATTTGCAAAATCGCACAAATTTTAATTCCTCAGTTATTAACTTTTTAAATCAAATAAGCCAACCCAACCAGAAAATAGCTTTTTTGCAACGAGTTCGCCTTCATTCGCTTACCCGCTTTTCTCAAAATTTTAGTCAAGTATGGTTACATCCAATTATTGACTTTTCTATTCCCCCTGAATCTGCCTACCAACGCATTTCTGCCTGTAAGTTACTGGGAGATTGCCTAGGAAAAGGGGAGGTACCGGACACCTTTAAGAATGAAGTGGTATTGATTACTCCAGGTGGGTATAAAGGAGCAGGGTTGGAAGGGAAAAATGAAGATAATTATGTGATTCCTTTAGCTGTCGGTTTCTGGCGCGGTTGGGAGGAGGAAAATTTTCCCGGTGGTGAAGCTCATGCTTATATGCTCGATCATTTATTAACGCGGCGGTTGGTGATACCTATCCCCGATTTATGGGTGATTTTACTTTCTGGATTACTGGGTAAAAGTGTAACGCTGATGTTACAGGATAATCTTCATCAGCGGCAACGCTGGGTGATAAAGTTAGGAGCAGTTACAAGCGTTTATATCATTGCTTCATTGCAAATATATATATCGGTAGCGATGTTATTACCTTGGTTTTTACCAACAGTTTTGTTTTGGAATTATATTCGTTTATCATTCAGGAGAAAGTCTCATGGCTAATTTTAAACGAGTCAAGTCTATTTTGTTAATATCTGCCTTAATTACAACTTTTTTCTCAGTCCCGATACAAGCGGCAAATAGACAACAGCCGCATCCTTTACTAACCCAAAGTAATGATACATATCTAGCTTTATCGTGGGGTGATATCTGGAAGAAATTACGTCGCAAAAAGAAAGGAGGGGGTAGTCGAGGAGGAGCGATTTGCGCGATCGCTCCTGGGAAACTGGTAGACTCAGATTCGCTTTATTCAAAGCAAGGGGAAATCCTAGAGATTTGGAGCGATCGCCCTATGTTTCTCTGGAATATCCCAGAAGGAACGGTAAAGCGAATTGAGCTATCTCTTCAGGGAAATCAGGGAATATTGTGGGATCGACCAATTGAAGGAGAGACGAGGGCGGTCTATGATGGGAAACCATTGCAACCTGGACAATCTTATGTATGGAAGTTGTCTGCTTCAGCGCCGTACCCAATTGAAAGCAGCGTTGTGTTTCAAGTGATGGAACCGGAAAGACGCGATCGCATTTCAGCCGAATTGATTGCACTGGAGGAGCGATTCAAAGGAGCATCAGGGGAGACAATTGCGCTGGAGAAAGCGAACTACTTCACCGAACGCGAACTCTGGTCAGATGCGATCTTGGAACTCTATTCGGTGCCAAATCCCTCGGCGGAATTAATGGATGCGATCGCGCTTCTTCAAGCTCATAATTTCTGTGCAGAAGATGAGCCAAAAGATTCTGCATCTCGATAGGCTACGGTTTCTGTTTTTGCATAAGTTCCTCTTGCTCAAAGATATATGCGATATATGCAAGCGGGTAATCGTCTTATATGCTGCGGTTGGACTCTTAAGGCTATGCGATTGAAAAGATTTTTCTGGATTACACCTACCACTGTACTCCTCATTGGCTCGCAGACTTTTCGGGTTAATTTCCCTGTGCCATTAGCGGCATATCCTGTAGTGGCTCAAACTTCAGATGCCCGTAAAGCGGAAGCTAAGCGACTGTTTCTGCAAGGTGGTCAGCAAATTGGGAACAGTCAATTTCAAGCTGCCATACAATCTTTGCAACAAGCATTGAGTATCTATCGGGAAATTAAAGACCGTTTAGGCGAGGGATGGACGCTGCGCCAGATCGGTTATGCCTACAAGTCTCTAAAAGATTACCCTAAAGCAATTGATTACTACCAGCAGTCTTTGGTAGTTGCGCTGGAAATTGAAGACTTTGGGCTAGAAGCGATGGTGCGCTCCAGCATAGAAGTGGCGCAAAGTGAGAGTAATCCTCGCATAGCAGAAGCAGACCGCCTTCGGAACCAAGGTCGGCAGCAGTATCAGACCAATCAATTTGAAGCTGCTTTACAATCTTGGCAACAAGCACTGAATATTTACCGGGAGACAAAAGAACGTCAAGGCGAAGGATTGATGTTGCGCGATCTCGGTAATGCTTACGATTCTCTGGAAGACTACCCGAAAGCGATTGAGTATCACCAGCAGTATTTGGCAGTTGCCAGGGAAATAAAAGACCGTCTAAGCGAGGGATTTGCGCTGTTGTATCTCAATAATAGTTACGCTAACCAAGGCATTCAGCAATTTGAGAACAGCCAATTTGAAGCAGCTATACAGTCTTGGCAACAGGCACTGAGTATCGACCAGGAGATAGAAAATGGTCAAGACAAGGGATGCATACCACAAAATCTCGGTCTTGCTGCCGCCCTTATTGGGAAAGGTGAGGGATGGATACTAGGAAATATTGGTGCTGCCTACCTTAAGTTGGGAGACTCCGCTAAAGCGATTGAGTACTTCCAGCAGACCTTGCCAATTGCACGCGCCAACGGAGACCCTCAAAGCGAGGGTCAGGTACTAGGAAATCTTGGTAGTGCCTACCTGAATTTGGGGGACTATCCGAAAGTAATTGAGTACTCCCAACAGAGCTTGGCAATTGCACGCCAAATTAAAGACCCCCAAATTGAGGGAAGGGCACTGTTAAATCTTGGTGCTGCCTACATTAGTTTGGGAGATTACCCAAAAGGGATTGAGTACTCCCAGCATAGCTTGCCAATTGCACGCCAAATCCAAGACCCTCAAAGCGAGGGTCAGGTATTAGGAAATCTTGGTTTTGCCTATCTTAACCAGGGAGACTACCCGAAAGCGATTGAGTACTTCCAGCAGCACTTGGTAATTGCACGCCAAATTCAAGACCCTCAAGGCGAGGGGAGGGCACTGTTAAATCTTGGTGATGCCTACCGTAATTTGGGAGACTACACTAAAGCAATTGAGTACTCCCAACAGAGCTTGGCAATTGCACGCCAAATTCAAGACCCTCAAATTGAGGGAAGGGCACTCGGAGGTATTGGTCTTGCCTACCTGAACCTAGGAGACTACCCGAAAGCAATTGAGTACTCTCAGCAGCACTTGGCAATTGCACGCTCAATTCAAGAGCGTAAAAGTGAGGGTGTAGCACTGGGAAATCTCGGTGCTGCTTACCTAAACTTAGGAGACTACCCAAAAGCAATTGATTACTTCCAGCAGCACTTGGCAATTGCACGCGCCATTCTAGACCGTCAAGGTGAGGGTGTAGCACTGGGAAATCTCGGCGCTGCTTACAGCAAGCTGCAAGACTACCCGAAAGCGATTGAGTACCAACAGCAGGTTTTGGCAATTGCACGCTCAATTCAAGACCGTCAAGGTGAGGGTATAGCACTGGGAAATATCGGTGTTGCTTACAGTGAGCTGGGAGACTACCCCAAAGCGACTGAGTACTTTCAGCAGATTGTGGCAATTGCACGCTCAATTCAAGACCGTCAAACCGAGGGTGTAGCACTGAACAATTTAGGCTATGCTCTCTACAAACAGGGCAATCTCGCTTTAGCAGAAAGTAACCTCATTGAGGGAATAAAAGTTCTGGAATCTCTACGAAGTGGATTAAAAGATAACGAGAAAATATCTATTTTTGAGACGCAGCGTAACATTTATGTAAATTTACAAGAAGTCCTCATTACTCAAAATAAAACTAATGCAGCGCTAGAAATTGCTGAAAGAGGACGTGCTAGGGCGTTTGTGGAGTTGTTAGCTTCTCGCATCAGCAGCGAGACTGAAACTAAAAGCGAAACCCTCACCATTAACCAACTTAAACAAATCGCCAAAAAACAAAAAGCAACTCTTGTTGAATATTCAATAATTAATGAAAAATTCAAAATCCAAGGCAAGCAGGAATTGCGTAATTCAAAACTCTATATCTGGGTCATAAAACCCACAGGTGAAGTAACTTTCCGCAAAGCAGACCTAAAGCCACTGTGGCAGCAACAAAATACTTCTCTGGAAAAACTTGTTACCACAACCCGCGACTCCATTGGAGTAGACGACCGTAGCATTTTTGTCGCCGAAGTTCAGCATCCTGTTAATGAAGAGGAACAAACCAAAAGCTTACAGCAGCTCCATCAACTGCTAATCGTACCTATTGCCGACCTTCTCCCCACTGACCCGAATCAGCGTGTAATTTTTGTCCCGCAAGAAGAACTATTCTTAGTACCTTTCCCCGCACTGCAAGAGCAAGATGGCAAATACTTGATTGAAAAACACACGATTTTGACCGCACCTTCAATTCAAGTACTAGAACTAACCCGCCAGCAAAGGGAAAAGGTGAAGCAATCTGCTGTCAAAGATGCCATAGTCGTAGGTAATCCCACCATGCCCAGCGTACCGCCTAAAATAGGGGAGAAACCGCAACAACTAGCTTCCTTAAAAGGAGCAAAACGAGAAGCTGAAACTATTGCTCCTTTGCTGAACACCAAAGCGCTCACGGGTAATGAAGCCACCAAAGCCGCCGTTTTAGCACGAATATCCGGGGCTAAAATTGTACATTTCGCCACTCACGGCTTATTCGATGACTTCCAGGGTTTGCAAAGTGCGGTAGCACTCGCACCCACCAGCAGTGATCGCGGCTTACTCACCGCCGAAGAAATCCTCAACCTGAAACTAAATGCAGATTTGGTTGTCCTGAGTGCTTGTAACACAGGTAGAGGACGCATCACAGGTGATGGTGTAATTGGATTATCCCGCTCTTTGTTTATAGCAGGTACTCCTAGCGTCCTTGTCTCCCTGTGGTCTGTCCCCGATGCTCCTACGGCTGAATTAATGACCGAGTTTTATACTAATCTTTACCAAAAGAAACTTGATAAAGCCCAATCCTTGCGCCAAGCGATGCTCAAAATGATGGAAACACACCGCGACAATCCTAGAGCATGGGCAGCTTTTACCTTAATTGGAGAAACTGAGTAGGAGCATCCGTTGAGTAATCAGAATTTACGTGTAGGGAGAAGCATACCCTTTGGGAAGGGTATACTTCTCCCCTACTTAAATATTCCCAAATAGGATACTAGGAGAAATTAGTAATGTCCCATATTTCTCGCCGTCATTTTTTACAATTCGCTGGCTCAACTATAACCACCTTGGCATTGAGCCAGTTAGATATTATCAACAAGGGAAATCGCTACGCTCAAGTTCTGGCGCAAAATACCCCGCGCAAGCTCGCTCTTTTAGTGGGAATTAATGATTATCCAACCAACGATCGCTTTCTCGGAAACCTGGAAGGATGCGTTACAGATGTCGCTTTGCAAGAAGAACTCTTAGTTCATCGTTTTGGTTTTAATCCCAGTGATATTGTCAAGTTGACGAGCAATCAATCGCCTGACAAACAGCCGACTCGCAACAATATTTTGACAGCGTTTGAAGAACACTTAATTAAACAAGCTAAACCTGGAGATGTGGTGGTTTTCCATTTTTCCGGTCACGGTTCTCGATTGCGCGACCCGAATCCCATCCAAGGTTGTGCCAATCGGGTATTCAATGATGAATTTAATAGCACTTTAGTTGTTGCCGATCAAGGGCAAAAAGATTTCGCACCAGACATCATGGGGCGCACTTTGTTTCTGTTGATGTCGGCTTTAAACACAGAAAATGTTACGGTCGTGCTAGATAGTTGTTACTCTGGCGGCGGTACTCGTGGTAACTTTCGAGTGCGTTCCGTACCCGGTGATAAACTCAATCCTAGTCCTGAAGAAATCGCTTATCAAAAACGCTGGATGGAACGGCTACAAATGTCCGAAGCCGAACTCGCTCGTCGGCGCTGTGCAGGTGTCGCTAAAGGGGTTATTTTGGCTTCCGCTCAACGAGAGGAAGAAGCCTTAGATGCCGAGTTCGATGGCTTTTCTGCTGGTGCGTTTACTTATCTGATGACGCAGTATCTCTGGCAAAAAACCGATACGGTGGGAAGCGCGATCGCTCAAATCACTACTGGCATAAAATCGCTTTCTAGTCAAGTACCTTTAGCAGATGGCGACCCGAAAAAACCAGTTTATTTCATCAATAAACAAGTCCCTCCGACTGATGCCGTAATTACCAAAGTAGAAGGCGACAAGGCAACTTTGTGGTTGGGAGGAGTAGATTCTAAAAGTCTAGAAGCTTTCCAACCCGGTGCCACATTCGCAATTGTCGATGACAAAGGGCAAACATCAGGAAAATTAGAATTGGTATCTCCCCGTAGCGGCTTAAGGGGAGAAGCGAAGCTGGTAGAGAGAGCCAATGCGTCTTTAAAACCAGGGATGCTGCTGCAAGAATCAAGTCGGGTTGTGCCAGCGAATTTGAAGTTAAGCATTGGTCTCGATCCGTCTTTAGGAGGAGAGACGAACGCGGCTAAACAGGAACTCTCCGCGATTAATCGCATTGAAGCGGTGCCTGCACAACCGGGAAACGTCCCCTATCCGGGAGGGGTGCAGTACATCTTCAGTCGGATGACGGCAGATTATCAGCAAAAACTGCAAAAGCAAGTGGCAAATCTTCCATCTATCGACAGTATTGGTTTATTTACCCAAGGACTGGAACTGGTGCCGAAATCTTTTGGCGAACCGGGGGAAACGGTAACGACAGCGGTTAAGCGTCTGGAAGCTAAACTCAAATCTCTGCTAGCAGTTCGGATTATTAAAAAGACTTTGAATGCCGATTCCTCGGAGCTTTCTGTAGAAGTTTCGATGAACTTGGTAGAACAACCCAATCAAACCCTTGCTAGAACTTTCACAGGTCGAGGTAGGAATACTCGTCGGGAGTCGGAACAAACTTATGCTAATAAGTTACCAGTGAACCAACTATTTCAGTTTCGAGTTACCAATCACGAGTCTAGCGACCTCTATCTGACGACTCTACTGATTGACTCTAGTGGGGGATTAGTGGTGGTGTTTCCCTATCAGTGGCCTGCGTCAAATGAGACGATGAAATTACGACCCAATCAAACGCAACTGATTGGCGACCCGCAACAACTGAAATTGAGAGCGATCGCAACAGGAACAGGGGAAGCGCTGGTAATTGTCAGCCGTGAGCCTCTAGAAAGAGCTGTCAAGACATTAGTATCCCTTGCAGGGGAACAAGATGTCAGATCGGGGCCGGTGGAGCTGAAAGAACCTGTTGAGGTGATGGGCGATTTACTTAACGATCTGAGTGGCGAACGGGGTGGCATTGTTGCAGAAGCCATACCCATGAACACTTCAGAGATGGCTACTTTGTCAATCTCCTTTGAGGTAAGCGCTTAGCGACTCACGGATTTAAAGGGAAAGAAAAAAGCATCTGAAGCGGCTGTTGAGCAATTTCATCCTCAACTGAGCCAAGGAAATTGTCAAAATATTTACGAACAGCGCACTCTTCGGAATCTTCGGGAAGAAGTTGAGTGAATTTTTACATAACCTCCCCAACATGGGAGATATATATAAGCAGTTCGCTAACCCATTGATAGAGAATTCTGCTATGTATCCTCATCTGCGTCGCCTTAGCGTTGTTACTGCAACCTTGCTCATCTCGTTGAGTTGTCCGTTACAAGTGGTGGGGCTTACTTCGGGAAGCAATGCGGTTTTGGCGCAGGCGCAGACAACAGAACAACGCGATGATGAGGCGTTACGGCTGTATCAATTAGGTATTCAGCAGTTAAATAAAGGACTGTTTCGAGAGGCGTTAGAGACGTTTGAGCAGATTTTAATCACTTTTAAAGCAATTGGCGATCGCCAGGGAGAAGGGACAATCCTCCACAATATTGGGTTCGCTTACGCCAACTTGGGACAGTACCCACAAGCGTTGAAGTATCTTCAACAAGCTTTAGCAATTGCTCAAGAAATTAGTGACAAGGTAACAGAAGGTAAGACACTCAATGGTATTGGGCAAGTTTACAACTCCCTGGGAGAGTACCGACAAGCATTGGAGTCTTATCAAAAAGCCTTAGCGATTACTAAAAAAATTGGTGACAAGACAACAGAAGGTATGACGCTCACCAATATGGGGGTAGTTTATGACAACCTAGGGCAGTACCCACAAGCCTTGGAGTCTTATCAGCAAGCCTTAGCGATTGTCCAAGAAATTGGTAACAGGATAGTAGTGTATGACAGCCTGCGACAGTACCCACAAGCCTTGGAGCCTTATCAACAAGCCTTAGCGATTGCTCAAGAAATTGTTAACAAGGTAACAGCAGGGACAATCCTCAACAATATGGGGGTGGTTTATGGTCGCCTAGGACAGGACTCTCAAGCCTTGAAGTCTTATCAACAAGCCTTAGCGATTGTCCAAGAAATTGGTAACAAGGTGGGAGAAGGGACAACCCTCAACAATATTGGAGAAGTTTACCGCAACCAGGGACAGTACCCGCAAGCGTTGAAGTATTTTCAACAAGCTTTAGCCATTCGCACTGAAATTGGTAATCAGGCACAAGAAGGGACGACGCTCAACAATATGGGGGTCGTTAACCACAACCTGGGACAGTACCCACAAGCCTTGAAGTATTTTCAACAAGCTTTAGCAATTGCTCAAGAAATGAGTGACAAGGCAGCAGAAGGGACGGCACTCCACAATATTGGGGCAGCTTATGACAAGCTGGGACAGTACCCGCAAGCGTTGGATAATTATCAACAAGCTTTAGCCATTCGCGCTGAAATTGGTGATAAAGCCGGGGAAGGTGCGACGCTCAACAATATTGGGGGAGTTTACAATACTCAAGGTAAATATTCTCAAGCCGAAACTACTTTATTCGCAGCTATTGAGATTCTGGAATCTCTACGAGCGCGACAATTAAAAGATGACCAAAAAATCTCTTTTTTTGAACAACAATCTGGTTCTTATAGCTTTCTGCAACAAGCCTTGGTTGCTCAAAATAAATTTGACAAAGCACTCTTAATTGCCGAGCGCAGTCGCGGTCGTGCTTTGGTAGAGTTATTAGATTCCAAATTAGCAGAAAACCCTAGCAATCTACCTGATATAAAACCTCCAACGATTCAAGAAATTAAGCAAGTGGCTTCTAAACAAAACGCAACACTCGTTCAGTATTCGATTGTTTATGAAGCCTTCAAAATAAAAGATCATAGAGAATGGCAACAAAAACTCTACATTTGGATAATTAAACCCACAGGTAAAATTGCTTTTAAGAAAGTAGACCTTAAATCTCTGAATCAATCCTTATTAGTTCTCGTTACCAACAGTCGTGATGATATCGGTGTTAGAGGTCGCAATATCTTTGACGTAACTGTTGTTAACTCCCAACCCGAAAACTCAACCAAAAAGTTACAACAACTTTATAAACTACTCATCGAACCGATTGCAGACTTGCTACCCACTGACCCGAATGAGCGAGTCATCTTTATCCCGCAAGCATCGCTGTTTCTCGTCCCCTTCCCCGCACTGCAAGATGAGCAAGGCAAATACTTAATTGAAAAGCATACCATTCTCACTGCGCCTGCCATTCAAGTTTTAGACTTAACCCATAAGCAGAAGCACAAGGGTCAAAGAGCAGCCAAGGATGTGCTGGTAGTAGGCAATCCTACCATGCCTAAAATTAAAATTGGGAAATTGGAGGCAAACTTAGAGCCTCTTCCTGGTGCGGAAAAAGAAGCGATGCAAATTGCTAAATTATTCAACACTGAAGCGCTGATAGGTAGTAGAGCAACCAAAACAATAGTGATGCAGAAAATGCAGAAAGCTCGCATCATTCATCTGGCTACCCACGGCTTACTTCATGATTTTAAAGGCTTCGGTGTACCGGGAGCGATCGCGCTTGCTCCTTCTGGTACACCTGACAACGTAGTTGATGGTTTACTTACCGCAGGCGAAATCTTCGACATGAAACTAAGCGCCGATTTAGTGGTTCTCAGCGCTTGCGACACGGGACGCGGAGACATTACAGGCGATGGTGTGGTTGGCTTATCTCGCTCTTTAATTTCTGCGGGAGTCCCCAGCGTCATGGTATCGCTGTGGGCAGTTAATGATAATTCTACTGCCTTTTTGATGACTGAATTTTACCGCAATTTGCACCAAAATCCTGACAAAGCTGTTGCTTTACGTCAAGCGATGTTGACAGCAATGAAACAATATCCCAATCCTAAACAATGGGCGGCTTTTACCCTCATTGGTGAGGCTGAGTAAGTTTTTACATACATTGCAGGAGCAATAATTCCCTATGCTAGGAGAAGAACAGATACTGCGCGATCGCTATCACATTCAATGCCAATTGGGGCACAATGCTGGACGGCGTACCCTACTCGCTCAGGATTTACAAACCCAGGAACTTGTTGTACTTAAGATTCTCACTTTTAACAGTGACTTCCGTTGGGAAGATTTGAAACTGTTTGAACGAGAAGCCGAAACACTCAAATCTTTATCGCATCCGGCAATTCCTCGCTATCTCGATTCCTTTGAATTGCACTTACCCGATCGTCAGGGATTTGTACTCGTGCAAACTTACATTCCTGCAACTTCCTTGGAGGAATGGATTAAACGGGGACGGACATTTAGCGAAGAAGAGGTAACACAAATCGCAAAAGCATTACTGAATGTATTGAGCTACTTGCACTCTAGCAATCCTCCGGTGATTCATCGGGATATTAAGCCAAGCAATATTTTATTAACTAGCGATCGCTCTGCTCATCAGGTTGGAGATATCTACTTGGTTGATTTTGGTTCTGTGCAAACGGCTGTCCGAGAAATCGGGACGATGACGATTGTTGGAACCTATGGTTATATGCCTCCCGAACAATTTAGCGGACGTGCTTTTCCAGCTTCCGATCTCTATAGTTTGGGAGCAACATTAATCTATTTGGTGACAGGAACACAACCCGCTGATTTGCTACAAGAAGATTTGCTTCTCCAGTTTGAACCCGTGACGCATTTGGCTCCCAGCTTTGTGCAATGGCTCAAGCAAATGACGCATCCCAACCGCAAGCAGCGATTTAGTTCAGCTCAAGCAGCTCTCGCTACATTGGAGCAGCCTTCTCTTCTGCAACTCCAATCTGTTGATTCATCGACTACATCAACTCCTCTAACCCTGCAAAAACCTCATGACAGTAAAGTTTCTCTTCGCAAGAATGCAGAAACTCTAGAGATATACCTACCTCCAGAAAATACTACAGGAGCGATAGGTTGTTCATCTCTCTTTAGCTGCTGTTTGACTATCTTTTCGCTAATTCTGTTATATTCCTCTTTGCTAAATGCTGGCGGGTTCTTCATCGTGATGAGCTTAGTGTTTTTGGGGTGCGGTATTTCCAGTCTGTGGCAAACTTTTTTCGCCATCAAGGTAAACACGTACATCTATATTGATCAAAAGTCGATAACTGTAACTCAAATAGCGTGGGGAATACGGCGACTGGTTTTTCGGGCAAGTCGCCGTAACCTCTATAAATTGACTTACCTTAAGCGCCTCTATCGTCGAGATACTGAAGCGGGCATTATGGAGGTACCACCAGAGTTAAAAATTTGGGCTACAGATGAGGTCAATTACACAGACGCCAGCTCTAGCTATCGCATCGGGCAATCATTGAGTACGGACAGCGAAACTCGCTTCTATGGCTATCTGACAACACAAGAACTTGATTGGTTGGCGCAAGAATTAAGTAATTGGTTGGAGATACCGATTACAAGAGAATAAGGGCAAAAAGTTTTTTAAAATCCTGCAAGTTACATAGTTTGTGCCAGCTTTCATATATAGCAATTCTAAATGATTCGCTAAAGTGAGATTCCCGACAACTCTTACGAAGTCGGGAATCTGATTATAAGAGTAATTTACTACGCTGACTACCTGACAATAATTGCCCAAAGACTAACGAAAAGAGCGATCGCGCCCAGATGTTGAGGCAACAGCACCCGGAAAGATTGACGAGCAATTTTTTGGGTTATTAGCATCGTCAACAGTAGTGAGAAAATTAGCGTTGTGCCTTGCAAAAACTCAATCACAGCGGGGTGTGCGACCAACACGGGCAACCCTTCACCGCTAAAACTGAAAGTCGCCATTGTTAGCGGCAAAATGCGTCCCGCTTCCCCTAAACCCAGCCGCAAATAGTGAGCTAAATTTGCCCCCAACACGAGCGGCAAATATCCATAAGCCAACTCTACAAACGAACGAGGCTTTAGGGAACCCTTAAATAGTTTGATGGCGCTATAAGCTAAAAACGGCACAGCAGCAGGGACGATTAAAGCTGCCAGGGAAAATCCGAAATGTTGCCAAAATTGGGTTAAATCTAAGTTCAAGCCCAAAGTTGATTGCAATTCCGGCAATCGATGGAGATAGACACCGTTCAATAGCAACAGTAACAGCGCCACTTCATAATCGTGGGGAACATGAGTTGTCCACAATTCAATCCCAGGGGGACGCAAATTTAGCTCAACCGAACGGTGCGGACAAGCTTTGAGACAAGTCATGCACAAAACGCAGTCTTTGTTATCTTCCAACTGAGCAGGATGAGAGTACAACGGACAGCCGCCGGTTTCTAAGCCTTCCCCTTTTTGAGGGCCACCTTTGTAGCATTGATAGGTGGTGCATTCCGCCGAACAAGTACCCTGTTGCGCTCTGAGTTCAGTCATTGACAGCTTGGCAAAAAGTCCATTCATCCCCCCAATTGGACATAAATACCGACACCAAAACCGCCGTTCAAAAATTGCGGAGAAAATCATCGCCCCAGCAGTAATTAATAACAGCAAACAAGCGGAGAGATAGGCAGTATCTTCTAAATCCCAGAGTTCTTCCCACAGATAAATGAGGACAAATAGCCCGAACAAAAACCATCCGCCCCACTTCTCCGCAGATTGCCTAGGCCAACGCTTCAGCGATCGCCCTGGAAAGAGCCACTGAGAAAGTTTTTGGGTGACTTCCCCATAAATCATAAAGGGACAAACAGCGCACCACAGGCGTCCGACAAAGGGAAAACCGATCAATATCAAAGGCCACCACCACGCCCAAAATAGGTTTAGAGCTACATTTTCGGAGCGACGCTGGGGACCCAAAAATAATAGTGCGACGACAATCGCAAAAGCACCCAAAGTAAAGCCGTAGTTAATCCGGTCGGGCCACCAGGGACTGCGGAGAAATCGCCGCAAGTCGGGATAGGCATTTAAAAGATTGACGCGAAATCGCTTTTTATGAGTCTCGACAGACCAGAATACTTCTTCGGTGAGCAGATTCACACCGGCACATTGAACGAGTGCCCGTTCTACGAGACTTTGCAATTCTTTCAGGTTGCCGGGGAAATCATACGCTTGTAAGCGGCGTATAGCTTCTGGAGCGACTTTGGGTTTGCGAGTCCCCTTGGCTCGACAGAACAGGCGAATGTAGTATTCTACCTGGTCTTCGATGTCCGCTTTTCGCACCCGCAGCGGCGGCACTTTAATTAAATGACCGACTTGGCGCTCAATAGTGGGCAGGTGTTTTTCCGCAATCATCATAATGCGGGCTTGACACGAGCGGCTTGGCGCTTGTCGATCTTCCGGACGGCTGAGGGGGGTGTAGGTGTTGGTTTCTAACAATTGAGCCAGCTTAGGCGTTAACTCTGGGGGGAGTTCTTGGATGTTGTTGAAGACTAAGGTGCCTGTCCCTAGGGATTCAATTAGCCCTGGTTTGCCACTGACACGACCAAATAGTTCTGCACCACTTGCTTGCAGCGTACTACAGTCTACTTTAACGATCGGTTCGTGCCGATAGGAAGATCCGAAGTGAATCAGAGCGGCGGTATTGTCTTTTTCTAGTCCCGGTTCCCCGAAAATCAAGACTGGACGCCGATCCTCAGCCGCCTCTTTGATTTGCTGCCGCAGCCGCACTGCATAGCGGCTTTTTCCCACTACCCCGCGTTTTGCCTTTGCTACCAGATAAGGGCGCAAGGCGGTTTGACGCTCTTGTTGGTAGTTCAGTTGAGAAGATAGTTGAGCGAGTTCTTGAGCCAACTGCTGGGAGAACGCTTGGGTAATTTCGGGATATTGGGCGACTATTTGCCGAAATTGCGCTGCGGGAATAAACCACAGCGTGCATTCGCTGAGTGTCTTGATAGTTCTTTGAGCCTGCTGGTCTAACAGTAGCTCTTGTAAGTGAATGGTGGCTCCGGGAAGAAAACTAATCACCCAGGCTAAACCTGTTTGGTTGGTGCGGTCGCCTTCTAGTTGCCCTTGTTTGAGAATATAGAGTCCTTCGGGGGGCGTTTCCTCCACCACTAAGGTTGTTTGCACTGGTACGACTTTTTCTTCGACGACTTGCGCGATCGCTTCTAATACTTCTGCCGATAGTACACCCAGTGCTGTTCTCTCTTGTAGCCATGTCACCGCGTCTTTTGATGTCATGGTTGCCTTAAAAATAAATTTCGCTTTACATTTTAGCCATTTTTCATAAAAAATATTAATTAATTAAGTTGATTGCCAAGATTAAAAAAACCGAGATGATCGAGCTTGTCAATCTGTGGGTTCCCTTAGCCTTATTGGGTTTGATAATCTTAGCGGCAATTTTCTTTAGCCGCAGCAGTAGCTAATGAAAATCATTCGGGATCGGAGAAGTTCGGAGGTTCTACAGGGGTTGATGGAGTGTCAGTCACCATAACCTTCGTAGCTGCTTCACCAGCAATTCCTTGGGTTTGTGTGGAAGGACGGCGGCGGGTTCGCTTATAAGCAGCCCTCTCAGCTTTTTCACGCTCGTAGGCAATCAACCTGCCATAATACTCGTGCTTGCTCAAATTCATCGACAAGAAAATGTGCTGGCGAGTATTGCCAAAACCTTTGCGGCTAAAAAACTTCACGGCTGGGATATTTACGGGATCGGTATCCACCAGCATGAACCGCACCCCGTCTTCAATCATCCGTTCTACCAGCTTGTCAACTAGCTTGTCCCCGACGCCTCGACGCTGAAAATTAGGATTAACACCCAGCCAAATAATGTATCCATAAGTCCAGGATGCCTTGCTGATAACGGTTCCCAAAATGAACCCTGCCAGTTGTTCGTCGATTTCAGCAACCAGACAGTATTCTGGATCGGTGTTGTAAAGCCCAATCACCTCCCATTCATCCCAGGTTCGATATAAATAAGGGTACAAATTGCTAGTAAATACAGCTTCTCCCAAGTGGTAAACTGGGGCAAGATCGTCAATTTCTAGGTCGCGGATATAGATAGAAGAGTAGTTGGATGCAGGATCGTTTTTATCAGGATTTGTCATAACTTTTAATTTTTTATTTCTTTACAGAGAAACTTCCTGAATATTAGCTAAGTTGGGTAGCCAATCTTGATGAGAGAAATTTTCTTCACTGGTGCGATGCGAAGCATTTGCTAAGTGGCGATCGCGCTGACACCGAACCGCAAAGTTACAGTCAGGGCAACGATTAGCGGTTTCTGGAACTTGAGGAAAATCTTCTCCTTGTTGATAACGTTGCAAATAATCGGTTAGCTGCGTCAACAATCCCGTTAAATCCCTTTTTGTTTGCTCGTGTTGAGCAACATTGTAAGTAAAATTGAGGCTTTGTGGTTGAGGTTGAGACTGGACAAACCAGTAAGTCATAGAAATTTGGTCTGGCAAATAATCGCTAGTTTCCGCCAAAACATAAAGATATAAACGAGTCTGCCAATCTTTTTCTAACCAACGCCGATTTTTTGGTTGAGGATAAGTTTTCCAATCCAAAATTTGAGCAGATTGCGTGTCTTCAATTAACAAATCATA
This sequence comes from Coleofasciculus sp. H7-2, assembly GCF_042747725.1. Taxonomy (NCBI): domain Bacteria; kingdom Bacillati; phylum Cyanobacteriota; class Cyanophyceae; order Coleofasciculales; family Coleofasciculaceae; genus Coleofasciculus; species Coleofasciculus sp. H7-2. The sequence continues at coordinate 196,288 of NZ_JBHZGO010000024.1, forward strand.
GATAACAGTCAGTAAATATCCCTGAAAATTCAGCGTGCGACAATGTTCGCTTTGGCGGAATGTTTTCGGGTTGGACATCAAAATTTCTGGTGCGACATTCACCAAAGCCGTTACCCAACGATGCAGTTGGGCATCCTCCTGCACCAGAGATTCTACCGGCAATCCCAGTTCTCGCTGCTGCATCAATAAGTGAAAGCGGCTGCCCCAATTTTGCCGTTCTAGTTGTTCTGGATTAGTGGGTGAACTCAGTTTATCTAAGTAGATTTGTTGAAACTTTCGGGGACAATTTTGTAACAGATTCAGTTGTCCTTGCGACAAGCGGAACAAAATTTCTTGTGTTGGTTCCATTTGATTAATTTTTAATGTCTAAAAACTTTCACTTGGGCGACTATTCTTTATTCATAGCAATCCTAAGTAACTATTAAAATTCTCTTTCTTCCTCTCTCTTTCTTGGCGTCCTCTGCGTTCTTGGCGGTTCGTAAAAAAAGGATTGCTATATCCCTCTTTTGCAGGTATTTCTCTGACTAATAGCTAAGGATAATTACCCTTAGCTATTAGCCATTACCCTAAGCTTTTGTTAACACAAACACACTACCTTCATTGCCTCGCCCTATTCGCAAATCCTCATCTAGATAGGTAGTATCCAGCCAACCTTGCTGGTTGCTGCTGTCGATACCAAAATCCAAAGCTGGAAATCGTTGACCGCTTTCAATTTGCCGAATAAATTCGGAAGGCGACTGATAGTTAATCAGGCGCTGTAAACCGGAAATGGATCGCTCAAATTTTACCAAGACGCGGCGTTCGGAAATTGGTTCAAACCGGGCAGCAACGCTGACAAATCCTTCCAGATAGGGTAAGCCATAAACTTCAGCAATATTGTAAACTTTGGCGTCTTTGGCTCGAATGCATTGATAGATTTGACCAAGTTTGAGCAATGGCAGTTGGTCAATGGTTAATAAACCGCGACTGGTAGTGTAAAGTAGTCGCCAATTGCCATCTAGTAGGTCAGTTGCCTCAACCGGACGGGGAGTGGGGTTGAGGTCTTCCAATCGGGAAACCGCTGAGAGAATCGCTATTTTGTCAGTTTCGGTTGCTAGCAGTCCGCGATTAGAGCAAGCGATCGCTTCCAACAGTGCTGCTTTCCTCATTTCCTCCTAGACCTCTCTTCTGGGTGACTTCTCTACCAACAGCTTAGCTTTTGTCCAACACCAGCTGGCATCAGCGATCGCTCGCCCAGTTGATAAGTTTGATAACAACTCCCTTGACACAGAATATTATCCACGTCAGCGATCGCGTTTGGTGGGAGTGGTAAACTCAATATGTCTAGTTAGCTCCCAAACAGAATCCTCAAATATGTACAATCCGTCTCTGCGTGAAGAACCTCGTCACCAGCTGGCTGCTCTGATTCCGTTACAACAAGAACCTTCCATTCTCGACTGGCTAGAATCCACAGGACGCCTGTTGCCGCGAGATGTTCAAGCTGAAGATAGTTTCCGCGATGGTGATGCAGAAATCTCCGATCTGATGGCACCGGATGATGTTTACGATGACCTCGAAGACGATGATGAAATCGCCGATGTAGACGAAGATTAGTCAGACGAGAAGAATTCAGCACTCAGGCGTCAGAGTAAATTCTGGATTCTGAAATTCTGAATTCTGGTGTGAGAAGTGAACGAAAAATTTGTGGACGCTAAATTATTTTCTGGTCGGTCGTTCAACCCCTCAGGAACTAGCCTGCTAGCGTTACTGGCAGTTGGGCTTTCCCTAGGGACGATATTATTCGATCTGCAAGCAGGTGTCTTCCCAGCCGTGGGCATCTCTATGACCTTGCCCCTGTGGCTTTGCGCCCTGGTGACAGCTCTTTTAGGATATTGGGCAGTCCCCTTCCTGCAAGCCCTAAAAGCGGGTCAATTTATTCGGGAGGATGGCCCCCAAGCGCATTTACAAAAAGCAGGCACTCCGACAATGGGCGGGGTGTTTTTTGTGCCAGTCGGGGTAGTCGCCGCCTTGGTGTGGTCTGGATTGACTGTAGGGATACAAGGACTGTTTCCCGTAATTGCCGTATCAATCGTAACTTTAGCCTACGGTGCGATTGGCTGGGTTGACGATTGGCAAGTCATTAGACGCCGGTCTAATAAAGGCATCTCGCCCCGGATGAAACTCATTTTGCAGATTGGGGTGGGGGTTCTGTTTTCTCTATGGCTTGTCTGGAATCAACCAGCAAGTATCACCACGATTGCCTTGCCTTTTGGTTTAGCTATTCCTTTGGGGTTGCTGTTCTGGCCTTTGGCAGTATTTGTGCTAGTGGCGGAAAGTAATGCGACAAACCTCACGGATGGAGTGGATGGACTGGCGGCGGGAACAGGCGCTTTAGCTCTTTTGGGACTCGGTGCCATTGTTGCTCCCGCGTCGCCAAGTTTGATGATTTTTTGTGCCTGCATGAGTGGCAGCTACCTGGGCTTTTTGGTTCACAACCGTAACAAAGCCCGCGTCTTTATGGGCGATACGGGTTCTATGGCACTGGGAGGCGCACTGACAGCAGTAGGGCTTCTGACTAACAATCTCTGGGCGCTGTTTATCCTCAGCGGTATTTTCTTCGTGGAATCGCTCTCAGTAATGGCGCAGATAGGCTACTATAAAGCCACCAAAGGTCCAGATGGCATCGGCAAGCGTTTATTTAAAATGGCACCGATTCACCACCATCTAGAACTGAGTGGCTGGAGTGAAACCCAAGTAGTTGCCGCCTTTTATCTGATTAACGGGATCTTGGCTTTGTTGTGTCTTGTACTTCGTTAGTTAAAATAGCCGTTGTCAATCCTCCTTTGGTGTCAAAAACCGCACAAGCTGGGCGTCCACCAAAGGTTTGAATTGCTCCAACTACATCCACAATGGGCAGCAGCAGAAAACAGGGGAATAGAAGAAGACAGTTTTTAATTTTTTCTGTTTTCCTATCCGGGATTTTTTGCCTATACATCCAACTCATTCGTCTGGGTTATGCTGTACCGCTGCCCTATCTTCTGCACGTCTTTTGCTGGAATAATTGTTCTGATAATCGTTCTGCAAATCATTTACATCCTAAAGTTGCAGGAAAGGGGCTTTTAAACTATACGCATCAGCTTACACAGCTAGTAGATTCTCCAGAAATAGACAAGAATAAAGTCTCTATACTCATTGAGAAATCTAGGTACAGACTGACAGTTTATTACGATAAAAAGCCCCTAAAGTCTTATCCAGTGGTTTTGGGCTTCAACTCAGTGGATGATAAGCTCAAAGAAGGGGATGGCAGGACTCCAGAAGGCATATTCAAGATAAAAGACCTCTATACGCATCCTACGTGGTCAAAGTTTCTCTGGCTGGATTACCCAACCAAAGATTCTTGGAGAAAACATATCAAAGCCAAGGGAAACGGGAAAATAAATTGGCTTGATTCAATCGGGGGACAGGTAGGAATTCACGGCGTCCCCGATCGGCAAGATTTTTTGATAGAAAAGCGCTCAAACTGGACATTAGGCTGTATTTCTCTAAAAAATCGAGATGTTGAAGAGTTATATCAAGTTGTGAAAAAAGGAACGGAAGTCGAAATTATTCAATAAAATGCCAACTTTTAGTTTTTAATCAATCAGGACTCGCCGCACATCACCGCATCTGCCACCGGCAACCACAGGGGGATTGAACCCGAAAAAACTCTATATGTATAAGCTTTGCATAAGTCCTGTCAATAAAGGTCTGCGATCGCTTGCTTTACCGAACAGACTGAGTCGGTAGCGATCGCAGCGCCTTTTCCCTTCTCGTAACCTAGTGGGCAAGGGGAAGCACAGCTGTCAAATAGAAATAGACAATTTGAGCGCGTTAAATTATATTATTGATGGTTGCATTTGAATAGTCCAGAAGTCCCAACAAAGAGAGGTTAAAAAAGTTCGCTACATTAAAAAAAACCAGCAGCAAGGGAACACAGATGCCAACACAGCTGTTAAGAAAACACTGTTAAAAAAACGTAGCGGCAAGGAAAGATAAATGACAGGAAAATTGTTACTGGTAGACGACGAACCGGGACTGCGCGAAGCAGTCAAAGAATATCTGCAAGACAGTGGTTTTACCGTTCAGGTTGCCAGTAACGCTGGTGACGCATGGCAGATGTTGCAGAAGAACCAGCCGGACTTAGTGATTTCAGATGTGATGATGCCCAAGGTGGATGGGTATCAGTTCCTCAAGCAGCTGCGGGAAGATCCTCGCTTCAAAAATTTACCAGTGGTATTTTTAACTGCTAGAGGCATGACAAGCGATCGCATCCAAGGCTATCAAGCGGGTTGCGATGCTTATCTCCCGAAGCCCTTCGATCCGGAGGAATTGGAGGCAATTGTCAAAAACTTACTGGAACGTCGCACCACCACAACTAACACCACCGGCGGTAACGATATTGAGGACATCAAGCAACAGATTGCTGCCATCCGGGGGATGTTAGAAGATACCAATCGAATCCCCCAGTCGCCTTCCCATATCCGCATAGACTTAACGCCACGAGAGCAAAGTGTCTTAGACTTGGTAGCGCAAGGATTGATGAATAAAGAAATTGCCCGACGCCTGGAAACCAGTGTCCGCAACGTTGAGAAGTACGTCAGCCGCTTATTTAGCAAGACAGGGACAAATAGCCGCACCGAGTTAGTGCGCTATGCCCTTGAACACGGTTTGACTCGGTAATCCTCACTCTCACAGCTTTTAGGGCATGGGCTTAGCGCGTGCCCTTACATCTTTTGCTATCTGGATCTGTGCTTGTCTTTATGAGCGATCGCCCTGACGATTCTTAAGAAATATTGCGTTTATTAAAGAAACTCGTCTTTTTTACATTGATCCCTTGAGGTTGCTGGTATCTTCATTAAATACAATTCATAAATTCAAAGAAAAAAGATGAAAGTTTCACAAACGCCTCATTTGGGTCAATCAATTTCTCTGGGAATTCTTTTAGTATTAATGAGCGTTAGTGTCACCGTTCTGATGGTCATTCAAAGTGGAATATTACCATAAAAGTTGCCAATTTTTGCTGATTCTCACCCATAAAAGCCGCTCCGCAATGAGCGGCTTTTGTTTAGCTGCCAGTAACATTATATTCCTTTAGATAGAAGCGAAAAGCGATTAATTAAGTGTGCAATTGTAAAATCAAAAATTGCAGCTGCGGGTGCCACCCATTCGTTTGAGAAAATCAGCCTAAGTAGGTGGGATTAATTATTTGTAGTAGTGGTTAGCGATAGCGTAACCCATGCAGATGTTGGGTTTCAAGAGCGTTTTCCATTCCCTACGAACTGTTTTTGTAACTGAAGGATTCACAGAGTCCTTGTGACTGTTAATCTAAATAGATGTATAGCAATCCTATTTTATTTGTGAGATGCCAGCGCCTCAGATCCCCGACAACTCTTACGAAGTCGGGGATCGCGCCTTCACGAATCATTTAGGACTGCTATAGATGTGCTGCGCCGCATTGAATTCGGGCTTCCCATCCAAAAACGATTCAGATAAAAATGTTCAACTATTCCACCTTTACCGCAGCATTGGTGCGAGAGACAAAAGCCCGTGAAGATGCGCTACCGCTGATGGATGAAACTCGCGGCTCTCGGTTTTTTCTTTACTCTAATCCTACGGACAAAGTGTGTCTATTCTTTCATGGGTTTACTGCCACTCCAGAACAGTTTGTGCCGATAGGAGAAGCTTTCTTTAAAGCAGGTTACAACGTCTTGATTCCTTTGCTGCCGGGGCATGGCATCGCAGGCAATTGGGATGGAGATAACCCCCCTCCGCTTCCCGAAGAACAGGAAGTTTATCAACAGTTTGGGCTTTACTGGCTACAACAAGCTCAAGCTTTGGGAAGAAAAGTGGTAGTGGGAGGGCTTTCTGGTGGCAGCACTTTGGCAGCTTGGCTATCCCTAGAACGCGCCGTACAAATTTATCGGGCTTTGCTGTTTGCCCCTTATTTGAGTGGCAGCAATAAGGTAGTGGATCTGTTTGTGCGGATATTTAATATTTACTTTGAGTGGAAGACTGAACCGGGAGTCGCACATTTTGGCTATGACGGCTTTCTCATGCCAACGTTGCGAGTATTTTTAGACATGGGAAGAGATATCTTCGATCGGGCGGAAATGAGTTACGCCGCGCCCATGTTAATTGTGTCGAGTGAAAGCGATCGCGCAGTTGGTAACGAAGAACATAAAGCTTTGTTTGAAGCCTTACTCCCGCATCAACCCAAGTGCTGGTATCACCGCTTTGACCAAACTCTGAATATTCAGCACAATATGATGACCAAAGCTGAGGGCAATGAATACTCAGACTTAGTGATTGCAGTAGCTAAAGCCTATGTCGAAAGCGATTTAACCTGGGGTGAAGTGGAGGAGATGCGCGATCGCTTGCAGCAGGGCGACTCCTTCAACACAGTAGTGAATCAACTAAATCTGAGTCAGCGGGTTTCTCCCGAACTGTCTACAATCATCTCATTGCTAGCCGTCGATTAAAAAAAGTCATATCACCGCCGCGCGATCGCCTTGCCAGCGGCTCCAGCTTCCCTCTGGAGCTTGCCCAGAGGGGTTGGGGGTGTTACAGGCGTTGGAGCAAATTTAAGCCGTGGGTATCGGTGCCGCAGGTGCTGAACAAACCATAGGTGGCAGCTAGCTGTTCCACCTCCATCGTTTCCCTAGGACTGGGTTGCCAAGGGCTAGGGTTGTTGTAGGCGTAGTAGGTTTCAACGCCGTCAATGCCTAACTCAGCGGCGGCAGGGATAAGTTTGGCAGCGGGAAGGCGGTAGCGGGCTGGATGAGCCAAGACTGCCAAACCACCCGCCTGATGGACGACGGCAATCACATTGGCGGCGTCAGCATCGCTTCCTTGGGGTGCAGAGCCTTTCAGATATAGCTTCATCGCCGAGTGTTCTGGATCGAAAGCATAGCAAAGGATGTGGACTTCTGTGTTCAGCAAGCTAGAGGTGATTTCGGTGCCGATCCACAGGTGGGGTAGGTGGGCGGAATGGGGATTTTTGTAGGTGTGTTGCAGCCAGTATTGAGCTTCTTTGAAACCGTCAATCGTATGGTGGTCAGCGATCGCCAGCCCTTTAAGACCAATAGCGATCGCCTGTTCCATCAACGCCCTCGGTGCCAAACGACCATCCGAGTAGACGGTGTGCATATGAAAGTTGTAGGAGTGCGGACAACTATCAGCCCGAATCGTCTCAAAAACGTGCTTGAGCGCTGTTGTATTCTGGGCTGGTGGCTGGGGTGAAGCAGAAGATTGAGCAAGATTGATCGCCATAACCGCCGAGTAGCCGTGCGCGTTCGTTGACAATTGTTAACATATACCCTAGCAAAACTAAACAGGAATTGCGTTGGGGTATTCTATGTGCATTCCATGCTGAAAGTCGCGTTTGGCAAAAATTTTCTGCCCAAGTCGGCGACCATTGGCGGGCAGTTTCACCTAAATATTCAGTTTGAAGTTTCTGGCGGCTTAACCGTTCTATTTGGGCCGTCTGGCTGTGGCAAGAGTTCGACATTACAAGCGATCGCAGGGTTGTTGCATCCGGACTGGGGTCGGATTGAAGTGGCGGGAACAATCTTCCTGGATACTAAAGAGCGTCTGAACTTGCCAGCGCACCGGCGAAATGTCGGTTATGTCTTCCAAAACTGCGCCTTATTTGGGCATTTGAACGTAGCGGAAAATATTGGCTTTGCTCTCAACCGCTGGCAACGGCACCGGCGGCAGCAGCGCGTTAATGAATTGGTAAAGTTGTTAGAACTTGAGGATCTGGTACATCAACCCGTGCAGCAGATTTCTGGCGGACAAGCTCAACGGGTAGCGATCGCCCGTGCTTTAGCTCCCTACCCTAAAATTCTGCTTCTCGATGAACCCTTCAGCGCCCTCGATGATGATTTGAGAGCAACTCTCCGAACCGAGTTGAAAACCATTCAACGTCAATTTAACTTGCCGGTTGTACTGGTGACTCATTCACGAGCCGATGCCCTGGAACTCGCCGATCGTTTAGTAATATTAGCAGCGGGACGAGTCGTTGCAGTTGGTCAGGCAGAGCATTTGCTCGATTCCCGTTCCTATTCCATTCCTGGGAAATTCCAGTGGGGGTAGAAAATAATTAAAAATTAAAAATTATTGCATTAAAGATGAAACAAGAAATGATTCATTTTTAATGCAAGCATTTTTAATTGTCTAAATTGCGGATTTTCCAAGCCATTTCCAGCACTTGAGTCCAGCGCTTTTGTAACTGTTTGGGCGTGCAGGTGAGTGTTTGAGCAATCTCCCGATCGCTGAGGAGAGCTTGTTTTAACTGCAACAGCTGCTGCTGTTCCGCAGAAAGTTGATTCCAAAACGCTTCCCACTGCTGGGAAGAGAGTCCCAGTTTTTGGTCGAGATCGGCTCCTAACCATTGATGTACCAGCTTCCAGTTGTTTGAATGTGAGAATTTTTCCACATGGTACTTAAAGCGCTGTTGTAGGTAGTCGCGCTGACGTGCTGTTAAACCCAGGATTTCGTCAATCTCTGGTGCTGGGAGGTCTTGCAGTTTTAAAACCAGGTAATTTACACAGTCTTCTTGACCTTGGACTTGCAGGTATTCCATCAGTTCAGCGACGACGCGATCGCGCAACACCGCTTCCGCCGGGTCAATCGTATCGGCAACCAATTGCGATCGCAGCTGGTGCATCGCCGCTGACCGACTTTGGGTGTCCGCATCCTCACCCCTAGGAAACTCAATCGCCTTCTCAATATCCATGCTCGTCTCAGCAGGCTGGCGGCGAGCAAACCCCTGTGCCCTCAACACAACCAGCTGCTGGCTGGTGCCATTCGGTAAATTGATGCGACGCTTGGCATACTGTTCGCTGAACGCCATATACTCCGCCAGTTCCAGTTGAGTGCGGGGAGTGTAGTCTACCGTCAGATCGTTTTCCCGCCGGAAAGCTTTGATAGACTCCACGTAAAACTCTTGCAAGAAGTCCTCAATCAGGTTGTAGCGGGCTTGAAAACCTAATTGAGATTGTGGCGACACCACATAACGATAAACCATCGCGCTTAGGTTGCTGTGCAGTTCCACCCGACCCCGCTTAGAACCCAGCCGGTAATATGACAGACACTTTTGCAACCGATGCCGTCCCAGATTTAACTGCCAAGAGCGAACCTCACCAGAAGTTTGGATGCGCGGACTCTTGCGGCAAATTCGCTCCACCTCTAGCGCGATTCGGTTGGCGACTGCCTGAACGTGCCAAGACATCCCTTTGATTTCAGTCCGCAACTCCTCCAACAACAGCTCGGTCATCGTTTGCACGTCGATTCCCAACAGTTGCTCGGTCGAGTGACATAGGTTTTCAGAAGATTGACTGGGAGAATTGATAGTTGTCATGGTGAAAGCCCCTGGTAGCGAAAGTATTCAAAGTCAACAAGAGCCACTGAAAACGGTTCAAAAGTTTTGTCTCCCGTCAGGCAGCGCCTGCGATTGACCGTCTCAACTCTCTATATTTAGACTGTAGGGGCTTATTGTTGGACACCGGACAGCGGATGTGTTACTACTCTTAGCTCACTATGGGTCATCTCGACGCTCTCCCATCATTCCCTCTCACCTAAAGAAGCGCTAACCCTTGCTGTACCTGGGCTTGCGCCCCCGCAAACTATCGACGCAAAGTGTTGTCGCAAAGCGGTAGGAGCTGGTGTTGAGTGGACAATCCAAGAACTGGATTGCTGGTAGGGTTATCGTCCGAAGTCCCTAGTGCGGAGGCTGTAGTTAATAGTCTTTAGTTCACAAAGGGATTGAAGAATTGGCGATTTGGGATTTTGTATTTAACAGCTTTAACTCAATCTTTAATCTTTAATCTTTAATCTTTAATCTTTAATCAACTGACCGATGTCGCCCAAGCCGTTGCAGCCTCCCATCCCAGACCCCGCCGGACGATGACAGGTTCCTCATCTGTCAAATCCAAAATTGTTGATACCCCATCTCCGCCGGACGAGCCAGTGTCCACAATCATGTCTACTAGCTTGTCTAGCTGGTCAAACAATTTTGCCTTCTCCAGCCCTAGAGTTGGGGCGTTGCCATTCTCATCCGCTAGGTGAGCTGAGGTGGAAATAATCGGATTGCCTAATGCCTGCAACAGCGACTGGCACACCGTATGCTCTGGAACCCGAATGCCGGTAGTTTTGCGCTTGGGACTCATCACCAGCTTGGGCACTAATTTGGTGGCTGGCAGCAGAAACGTGTAGGTCCCAGGAATTAAATTCTTCATAATCCGATAAGCGACATCACTGACGATGGCATATTGGGCAATGTTCGACAGAGACGGACACAGGAACGTCAGGGGCTTATCATTAGATAGCTGCTTAATCTGCCTCACACGCTCTACTGCTGACTTGACGTTTAGGTTACAGCCAATCGCGTAGACAGTATCAGTGGGATATAGCATCACAGCGCCATCTCTTAGGGCACCTACTATTTGTTCTATTCCACGAGTTTGTGGTGTATCAGGATGGATGTTGTAGATTGTCGCCATAATGCAGAATCCAGAACTGAGATTACAGAATTCAGAATCCAGAATTTTTCCAGACTCCTGACTCTTATCTCCTTATGAACAAGCTAGCGTATCTAGAATGTCCAACAGGAATTGCCGGTGATATGTGCCTGGGGGCACTCGTAGATGCGGGGGTTCCCCTAGATTACTTGAGAGAAAAGCTCCATAAGCTGGGAATTTCCCAAGAATACCAGTTACGAGCCGAACAGGTTCACCGGAACGGTCAGCAAGCCACTAAATTTCACGTAGATTTGAGCGATCGCAATGACACTGATTTAAATCACCGCCACGAACATCACCGTCAAAATGGGGGGCATCAGCATCACGATGGCGAGATATCATGGGGTCATCCTCATTCCCCGACGCGGCATTTGCCAGAAATTGTGCAGTTGATTGCAGCAGCTGAGTTTCCGTTACGGGTACAAGCGTCCAGTTTGGCAGTGTTTCGACGGCTGGCAGACGCAGAAGGAGCGGTTCACGGCATTGCCCCAGAGGAAGTTCATTTTCATGAAGTCGGGGCTACTGATGCCATTGTAGATATTGTGGGCACTTGTCTGGGCTTGGATTGGTTGGGGATTGACGAATTATATTGTTCGGCACTCCCGACTGGGGGCGGTATGGTAAGAGCGGCTCACGGTCAGCTAGCGGTGCCAGTACCAGCTGTATTGAAGTTGTGGGAATCGCGCCAGGTGCCAGTTTATAGTAATGGGATCGAGCGGGAACTGGTGACGCCGACTGGGGCAGCGATCGCTTGTACGCTTGCTACCGGCTTTGGATCTCCACCACCCATGACTATCCAGCGGGTTGGGAATGGTGCTGGTTCCCGTCAGTTACCGATTCCCAATATTCTGCGCCTCTGGATTGGCGAGGGTGTAGAGACGCGATTTGCCTCTCAACAGGAGTCGGAATTCATTCAGCCTTCCGAAAGCCCCTGTTTAGAAATGATTTCGGTGCTGGAAACCCAAATCGATGACTTGAGTCCCCAAGCCATTGGCTATGTGTTTGAGGCACTGTTTGCCGCCGGTGCGCTAGATGTCTTCACTCAACCGATTGGGATGAAAAAGTCTCGTCCTGGCATTTTGCTGACGGTTATTTGCCATCCAGAACAGATATCCGCTTGCGAAACCATCTTATTCCGAGAAACGACGACACTCGGCATCCGGCGTCTGATACAGCAACGCTCAATTTTGCAGCGAGAAATTCAGCAGGTGCAAACAGAATATGGCTGCGTTCGCGTCAAGGTTGCCTGGACTGGGCATTCTGACCAGAGAGCGATCGCTAATGTGCAGCCAGAATACGAAGATTGTGCCGAATTAGCCAAGGCAAACAACCTTCCCTGGCGCGAGGTGCATCAACTGGCGCTCAATATCTGGTATCTCCAGCACAGTCACAACTTCACTTGAATTTGCGGCAAGCGAAGTCCCAGATGCCTGACTAAATTTCTGGAACTGCCAAACCGATTGCTGTATTACTACTGGTTTGAAAATCACAGGGCTTACGCAAAGCTTATACATATAGCGTTTTGTAGGGGCAATCCCCCTGTGGTTGCCCTCAGATGTGGTGCTATTTGCGTAAGTCCTGAATCAGTAAGGAAAATCCTGATGTATCGAATCAAGCAAGTGTTGCTAGCGATCGCTCTTGCCATTGTTAGCCTCGTGGCGCTGTTGACCATTAGCGCTTTCCTCGGCACTGCGGCGAACTCTCAGCCACCTCAACCAACTTCGGAGATAACCACAGCTCAAAGGATAGACCTGGGGCGTTCTTTCAGAGAACTGGGCATTGAAGGGTCAATTTTAGTTTACGACCGCAACAAAAACCAATTCTACGAACATAACGCGCCTCGAAACTCAACGGCATTCTTCCCCGCTTCAACCTTCAAGATTTTCAACGCGCTTGTGGCATTGGAAACGGGGGTGATTCGAGATGAGGTTACTGTATTAACCTGGGACGGCATTCAACGGGAAGTGGCAGCTTGGAACCGAGACACCAACCTGCGCCAAGGTTTCAAAGACTCAACGGTTTGGTTCTACCAAGTTTTGGCTCGGAAAATTGGGCATGAACGGATGCAGAAGTTTATCAATCAAGTCGGCTATGGAAACCGCCAAATTGGTACATCTGAGCAGATCGATCGATTTTGGTTAGAAGGTCCTTTACAAATTACGCCCAAACAAGAGATTGAGTTCCTGCAACGTCTCTATCGCAGCGACTTACCCTTTTCTCAACGCAGCTTAAATTTGGTCAAAGATATTATGGTGCGCGAACAAACCCCAGACTATGTGCTGCGCGGAAAGACGGGCTGGACTAACACTACGACTCCTGAGACTGGCTGGTTTGTGGGATATCTGGAACAGAACAATAATGTTTATTTCTTTGCCACAAATATCGATATGCGAAATGATAATGATGCCGTCAATCGCATTGAAATCACCAGGCGCAGTCTTAAAGCGTTAGGACTGCTTTAAAAACACCCGCAAACCCCTAACTTTCTGCTTTCAGATTTTCCTTACAAACAGGACTTACGCAAAGCTTATACATATAGCGTTTTTTCGGGTTCAATCCCTTGTGGTTGCCCTTACTATGTGGTGATGTGCGGCGAGTCCTAACAAACAGTCTCTTAACCGATTTATCAGTAGCGTTACTTGCACTCAGCTAACCTTTAGACTCTAAATTAGTCCCCGCTTGATCAAGCCTAGAACCAATCATGACCCTAACCTTCTCAATTAACAACACGACTCGGCTGCAACTCGCCCCTTTAGAAATCCCAACTCGTCTGCTGCTGGGTCCAGGTCCATCCAATGCCCATCCCGCCGTCCTTCAGGCGATGAATACCCCTCCGGTGGGGCACCTCGATCCAGCATTTCTGGCACTGATGGACGAAATCCAGATGTTGCTGCGCTATGTTTGGCAGACAGAAAACCCTCTCACTATTGCAGTCAGCGGTACGGGAACGGCAGCAATGGAAGCAACCCTTGCCAACGTCACCGAACCCGGTGATGTGGTTCTGGTGGGCGTTAACGGGTACTTCGGCAACCGTCTCGTGGATATGGCAGGACGATATGGTGCGGATGTGCGAACGATTACCAAACCTTGGGGGCAAGTGTTCCCCATAGACGAACTCCGAACCGCCTTAGAAACTCATCGCCCCGCTATTCTGGCTTTAGTCCATGCCGAGACATCCACGGGGGCACGCCAACCGTTGGAAGCAGTCGGCGACATCTGTCGTGAATTTGACTGTCTGCTATTGGTGGATAGTGTTACCAGTCTGGGGGGTGTGCCCTTGTTTCTGGATGAGTGGAAGGTTGACTTAGCTTATAGCTGTAGCCAGAAAGGGTTAGGTTGTCCCCCCGGTGCTTCGCCGTTTACGATGAGTCCGCGTGCAGTTGAAAAATTGCAACAACGTGGCACTAAGGTGGCTAATTGGTATTTAGATATGACGTTGTTGAGTAAGTATTGGGGCAAGGAACGCATCTATCACCACACTGCCCCCATTAACTTGTACTATGCTCTGCGGGAAGCGTTGCGTTTGATTGCAGAAGAAGGAATAGAAAATAGCTGGACGCGCCATCAAAAGAACGTCGAGTATCTCTGGGAAAGCTTAGAAAACTTAGGACTTACTATGCACGTTAAACGAGAGTTTCGCCTGCCAACCCTGACAACCGTTTGCATTCCAGAGGGTGTGGATGGCAAAGCGATCGCGCGTCAGCTACTCAACGAACACAATATAGAAATTGGGGGCGGACTGGGCGAACTCGCGGGTAAAGTCTGGCGTGTGGGTCTTATGGGCTTCAACAGCCGTCCAGAGAGTGTGGATCGCCTTTTGGAGGCATTGGGGCAGGTTTTACCTCATTAAATGAGAATTTAGGGTGCTAAGAGAAACGCACCCTCCAAAAAGGCGATCGCGCGATCGCCTTTTTGGCCTGTCTCTGGGTAATTATCGTCCGTTAGTTGTCTTTCATCCCTAACTGCTGCTCATTAGTTAGCAGTTGAGGTGCTTGAATGGAAGTTGCGACCGCCCAAATCCTCTACAACTTGACAACCTATTATCAAGTTCCATCAACTAGAAGTCTTTGGTTTGTGCTAACTGTATCCCAGGGATAAGCCTACGGCTACAATATTAGCGTCAGACTTTCGCTCTTAACCAGTTGTAGGAGTTGTAGTGGTTGTATGTCTGCAAACAACTTTACTGAAAAAATGTATAAATCTAATAATAGAAAGGTAAAATTATGGACTTGAGTGAGGAGCAAAGTCCGGGAGCAACCCAAATTTTCATAGAACTTCAAGAGAAACTAAGGCAAAATCTAAAAGTTTCTCTTTTAGAAAATATAGAAAAATTATCTCAAGTAGAAATAAAAGCGCGTGCCTTTGCTATTCTCGGTCAAGTTATACGCGAAAAGCCCTATTTATCTCAATCTCAGAAAGAAATTACAACCATATTTGATGAAGTGTTTGCAGATGTCGTAACTTCAGTATATCTAGCTGGATGCTCCCTGGATAAACCTGCTCAAACTCTTCTTCGTAGAGTATTAGAGCTTGGTGTTGCTATCATATACTTATGGGATATGCCTCATCAGTTCTGGGGATGGAAGTGCCACGATAAGGATCTTAACTTTAATGAAATGATTGATTACCTCAATAGTCCCAGTTATAAATCATTTATTTTAAATGAAAATTATAAAAAATCTACTGGCTTTCTATTTGAGGTGGAAGAATGCAAAAAAATATATAGAATTCTTAGCAATACAATACATGGAAAAATTTCCACCTTTGAGTCTGTTTTACCCGACCGTTTTAATCATAATTCTGTAGATTGGCAAAAGCATCTCGATTTAGTAATGCAAGTTCAAAATATACTGTTACACCTGTGGGAAAATCGATTTAGCGACAGTTTTTTTGAATTAGAAAAAAAATTACCGTCCCTTTCCCGATTGCAATAAATTATAAGAATGTCTGAAAATTCACAAGTTTTAGAGTTACTACAGGCTGCTAGATGTGAGGATCTAGTCTATACGCAAATTCCGCAGTTAACAGTTTTAGGTGACTTTGAACGCAAAGTTGTAGACACTGTAAAAGGTGGTGGCGCTCATCTTTTGGAAGGTTCTCGTGGCGTTGGAAAGTCTATGCTACTTAGGCAAGCGGAATTCGAGATGGACAGAGACTTTACGATACATCGAAAGTTAGCTGTATATGTTACGTTTCAAACCAGTACCTTACTAGAGGGAATTAAAGTAGGTGAACGGGATGCTTTTCAATCTTGGGTAGGTGCAAAAATCCTTGAAAAATTACATGAAAAGCTTCTTTTTCTTGATTTGATTAGTCATCAAAGTGTTATCGATCCATACGAGGCAATGTTTGGTATAAAATCTCCTAAAGAGACAAAAATATATTTGCAAGAAAAAGCCCATCAGTTGCAAAACCTAGCGATGGCAGTAAATAAGGAAGAAATAATAGCTAAAATCGGAAATGATTTTTTTGATAAAGTTAACGACTTAGGCTATGTAATGGAAACTCTTAAGGAAATAATTGCAAAATTCGATCTACAAAAGATAGTCTTTTTATTTGATGAGGCCGCTCACACTTTTATTCCTAGACAACAAGAAATTTTCTTTGAAATATTTAAACGTATTCATGGCGGTTCAATAGCCGTTAAGGCAGCTGTTTATCCAAGCATAACTTCTTATGGAAAGAACTTTGAACCTGAGCAAGATGCGATAGCTATACCAATGGATAGATTTGATCATACTATTGAAGGACGTCAGGCAATCAGAGAAAATTTTAGAGATATGTTGAAAAAGCGAATAGATTCTGATAATTCTTTATGTAAAAAGATTTTTAGTAAAGGTCAGACACTAGATATCTGTATTTATCTTTCTACAGGAAATCCTCGGGCATTTTTACATATTTTGAATCGCACTCTTGAAAAAGCTCAACAATTAAAAGAAGGGTTTTCTGAGAGGGCAGTTAGGTTAGCAGTACAGGATTTTATTGATAAAGAACTTATTCCTTATCATCAAAACTTATCCAAAAGAATCCCTAAGTTTTCTCACCATGTTGGTGTTGGGATGGATTTATTACGGAGTTATATTATTCCAGAACTTAGAAGTAAAAACCATCGTCAAAAGCAAAATAACTACCAGTCAGCTTTTTTCACAGTTCGACGTGATATGTCGCCTAATCTTAAACTAGCATTAAATATTTTATGCTACTCAGGCGTACTAACAAACAAGGGAACAATCGCTGTTTCTGATAAAAAAACTGGTTTTAGATATATGGTGCATCTTGCACTTCTTGTTACAGAAAAAGCATTTTTAATGCCTGATTTGGCAGAGGCGATCAAGGTTTTAAGTATTAGATATTCTAAAGAGTTTGCAGGTGACGATCCGCAGTTTGAAAGTTATTTAAGGGCTTTAAAAGAGGCATCAGACCAATGTGCTAATTGTTCGGCGGACTTACCACCCAATGCAAAGTTTTGCCCTGAGTGTGGGCAAAAAGTTCAAGCAACATCCATTATAAGTGGCTTACTAGAAGAATCAATTGATGCTTTATCTATTAGTGGAAAGCTTAAAGATAGAATTAGGCAGCAGTTCCCTAAGATTGGTGATATTGTTCAGGCGAAACGTACACAATTAATGGGTATAAGATTGATAGGGGAAGTTCGTTCGAGGATTATCAAAAACGCGGCAGATGAATTCATCTCTGGGTAACTATTGCTGTTGATGGCGTTCTTGTATCCGTTTGACAATAATCTTATTGCAAGTATTTCTATCAAATAAATTGCCAAAGCCATCAGTAAATGTTGACAGGGCTATTTCATTCTAAAGATTGACTTCAAGTGGTTCAAGCTGAACCCACAACGACGCTGAGCTTGAGCCATGTTGTCAAAGCCTAAATCACGATACAGGTTGAGAGCTAGATTGCGGGCGACTG
>NZ_JBHZGO010000025.1:0-33868 GCF_042747725.1 Coleofasciculus sp. H7-2
CCATTTCTCAAAGCATGGAGGCATTGCGTCGGGTGTAGTTTCCTTCATGGGTATTTTTCAACGTGAACTTCTTATCTGGCATGGATCATAACTCATTTGGTTTTAATTCATTGTTTAAGTCCCGTTAGGAGAGGGTTAGGGAGAGGTCAACAAAATTGTTAGTCAATCAGGAATAAAATATGGTGGAAATAACTGCAAAAGTCGTCCAACAACTGCGCTTAAAAACAGGTGCAGGCATGATGAATTGTAAAAAAGCGCTGAATGAAACTAATGGCGATATGACCAAAGCGATCGCATTTCTGCGGCAAAATCAAATAATGCAGACTTGTATAGGAGGAGGCAATCGTATTGCCGCAGAAGGAATTATTGACAGCTACATCCATACTGGCGGTAAAGTCGGCGTGCTAGTAGAAGTAAACTGCGAAACTGACTTTGTAAGTCGCAGTGAAGTATTCCAAACCTTAGTGCGAAGCATCGCTATGCAAATTGCGGCTTGTCCAAATGTAGAATACGTAAAAGTAGCAGATATTCCGGCTGAAATTGTCAAGAAAGAAACAGAAATCGAAATGGGGCGGGATGACCTAGCTAACAAACCAGCAAATATCAAAGAAAAAATTGTTCAGGGACGAATCGAAAAGCGCCTGAAAGAAATGTCTTTGATGGATCAGCCTTACATTCGCGACCAAAGTATCGTGGTAGAAGAACTGGTAAAGCAAAGTGTCGCCCAACTCGCCGAAAATATTCAAGTGCGTCGCTTTGTCCGCTTTGAGTTAAGTGAAGGCATTGAAAAGCCAGTAAGTAACTTTGCCGAAGAAGTTGCAGCACAAATGGGCGGTAGTTAATAAAGCTGACAGCTTATACTTGTGGGGTAGACATCTTGTCTGCCCTACTTGCTTCAGAATCGTTAATCTACTTCTACTCAGCACTTCCAAAATAGGATAATCTCAATAATAAAAAGTTGAAACAATGGCAAGCCCTTCCCTGCCAGTTCAAGAAATACCGAGAGAACACACCCATCGAGTTATCCTGCAAGGAGTTAGTTGGCAAACTTATCAAGCATTGTTAACTGAGATGGGGGATAATCGTTCTTCTCGTCTTGCCTACGATCGAGGTGTATTAGAAATCACAATGCCGTCCGACCGCCACGAAACCAACACGAAGCTTTTGGAACGGATGATCGAGGCATTAACTGAAGAGTTGGATTTACCAATCAAAGGATTTCGTTCAACAACCCTAAATCGAGAAGACTTACAGCGTGGTGCAGAACCAGATTCTTGCTACTACATCCAAAATGTTGAGCGCATTCAAGGTAGAACGGTAGACTTAAACATCGACCCTGCACCTGATCTGGTAATTGAGGTTGATATTACCAGTCCTTCTAGTAGAAGACTGGTAATTTATAAACAGTTAGGAGTTTCTGAAGTTTGGCGTTATGTTGGGCAGCGGGTAGAAATTTACCAGTTACACTCAGAAAGTTATAATCTCTGCGAGAATAGCCCAACTTTTACATTTGTATCTGTTGAAATTATCAATCAATTTTTACAGCAGGCAGAAACCCAGGATGATACTACCTTTATTCGTGCTTGGCGTAAGTGGATAAGGGAAAAAGTGCGGGAAAAAGAGGTTTAGTAAGGATGCGATCGCGCTTTTCGAGTTGAGTCGTGTAAATTCGATAAACACCGTTGCCAGTGTAATTTGATTAACCCATTAATGCTTATAGAGTGTTCAAAATGTCCACTCCATTTTTATTACGTTTTTTTAGGTTGGTAGCCCTATCCAAATCAAAAATAGTGTTAAGATAGGGCTGATTGAAATATTGCTTTGTTCTGGAAAAACAATGATTGTAAAAAAGCTAACCTCTGAAGATATAGAGAAAAGGAAAGAAGAATTGGCTGCTAGACTTAGGTCTTTTCTTGAAGCATCTCCTTTGTACACAAAACTTAAAATTGATTTGTCTTGTGTAACTCAAACAGGTGATTTTTTTATTGATAATCGCGTTAATGTCATTTCAAAAGAATGCTCAATCTGCGGAGCAAAGCGTGATTTTAAGAATAATCAAGGAACAATAGTAGTACAGGAGCATCTCAAAGCAAGAATCAAAGTTCAAGTACAGAATATACGAACAGAGATTATTCATCTTCAATTTACCTGTACGATTTGTAAAGAAGAGGAGGCTTTATTTTTCATAGAATCTAACAAAGAAGAAGGTTGGATTCGCAAAATTGGACAAGTTCCTCCGTTTGATATTTCTATTCCTAAAGAAATTGTTAAAGAACTTGGTCAGGATGCAGAACTTTACAAACGCGCTCGTATGTGCATGAGCCAATCTCACGGTGTAGGAGCCTGTGCCTACTTGAGACGATTGGTTGAAAATCAGATCAATGTATGGCTAAAACTTATTTATGAACTTAAGGAGTATGAAAATGCAGACTCTGAAGAACTGAAGAAAATAGATGATGCCATAAAGAGTCGGAACTTCTCCCAAAAAACCGAAATTACTTACCAATCTGCGCCGAAGAGTCTAATCGTTGAAGGTGTCAACCCTTTTAAGCTAATTCATGATCATCTAAGCGGTGGTCTGCATGGTCTTGATGAAGACCGTTGTACGGAAATTGCTGTAGAACTATCTGAGATTGTGGAATACGTCGTCTCTGAGCTTAATAGAGAGAACAAATCTAAGAAAAAGTTCTTAGAGAAAATAAGAAAAGTCCAAAAGTAGGAACTACTCTTTGATTTAACTCAAGCAGTAGGCTGTGTTAGCAACAGCGTAATACAGCCTACTGATTAAAATATAAAACGCGATCGTTCATAATTTAAATTGATGAAATTACCAACATAACTATGACGCAATCAACAGCTACCGAGTATAAATATGTGCTTCTCGATGAACGTAACGTCCCTTTCATTGCTGGAACTTCGATGAAAGTAGTTGAATTAATTACTTCTGTAAAAGCTTATGGTTGGAGTCCCGAAGAGTTGCACTATAACTATCCTCATTTGACTATGAGTCAAATTTATTCTACCTTAGCTTATTACTGGGATAATAAAGAAGAGATTGATGCAGATATTGAGCGGCGATTACAGTATGCTGAAAAGTTACGCCAAGAAGCAGGAGAATCTCCTTTAGTTGCCAGACTGCGATCGCAAGGTCTATTAAAATGACTGTGGCTCTTTACATGGATGAAAATGTTAATCGAGCCATTACAGATGGTTTACGCCTGCGAGATGTAGATGTCCTTACAGTACAGGAAGACGGTCGCGCTGGAACACCTGACCCCATTATACTTAACCGTGCTTTGGAACTTCAGCGCGTCTTGTTTTCACAAGATGAGGATTTTTTAGCTGAAGCAAATCGCCGTCAACAGGAAGGTATATACTTTGTTGGTGTCATCTACGCTCATCAATTAGTTGTTCCAATTGGGAAGTGTATCAGCGATTTGGAACTGATTGCTAAACTTGCCGAACCAGATGAATTAGCTAACCACGTTCAATACTTACCCTTGTAATTTCCAGTTATAAATTAGAATTGGCGTTTGAGTTCTTCAACGAAAATCACCCTTCTATATTGAGAGATCCCACCTTCTCTCACAAACAGCGATCGCATATCTCTAGCGTTAAAGAGGTGCTAGATGACTTGATAGCCAACGGCACACGGATTAGTCAACGGCTTTATGATGATGCCTTGACGATCGCAGAAGAGTAGAGCAATAATGTAGTACATGTATTACAAATAGCGGCGCTGCTTTGGGAAATTGCTTACCAAGCGGTTTGATTTGTGTAGTGCTTCGCACTAACGCGCTGCTTCGCTAACGCATTTAAATATTTAACAATTATCTAACTTTAAAGTAGGTGAGACTGATGACAAAAACTCTCAATCATGTTGACTTGTGCTTTGTAATTGATACAACTGGCAGTATGGGTGGTTTCATCCAAGAAGCAAAACAACAATTGTTGGATACAATTCGCCTGTTGTCTGCTGATAGCGATATCGATCTGCAAGTTGGTTTAGTAGAATACCGCGATCACCCTCCACAAGACACGACTTTTGTAACTCGCATCTATCCGCTGACTGCAAATTTGCAGGAGATGCAGAAGAACATCAACAAACTAGAGGCTGACGGTGGTGGAGATCATCCGGAAGCGGTTTATGATGGCGTTCTGGATGCGGCTAACCAGATGAAGTGGAGACGCAACAGTTGTCGTTTCATCTTGCTGGTGGGTGATGCGCCGCCACACGGTTTCCAGGCAGATCGAGACAGCGACGGCTTCACGCATACCGATTCGGCGCGGTACCCTAATGGTTTAACGGTGCAGTGGGTGACGGCGGCGGCGGAAAATCAGCGGGTGACGGTTCATGCGCTGTGCATGGGAGGCGATCGCTCTTGCGTGCAGTCGTTTACCGCGAACCGACAAGGTCGGCGCTTCGCTATCGCAACTGGCACAGGCGGACAATGTGCATCTGTACGCGATGCTAAAGATGTCATCTGTCAAATAGTGACGATGTTAAAAGGCGAATTTCGTGACTTAGAATTTGACCGTAAAGTGTTACAAAATGTGCAACGTCTGGGTAATCTAGATATAAGCGCTACAGCTGACGCTCTCGGTTGTCCAAGACTGCAAGTTGCATCTGCGATCGCACGACTTGGAAAGCGAGGTTTTCTAGAGTTTTGAGTTTTGAATTAACTTAAAACTCAAAATTTTCATCGCTGGCGTGACCTAACCTTGTAGAGCATACATACTTTAGTACGAGAGGAACAGTAATATAGCAGTCCTATTTGATTAGTGAAGAATAACGAACCGCAGAGGACGCAGAGAGCGCAGAGAAAGAAAAGAGAAAGTTTTCAAACTCACTTAGGATTGCTATAGTGGCTTCGACTTGAGTTTATCAGCAAACGTGGGAGTAAGGAGCAAAGAACCTGGGAGTTAAGCTGCTTAAGTAGCTATGCTTTAAAAAGTGTGTAATAACTCGCCCAGTGCAGTTCCTTCTCTTGTCGCGATCGCGCGAGATATCTTAACTTTCACGCAAGCAATCCCTAATATATATAATTAATGGCTAAACAACGACTCGACACCTTATTAGTAGAACTGGATTTATGCGCCTCCCGACAGTTAGCACAGCGGCTAATTCGGGCTGGGGAAGTTATGGTAAATCAGCAAGTCATTGATAAGCCGGGAACTGAGGTGGATACCACGGCGCAAATTAAAATTAAAGAGCGATCGCGTTTTGTTTCTAGAGGCGGAGAAAAACTTATCCATGCACTTGAAGAATTTGGCATTTCCGTACCCGATCGAATCTGCTTAGATGGCGGCATTTCTACTGGCGGATTCACCGATTGTTTGCTGCAAGCTGGGGCAAAAAAAGTTTATGGCATTGATGTCGGTTACGGACAAGTTGACTGGGGTTTACGCAACGATGCGCGGGTAGTTTTGAAAGAACGGACTAATCTGCGCTATCTCACACCCGATGAATTGTATGGTGGCGAACAGCTAGCAGATTTAGCGGTTGTGGATGTGTCGTTTATTTCCCTAACCAAAATTCTTGATGCTTTGTGGAAGTTGACACAGCCTCCCAGAGAAGCGGTATTGCTAGTGAAACCGCAGTTTGAAGTCGGGCGCGAACGTGTTGGTAAAAAAGGTGTGGTGCGAGATCCTGACGATCAGGCAGATGCTATTTTCCAAGTGTTACAAGCAGCGCAACCCTTGGGATGGCAATATCGCGGCTTAAATTGGTCGCCAGTGACGGGTCCTGCTGGTAATATCGAGTATCTGTTGTGGTTAGATATGGATAGCGCCACACCACCGCCGAGTTTGCAAGCAATTAGACAGATTACCGAATCCGCTACATCTCACTTTCGAGATAATCTTAAATCGTAAATTTTTCTGTCAATTTTGATACCGTTTGCCTCCATTCAGGTCAAATTGAGACAGAAGCAAGTCTTAAAAGCAGAGGGTCAAAGCATGAGTACCCAAGACCAGGCGCGGGAATTGATGGCGCAGCACCGTCACCACGACGACCACTTACACGAGTCTATGCGAAGCCGTGCAGAGGCTGAGGTGAACCAAACCCACGCTGCTGACGCCCATACCCAAGAACAGGCGCGGGAATTGATGTCGCAGCACCGTCACCATGACGAACATTTACAAGAGTCAATGTTAAATCGTGCAGAAGCTGAATTAGGTGCTAGCAATAATGCTGCTAACTCTTCTCAAGAGTAATTTCGCTGTGAAGTAGGTGGGTTAATCACAAGTGTCAAAGAATATTTTGAACCACAAAGACACTAAGAAACCAAGATAGAGAACTTTGTGCTTTCTTAGTGCCTTTGTGGCTTTGTGGTTAATCTTACCAAAATTGCTTTTTGAACCACTAAGACACTAAGACACAAAGATAGAGAACTTTGTGGTTAATTGTCATTTAACTATTGCAACAATTCCTGCCGCAAGCGATAAAGAATTGTATTCGGTTCTACCTGGTTGAGAATCTCTTGAATAACCGTATTGGCTCCCAACTGCCCCCAGGTGCAGCCTTGCTCTAGATACACCTGCGCCGCCCGACCAACTGCATAGGCTCCATATCCAGCGATACCAGCTTGGGCGATCGCTGCACTGCCATAAGCGGTAATATTCGTGGGATTCTCCCCAGCACCAATCGCCGCCGCACTCTTGCCCAACCCGAAAACTAAACTACTGCCTAATTCACCCAACAGCAAGCCGCCCGAACTAAACAGAATGGTTTTCCAAAGCTTTCCAACTTCATAACCAGTCATCGGCAGCCCATACAGCCGCGCCAAGGAGCGAATCAGCGCCAAATCCGCCACCGTTCCTCCCAAGACATCCAAAACAGCAATCGGATTGAGAGCAACAGCGATCGCTTTGTATCTTACATAGCTCCAAATTAGCTGCTCCGCCTCAGTTTCACGAGCTGCCACCACTTTCTGAGCAATGCTTGCTTCAGCTTCTCTTGCCTGAACTAAGGCATTGAGCGCTAAAAGCGATCGCCCTTCTCGATTCAGAATACCCAAAATCTTCTGCTTCAACTCATCCACCTGTGACGGCGGCGTCTCCCATTCCTGAGTTACGCGACCATCGGGCCACTCCACTCGCACCTCCAGCGGTGCAGGTTCCGCCGCCACCATCACAATTTCATCCTCTTGTAAAGATGCGAGCGATCGCCTCTCCCGACTACCAGCACCCAGAATTTGCAACTGTTGATAAATTGCTTGTCGGTCTTGCTCCGGATACAGGTCAATCTTGTTAAATACTAAAATTAAAGGCTTCTGGCTCAGTCGCAATTCGCACAGCGCCTGATACTCCGTTCGCGTGATATCACCCGCCACCACAAACAAAATCAGGTCAGATTGACGCGCCACCTCCCGCGCCATTTCGGCTCGCGCTTGCCCCTGAATTTCATCCAATCCAGGCGTATCAATCAATTCCACCTGCACCTTACCAGCCGCGTTAGGCGTCCAGCGCACGGAACGGGGCCACTGAGTCACACCATTAAGCGGCCCAGTTTGCAGAATTTTCTGTCCCACTAAGGCATTTAACACCGCTGATTTGCCGCGACTGACCAAACCAAAAGCGGCTATCCGAATCACACCCTGGTCTAACTTATCAAGCGTAGACTTCAAAAAATCCAGTTCAGTTTGCAGCGCTGCGGTTGCTTCTAATTTTGAGGGATGCCGTTGGCTGCGAGTGTGGGAATACCAAGACAGCGCTTGCCGCAGACTAGCACGAGCGCGATTGAAGTGAGTTTCTTGCAGATTGGTGCGTGCAGAGGATGTGTGACCCCCAGCAGTTGCATTCGTTTGGGATAATTGAGGATGGCTCAAGGCTAAATTAGAAGAAGCTACAGATCCATTTTCGCGCGATATCTCATTGCGATCGCTTGATTGCACTCTACCTGAAATGAAAAATCAACTTTTTTGCTCTCTTTTCCTAACCACCTTCCTGGTTGGTGGCTATCCCACAATTGATGCAGTGCAAGCTGAGCAATCGATTCTACTCGCTCAGTCGGTATGGAAGCAATTCTCTTCCAGAGGAGGAGGCTTCACCGTGTTGATGCCCGGTACACCTAACCAAAGTCAGCAAACACTCCAGACTAAAGGTGGACCAATTAAAGTGCAACTCTTTCAGGCTTTCCGACCTAATCAAGCAGGTTATGTAGTTGGTTATTCCGATCTCCCGGCTAATCTGATCAAGACTCCTCGTGATGTTAACGATTTCTTTGCTGGGGCAATTTATGGATTTACAAATAGTTCAAAAGGGAAGCTATTAAGCCAACGTAACATTAATTTGGGAAGTTCACCCGGAAGAGAATTCAAAGTGCAACTCTCTCAAGGAGTAATTGTTAAAAGTAGATTTTATTTGGTAAATCGGAGACGATTTTACCAGGTTTTCGTAGTAACAGATAAAGAACAAGACTTAGTTAAAAGTATTGATGGTTTTTTGAATTCCTTCAAGCTTACTAAAAATTCGTCGGCATCGCCAAAAGTCCCAAAGGAAAATCTCAACGCTTCGTTACAAAAGGCAGTCTGCGCTCAAAACTGGATGCAAGCGATCAAAGTAATCGATCGGATGAGAAAGATTGTTGGCGATCCAAACACTCAAAGTCAGTTAGTCGCCTATCGACAGCAATTACAAGGTTTGGCGAATTCTAAAGTACCCGTTCCTGCCTCAGTCCTTACTGGTTGCACCGCTGCTCGATAAGCGAAACAAACACGCAACAACTATAGCAATCCTATTTTAGTTGTGAGCCAGCGGTTCCTATCCCGGACTTCGTAAGAGTTGCCCTAGGATCTCGCCTTCACGAATCATTTAGGATTGCGATCGCACTGGATTCTCCATTTTCAGTTTGCTATCAATTCGCGGGCACTCTCGCAGCTAGGACGAGCCAGAAGTCTGGGATATGGCTCCGAAGCAAATTCTTGGTCTGGGTTGCTTAATAAATAGCGATCGCAGACCCCAAATAGTTCAGCCTCAGTCTGGGATTGGCGCATATTTTTTAAGAAAGATCCGGCGGCATCCACACTCTGACCGATGTAATTTAGATACATCTTCATATAACTAACCCGCGCTTTCTCCGGTACCGTCAATGCTGTCATCGTTCGACGCAGTAGCTCAATGTAGTCGCGAACTTCACCCAAAGTTACGATAGAAACAGGTTCACCGCTCAGGTATTGGCGAATTTGCTTAAAAATCCAAGGATTTCGGATCGCAGCGCGACCGATCATCACCCCTGCTGCGCCTGTCGTGTCCAGAACGGCTGCTGCTGTTGCGGCAGATGTCACGTTCCCGTTGGCTAAAACTGGGCAATTAACCCGTTGTACGGCATGGGCAATCAGATCGTAATGCACGTTGCTATGATACATCTCCTTAACAGTACGACCGTGCAAGCTCAGCAAATCGATGTCGTACAGGTTAATCAGGTCGAGGATACGATCGAAGTTAGCGGTATCTTCAAAGCCAATTCGCATTTTGACAGTCAAAAGCCCATCGACAGCCCCCCTCAATTCGCTAAGGATTTGGCTAATCTTTTCGGGATCGCGTAACAGTCCTCCACCCACGTTTTTACGATAAATTCTTGGCGCAGGGCATCCCATATTCAGGTCGATACCCGCTACTGGATAGCGACTCAGTTCTTTAGCAATGCGTACTAGATCGGAAATGCTCTCACCAATGAGCTGAGCAAAAATGGGGCGTCCAGTGGAGTTTTCTGTAATCGATCTGAGGATGTTTTTATCCAAACCGGAACTGGTGTGGACGCGAAAATACTCAGTAAAGAAATAATCGGGACTGCCATAGTTAGCGATCGCGCTCATGAATAGCAGATCCGTCACATCTTGCATAGGAGCAAGCGCCGTTAATTTCAGTCCCGGATACATAGGAGGCGGAAGGAAAGCGGATTGTGACATTTGCGCGATCGGTTGATATTGGATAACAAATTATTTGTCGTGATTAACAAACTTCTTGTCACTAAGACTGAAAAGCTTGAAAGCTTGTAGAATTGCGACTTTGATCGTTCCATCCTTGGGCATTATGCTTGAAGTGAGATGGAAGGTAGGTGCGGTAAGCGAAGCTATGCTCCTAGAGCTTATCGCTCATATTGGCGTATATGCAAAGCAGAAGTATCTGTTGGGTTTTCTTGCGTCAACTTAATATCTGGCGAACTTGCGATCGCACTCTACTGAAAGTCGGATGCTGAGACGCGCCCTTCCATCGGCTCATATTCATCTTCTAGCAACCAATTCTGGGCTTCTTCGTAAGTTGAGCTGGTAAATATGACTTTGTAACCCTCGGCAGGATCGTACACGCACCAGTGTCCTGCCTGGTTGCTAAGAAGTAGCAATATATAGGGAGGTGATAACATTGGATCGAGCCAGACTTCTGCAAAGTGCCAATTATCCCTCACTGGATCGAGTCCGGGGAATGACGTGATATCGGTTTTCTGCATCAATTTTCACCTCTCCATAGAACAGTGGAGTTCTCGAACCATCATCAGGACTGATTCTGTAACCAATTGGTTCAGTAAAAAATAACCCGTAACGCTCGTATCCCCTGATGATGCCTGTGTACTCTCCTCTTTCTATAATGGCTTGGGCAACTCTGTCCATTGTGGCTTCATCGTTGAAAACATGAGCAGATTGTCCTCGTCTCAACAACCTTTGCACTTGAGTTGTATCCGGTAGATGTTTGGCGATATGCCGGAGATCGAGGATAATTTCACGGTCAATGCCACTCATGGAATTTGATCGTCAAATCCCATGAGCATATCAGGCTTAGCGATCGCATCTTGCTCGTCCTCTGGCAGTTTCTCAAGCTCTGCAATGACGCGCTGAAGTAATTCAGTCATGGTTCCAAAACGTAGGTAATTCTCTACGAGGCATCATAGCAATAGACAGCGATCGCCTCCTTGCGACGCTAACAGCTAAACTCATCAGCTACGATCGCATTATTACTCTAAGTCTTCTTCAGTAAGCTCAGCATCCTTCAGGAGGCTTCTCAAAGTACCAGTAGGCAGATCCCGATTGCCATGAACAGGAATGGAGAGAATGACGCTGATATCTTCCTTTGCATAGATATTGGTGGCTACCAGTGACTCGTTTTAGTTCCCAACCATGTCGCTCAACAATCTTACCAAGAGCCTTACCGGAAACCGACTTCATACAGATAGCTCAATCAATTGTTTCTCAGGCTCAAGCTCTTGGCGCTGACTAGCAACTTCCAGCCAACCTTGAATAGCGTCTTCTAGCATCTCCAACAGTTGCTCGTAGCTTTCTCCCCAAGTGTGACAGCCTGGTAGAGCAGGTACAGAACCACACCATACTCCATCTTCCTGCCAGATGACTGCCTTAATTTTCATAATCTATCTCTCACAGCACTGTGCCTAGATTTTAGTGTAGCTATGCGATCGCCCATCCACAATCTCGACCTAAGAGCGAACTGACAAGTCAGCGCTTCGCTATCGCATCCTTGGAACGCTAACAGCTAAACTCATCAGCGACAGATCACCCCTCACCAAAGCCCAACGCTCGTGCGTGAGATGGAAGGTAGGCACGGGATAGGCACGGGAAGCGAAGCTATGCTCGAAGAGCTTATCGCTTATATTGGCATAGATGTTGAGCAGAAGTAGGTGTTGGGTTTCCTTGCGTCAACTTAATATCTGGTGAGCTTGCGATCGCACTGTCCGGTGTAGCGGTGTTGTTATCCTCACACCCCCGATTGTGTTTCTTAATACACCTCGTCGTGGCTACCAATATCTACAAATACAGCATTCCCATCCTCAGTAAAGTAAAATAACACCCTCTCGTCGTATTCCACGCTAAAACTCCATAAACCCTTGAGCTTGCCTGACAATTTGTGAGTTTTCAAGCTTTGCTCGAATGGAGCTATGGTAAACTGCTCTACCTTTTGCCAAAATTTTGCTTCTAAATCTAAATTTTCCTTAATTCGCTTTTTGAAAGCACGACGGAATGAGGAACTAAAACTGATTTCCACCATCACTCCTCTATTAACTGTCTCAGCGCATTAATATCGGAGGAGAATTTCAGTTCGCCATTTTGCTCTTCCACTCGTGCTGTTTGAAAGTTTTCATATATTTCCTCGCGGCGCTCTTCCCGTAGATACTGCCTCAGTAGCAATTGAATTTCTTGCTTTTCCTCTGTAGAGAGGCTTTTGATTGCTTCGACTACATCACTGAAGCTCATAGCCTGAAACACCGTGTCGAACTTACTTAATCAATCTAGCATGACGATGATTATTCAGAATGAGTAGCCACATCAAGGCAGATTCAAGGTTGATTGTCTACTCACAATCTCAATCTAACGGCGAACTGACAAGTCAGCGCTTCGCTATCGCATCCTGGGAACGCTAACAGCTAAACTAATTGCTTATGCGGAAAAACTTCATCAAGTGGAGTGGTATCGCCAGCAACGATTTCCTGACGTACCATTTGGGCTAAACGATCCCATTGCTCGTTTGTAGTGGATTTAAAGCGGACTTTCCATGCCCGTTCATCTTCTAATTCAGCTAGAAGACGAGTAGCGATCGCATCTTGCTCGTCCTCTGACAGTTTCTCAAGCTCTGCAATGACGCGCTGAAGTAATTCAGTCATGGTTCCAAAACGTAGGTAATTCTCTACGAGGCATCATAGCAATAGACAGCGATCGCATCCTTGGAACGCTAACAGCTAAACTCATCAGCGACAAATAACCCCTCACCAAAGCCCAACGCTCGTGCGTGAGATGGAAGGTAGGCGCGGTAAGCGAAACTATGCTCGAAGAGCTTATCGCTCATATTGGCGTATATGCAAAGCAGAAGTAGATGTTGGGTTTTCTGGCGTTAACCTAATTTATGACCAATCAGTCCACCGGGGAGGTACTGCCCCTCCTACAGCAATGTTGTAAGCATTGCACCTCGCTTTTCGGTCTCCAGTGGAAATAATGGGTGGTATAGGAGTTGAACCTATCTGGTGCTGGTTAAAAGCCAGCTGCACAGCCGCTATGCCAACCACCCGTATCAATAAAACTGCCAGAGTGGGGGTCGAACCCACAACCCTCCGATTAACAGTCGGATGCTCCGCCATTGAGCTATCTGGCATTAACCCCTTACCCAAGAGTCGAACTTGGCACTCCGTCTTTAGGAAAAACAGGTCTGCATCCCGCAGGTAAGGGAAGTTTTACCCCGTGCAAGTCGAAAAAGCATTTGGTTTTGTCGGTTAACAGCCGAGTATGTATGCTTTGTCTGTCAGGACACGGGTAAAAATTGGCTCCGGGAGTAGGACTTGTAGGCGCAGCCTTCAAGGGAGAGTACCTACAACGACGCGGTTCACAGCCGCGAATCCCACTTGAGCTATCCCGGAATAACCCCTCGCCCAAGAGTCGAACTTGGTCGCCAGCCTTCGGAGGGCTAGGTCTGCATCCCGCAGGCAAGGGAAACCCCTCTGGATGGAGTCGAACCACCACAACCGATGTTCGTAGCATCAGCCCTATATCCGTTAGCAAAGGGAAATCCACTGGGAAGGTACTGCCCCTTCTATCGCCGCGTTATCAGCACGGTGCTTCACTTTTCAGCCTCCAGTGGATAGAGGAAGATGGAGGAATCGAACCCCTACGACATCTCTGCCGTACCCTGCGGTTCAAGCGCAGTTGCCGTCCATTCGGCGGCATCTTCCGAGTTGAATAACGGAAGCTGGAGGAGTCGAACCCCTACAGTTATTCACTGCACTCCTGTGTTCGAGACAGGTTGCCGTCCTCTCGGCAGCAGCTTCCATTTAAGGGTGTCTGACGGGAATTGAACCCGCTATGACTGGTTCCACAAACCAGCGCCGCTACCGCTTTGGCTTCAGACACCATAATGGAGTCAAGGGGACTCGAACCCCTCACATCCTGCGTGCAAAGCAGGCGCTCGTGCCTTTTGAGCTATGACCCACTAAATTTGGTGGATACTGGTCAGAATCGAACTGACATCTTTCTACTTGCAAGGTAGACGCTCTACCTGCTTGAGCTACAGACCCGTGTTTTGTGTTGTTGAATGCGATCGCGCTCTCGCGTGCAAGTTAGCAGAGCATTGCGTTTTCTCAGCTACTAGAGGGACTCCGCCGATGAGTTGTTACACACTCTTTAAAGGATGGCTACCTTGAAGCCAACCTGCCGGGTTCTTCGCACTCCTCGTTCTCAAACGCCCGCTGTATTAGAACAGCGTTACTTTTCCTCTCGTACTAAAGTATGTAGGCTCTATCATATTGGGTCACGCAAGACGCGATCGCTCCATCCCGTCCAACTTAATTGCAGAAGAAGGCAACCTCCTTTTTGAAGTGTATTAAGCACCCCCACCAGGATTCAAACCTGGGGCTTTCATCTTAGAAGGATGCTGCTCTATTCACTGAGCTATGGGGGCTTATATTGGTAGTCCTGGCAGGATTTGACACCCGCAACTCCTTGCTTGCACACGGCAAATGCTCTACCGTTGAGCTACAGGACTACGAAAGCGGATGATGAGACTCGAACCCATGCGCTGAGACTGGCAGACTCAGATGCTAGCCACTACATCACACCCGCATATTTGAAAGAGCGGACAACGGGATTTGAACCCGTATCGAGAGTTTGGAAGACTCAGATGCTAACCATTGCACCATGTCCGCTTGAGAGCAGGAGGCGAGACTCGAACTCGCATAAGCAGTTTACAAGGCTGCTGTGTTGCCATTAACACCACACCTGCAATAACAGAGCAGACGGCGGGGGTTGTTCGCGAAGCGTTCCCGAAGGGTACCCACATCAAGGACTTACCATGCCCTTATGTTTCCGGTTACACCACATCTGCATTGTCAAAGAGCAGGCGGCGAGATTTGAACTCGCATCAGAAGGATACGACGCTCCTATGCTTGCCATTGCACCACGCCTGCATTTTGGTGGCGGGGGTAGGAGTTGAACCTACTGATGTGAGGCTTATGAGACCTCCAAGCCGCCCTTGCTTCATCCCCGCATCGCACCAATGCCCCTGACTGGACTTGAACCAGTAACCTCTTCGTTCTAAGCGAAGCGCCTCGTGCCAATTGGGCTACAGGGGCAAAAATGATTGGTCTATTTGTATTTAGGCTTTAACACCCAATACCTCTGGCTGGGATCGAACCAGCATCAACTTTGCACTCAACAAAGTATGTCTACCTGTTGCATTACAGAGGCATATCGGGATGACAGGATTTGAACCTGTAACCTTCTCCTCCCAAAGGAGCCGCGCTACCAAGTTGCGCCACATCCCGTTGATGCTCCTGGTGGGACTCGAACCCACAACATCTGGTTTTTAAGACCAGCGCCTTCTTCCAATTGGGCTACAGGAGCGTGATTTGGCTGCCCCGCCAGGGTTTGAACCTAGACCGTCTGAGTCAAAGTCAGATATGCTGCCAGTTACACCACAGGGCAATGAGTGGATGCCGGGACAGGGCTTGAACCTGTATCTCAGACTTCAGAGGACTGCGACTTGCCTATTCGTCCACCCGGCAATGAAATAAATGGCTGCCCTGGTAGGGATTGAACCTACGACCGTTCGGGAAACCAAGCGATCGCTACTTCCACGCTCGCTACAAGGCAACGACAGCCCCCCAGGTCAGAATCGAACTGACGACCTCTGGTTTTTCAGACCAGCGCTCTCACCAAGAACTGAGCTACCGGGGGAAATTTCAACGGAGAGGGAGGGATTTGAACCCTCGTCAAGTTACACTTGATCAGCTTTTCCAAAACTGCGCCTTAAGCCACTCAGCCACCTCTCCAAGTTGACGAGAGCGGAGGGACTTGAACCCCCACGTCTACCCTTCGGGAAGCAAGCTACGATTTCGTAGACCGATGTTTCATCCAGTTAAACTACGCTCTCATTTGTGATGAGGGAAACAGTCATTTGACTGCACTGCCCTGGCAGGAA
Organism: Coleofasciculus sp. H7-2; assembly: GCF_042747725.1. Lineage (NCBI taxonomy): Bacteria > Bacillati > Cyanobacteriota > Cyanophyceae > Coleofasciculales > Coleofasciculaceae > Coleofasciculus > Coleofasciculus sp. H7-2. Next base: position 15,913 of record NZ_JBHZGO010000025.1, read on the forward strand.
TCGAACCTGCGATCGTCGAGTTAACAGCTCGCTGCTTTACCACTCAGCTACAGGGCATTGGTAGTGCTGACGGGATTTGAACCCGCAGATCGCTTGATTGAAAGTCAAGTGGCTTAAACCATTTGCCTACAGCACTATGAAAGGCGCGGGGACTGAGATTTGAACTCAGAACGTTGGTTTTGGAGACCAAAATGTTGCCAGTTACACTATCCCCACATTTGATTTGAACTTTGAATCCAAAGTCGAATGGGTCGGGCAGGATTTGCACCTGCAACCAAAAAAGGACGATTTTACAGACCGCTGCCCACCCTAATAGGCGAGCCGACCCAAGTGAAAAAGGCGGAGAGGACAGGACTCGAACCTGCAATGGGTTGCCCCAAACTTCTTTAGCAGAAAAGCGCTTTTACCATTCAGCCACCTCTCCAGATAGCCCCAAAGGGATTTGAACCCTTGTACTCGCCTTGAGGGGGCGATGTCCTAAACCGCTAGACGATGAGGCTTTGTTTATCAGTAGGAGTAGTAGGACTTGAACCTACGACTAGCCCCTTATGAGAAGGCTGCTCTACCACCTGAGCTATACTCCTTTGATGGCAGTGGGAGTAGCAGGACTTGAACCTGCAACCATACGGTTAAGAGCCGCCTGCTCTGCCAATTGAGCTATACTCCCTTTGAGAGGTCGAGGTGGGATTTGAACCCACGAATTTCTCTTTTGCAGAGAGACGCCTTGAGCCTCTTGGCTACTCGACCTCGACGGTTTGGGCAATTTATAATCTGCAAAAAGAAGCAGATAGTAAATCGCCGCATAGTCTAGAGCGGGGTTTGAACCCAGATTCCAGTATTGAAAGCACTGTGTCCTAGCCGCTTAGACGATGGGACCTTGTAGCGATATGAGATTAAGAAATTAATCTCTATATTGCTGAACGAGGCTGACGGGACTTGAACCCGCGACATCTTGTTCGACAGACAAGCACTCTACGCAACTGAGTTACAGCCTCATCAATTCAGCAATCTTGCTACAAACGTGTTACATCTCCGGGATGTGGGGGGCATTGCTTGCTAGGCTATCCCCCCACTTGAGATGCCTGTGCTTAATCAAAAATGCACAGTATCAATCGTTAAATAGGTGATTTCTTATTCAGTTTTCAAGGTTCAGAAAAAGACTGAGAATATTTACAGAAAGAACCGCCGTTCTAGGTGATAAACCTGTTGGGTGTTACGCCTAGATTCAGCATTTTTGGTTTGAATGAGGTGTGTATTATCCAGTTGTTCAGGCTCTACTTCAGGTTTTTTGGAAGTAGGCTGATGCGGCACCTCAAAGGATTCTGGCGGATGCCAGCGTTTATTAACTTGTTGGACGTAGAGTAGCACCATGACTTTTTTGGGTTAGAGGTTTTTGTCTCTTTCCCTCTTTCAATATATTTATGTTACATAAATATTACACAAAGTGTCAAGGGGTTGGGGAAAAATATTTTGAGGGTTTTGGAAGGATGCAGGAAATTTACCCAAACTCCTGAGTGAGCTTAAGTTTTATGCCTGACATTTTGCCAAGTCATCTATATATATGTAAGGAATGGCAGGTTGTAGTATGGGATGAGCGATCGCTCGTCGCAAAAACTCAGATCGAAAACGGTTCAATCTGGCTATTACTCCACTCTCGCTGCGATCGCTCAGCGATAAACGGTCGGACTTTGAACTTGGGGGGGCGACCGTCAAAGACATCAATTCGCAAAAATGAGTAGGGTCGTCGCTTCTGCAACCCCTGACCATGACGACCGACAAAAAGCAGCGATTTCGCCACCAAGCGGGTGTCACCACCCTTCAAATCCCCAAAAATCTCCGTCAATTCCGCTCCCTCAGACCGCTGACGGCGCAGACTGTGACCGCTGCCACCACAAACGATCCAATTAATATTAGAGTCAGCGAATCCGGTATCGCCAGTTTGGAGATATTCCAGGCAGTGAGCGTGACCGTTCAGAATCAGATCGACCAGCGGACGACCCTGCGTCTGCTTTCCGACTGCTTGCTTCACCGCATCCAACACCCGGCGGAGGCGGAGGCGAACCGCTAAAGTTTGCGCCTGGTGCCACTTCGTCGCCTCCGTGACGTAGGGAGGATGGTGGAAATAAATTACCCGTCCGCGCACCTCGGCAGTATTCCAAGATTCAATCAGCCTTTGCCGCAGCCAGTCCAGTTGCTCGAAGTCAGTTACTGTCGTTTCGTCGGCTGCCAGTTGCTTGTTGATGTCAATTAAAAGTTCGTCGATTTGCTCAAGCTTGGCTTGATTGTCATCAAGCTGTTCAGCCTCATCGGGTCGCCCGGAGCGAAGTACAGCTGAGCTTTCCATGATTTGAAGTTTCTGCCGTTCCAGGTCAGACCGACGATTTTCCAATTCGCTACGGTAGGCGTCCCCCTCTTTAGTCGTTGGCAGGGGTAATGGCGCATTGAAAGTATTTGAGTCGAGGGCAAAGAAATCAATCCCACCGCTACGAAACGTGTAATAGCGGTTGGGTAAGCGGGTGAAGCGTCCCGGTTGATAAGAAAGGCAGCGACCAGTATCAGTCTTGGCAGTGTAATGACGATCCAGATGACGAGCCAGTTCGCCCTCGCTATTGAACGCTTTGAGGTAGTCAAGAAACGCTCGCGCATAGGCATTACCTTGATCCGAACCGTGCCAGCCAATGTCCAAATCTAACTGGGAGCGCAGCAGGCGGCGTAGGGGCAGCGAAGCCTGTGCGATTAAACCATAGATAAAGGGTAGGTCATAGTAATCGTGGTTCCCTGGCACGGGCAAGAACGGCATATTAAAGACCATTTGGTCATACGCAATGCGTTCGGGGCGATCGCCACCTACCAAAAACTCTCGGTAGGGAGAAATAAAGTTTTTTAGGTAGTATTCGCTGGAGCCAACCAGATAGATCACGTCGCCGGTGTGCAACACGAAACGGCTCTGTTCGCGGTGGCGAATCATGAGTTCTGCGATTTGTCGTTGGGGGTTGTATCCCCGATAGGAGCCGGAACCACTATCCCCCACGACTAAAAATGAGAACTCCGGAGTGTCAGAAGCGCCATCGTCTAAAACCATCCGGGTTTGATCGATTCCTCGTTCCACAAGACTCGGTGCAAGCCATCGCACTCGTTCGTTCATCTTACGGATTTTGACCGAGATCGGTGGATCGGATACAAATTGCATAGCTGCTTTACTCCCAGATTTCTCTGTGCCCTCGTTGCTCGTCCCACTGCATGCTGATTGTACCTGCCTGCGCCCCCTAGAAGGCTTCTATCGATTTATATAAGAAAGGCGATGGGCGAGAGCGATGAGTAGCTTGCTTGTAGCCTAGATGATATAGCACTCCTATTTGAGTTGTGCGCGAGTATTCGCCTTAGTGTAGAGACGCGATTAATCGCGTCTCTACAGGGGTTCACAAATCAAATAGGATTGCTATAGACAGGATGTAATCTGAATCTATCCGCTGTTTTAATTTCTATGACTGAGCAACGTGATGCTGATTCGTCGTCAATGGATTCTCAGCAGCCCAGTGAACCAACTGATGCTGTGACGACTGAGTCGGTCAATGATTCTCGGAAAAACCGGATTGCAGGTGTTTGGAACAACGCCACAGCAAAATTGAGGCAACTGCTACCTGTAGAGCAAGTGGCACAAACGGCTGTTGGGTGGTTTAGTGTCAGCGAAGATCGGGTTGCAGAGATTTTGGAGACTGTTCGAGCCGAACTCCCCACCACGGAAGCCCTCTTGATTGGGAAACCTCAAGCTGGGAAAAGTTCAATTGTGCGGGGGCTGACGGGCGTTTCTGCTGAGATTGTCGGTCAGGGATTTCGCCCCCACACGCAACACACGGAACGGTATGCTTATCCTTCCAGCGACGTGCCGTTACTCATTTTTACGGATACGGTCGGACTGGGAGATGTAAACCAGGACACTCAGGCGATCGTTCAGGAGTTGGTTGGCGATTTGCAACAGGAGAGTCGTTCCGCCAGAATTCTGATTCTGACGGTCAAAATTAATGATTTTGCAACCGACACACTGCGACAGATTGCGACTGTGCTGCATCAGCAGTATCCAGATATTCCCTGTCTGCTGGCTGTCACCTGCTTGCATGAGGTTTATCCTCCCGGTGCTGCCGATCATCCCGCCTATCCACCTGACTATGAGGAGGTTAACCGAGCCTTCGGTGCAATTCAACAAGCGTTTGCCGGAGTGTGCGATCGCGCCCTCCCGATCGACTTCACTCTGGAAGAAGATGGTTACACTCCGGTATTTTATGGCTTGGAGGCGCTGCGAGATACCTTGGCAGACCTTTTACCAGAAGCGGAAGCGCGGGCGATTTATCAGTTATTGGATAAAGGCGCTGGCGAACAAATTGGCAATCTCTACCGGGATGTTGGACGCCGTTATATTTTGGCATTTTCCATCATGGCAGCTGCGATCGAGGCGGTACCGTTGCCATTTGCCACCATGCCTGTCCTAACTGCCTTGCAAGTCTCAATGGTCGGTTTGTTAGGAAAATTGTACGGGCAAACGCTAAGTCCATCGCAGGCGGGGGGTGTCGTTAGCGCGATCGCTAGTGGTTTCCTAGCACGAGCAGTCGGACGGGAGTTAATCAAATTCTTACCTGGTTTTGGGAGTGCGATCGCTGCTTCCTGGGCAGCTGCCTACACCTGGTCATTGGGCGAAGGTGCCTGCGTCTATTTCGGTGACTTAATGGGCGGTAAAAAGCCCGACCCTCAGAAAATTCAATCGGTGATGCAAGAAGCGTTTAAGACAGCACAAGAACGATTTAAAGGAATCAAACGTTGAGAACACCTGTTCCTTAAAAAACAATGATTTGTCAATAGATACGTAAATCTTGTATTGTTCTGCAAATGCAGTTTCCAGCATCTCTTTTTCTGCACGGATGCGATCGGCACACGACACAAACCCTGTTAACATAATGGCTAAAACTATAGCATTCCTAACTGATTTCTCAAACTCTCTATTTCTTTTCTCTGCGTCCTCGGCGTCCTTGGCGGTTCGTTCAAAAAGAATATTTCACAAATCAAATAGGATTGCTATATAATTTAATTAGTTATTGTAGCGATAAGCGATCGCTATTGCCATTTATTCGCTTCAATGCACTACATTATAGCATAGCTGCACAAGACCAGAACGATAAGTTTGACATTTAGTAAGATTCAAAGATTGAGGGTTTATTCGATTATCAAATAAGGGAATTCCTTCACCCAATATAGTTGGATGTATCGAAAGAATTAGCTCATCTACTAGATTCTGACTCATCAAGGCATGAGTCAATTGAGAGCCGCCAACTAACCAAATATTCTTTCCATCTACCTGACGCAATTGCTCTACAAATTTCTTGATGTCTTCCGTGATAACTTCAGCATTACTATCTGCTGGAAATAGAGGATTCCTGGTAAAGACATAGCTTTTTACACCTTTGTAGGGATACTCACCGAAAGTAAGAACTTGCTCGTAAGTCTTCCTACCCATGAGAACAGTATCAACACTGGCGAAGAACTCTGAATAGCCATAATCTTGGTCTGTGAATAACCAGTCAATGTCGCCAGACTGCCGCGCAATATAACCGTCTAAACTGGATGCAATGAACAGTATAATTTTACGCATGACACCAGCCTGATAGATAAACTTAAGGCATTATAACTATTGATTGTCCGCAGCAGTTTAACACGCTGATTCGTCATGTTCGCAGGGCGAGATAAAAATAGGTTCATCGTTATTCCCTTACCTGTTATATTTGCTCTTTGTACTACACCTTTTCCTTCGCTGGCGGCACGATGCCAAGCTTGTTTAGACCTTTATCCAGTTCCTTGAGTAGTTGAAAATCTTGCTCTGGCAAGGGATAAGTGCTACTGCTGAATAATCCTGCACCTTGAGAAGGCTGCTTTTCTAGGAAAGAGAATGCTTGTCGAAACTGATGCGGTTCTGCTTTAATTGGTGAGTCAAAGTGGCAGGGAATAATTCGTTGAAAGTTCCAACTTGCCACCTTATCTGCCCATTCGATAGTTTCTCTGGGTGCGCGGTTGAGAATCAGAGTCTGTAGAATTGGTGCTACAAACAAGCGACCATCGCCTCGCAGCGCCTCGAATGACCGCTTCCAGTCATGCTTCCATTTAAAAGGAAACAAACCGAAATAAGCTTTCTTAGAACGTTCCGGTGCTTTGAGAGCATTGCGAAACACCTCACCCCATTTGGGTACTTCCAGCACGCCTGGTTGGAAGTACAAAGCAAATAGGGAGATGCGCTGCCATCCCTTACGGCGATTTGCCAAATTGTCTGCAACAATATCAGACGCTTTATCCTTGGCATGGAACAGCAAAGGATAGGGATCTAATTGGACAATTGCTGGCGGATCTTCTGGTACAGAAACCACCGAATCTGTCACCAGTAGCGTGCGCGATCGCTTGTGGAAAAATGCAACTTCCGCAAACTTACCCGGTCCCAGGTAGATAGGCCCTAGTATCGCGTAGTCAAACTGGTTGGCAAAGGGGGTGGTGCTGCTGTCTTGTGGAAGTACCTGAGTGCGTTTGGAAGGCAAACCCAGCCAACTTAGGGGTAGATTGAGGGGGAAACTCCACTGAGAAGGAGCCACAAAAACCTGTGCTAGCGGAAAACATCTAGCAAAGGGACCCACAAAGACTTTGTGTTCTAGTCCAGAGATAGTGGGTAGAATGATGTACTTGACATCTCCGTGTTCTGCTACCAATTCTTTGACAAGCCGGATACACTCAGGGGTTGGCGCAACAGGCGCATAGACGAACAAACCCCCTTCATCTAGCTTAACGACCGTCATGCGAATGGGCACGACAACGTAGAAGATGCCCTGAAGCTGGTCAAAAGTCCAGACTGTATCCTGAACGACTTCTTTGCGGATTGTCCGCCGACTGCCAAAGGGATAGAGGGGCAAAGTGAACCAGAAAGACCATGACAAGTCCCTCGGATGAATCTGTTCTGCGTTTGGTGCGCCATCATCAGCCACTTCACGACCCCCTTCCGCATTCTCAATGCTCAATCTGTGTTTATTTGAACTTCAGAAGTTGGAGTGTAGCAAATTGTTGTCACAATAAACTATATTTTTGTTAAAACTAAGTCAGCTTATACCATTTTAGATTTTAGATTTTGAATTGTAGAAGACTTGCAGCGATCGCATCTTTGCCACTAGCCACTGACAACAATTTATGGGCGCTATATGTGCTATACGCCATTGAAGGCTTAACGCGGTGGGAGCATCCCGATGACAGCAAATATACACCCACAGGCTAGAAGCCTGGGGCTAGAAGAACAAAGCCTGCCAACGCAACGGCTTAATATAAGCCGTTGCGTTGGCAGGCTTTGTTTGTTTAGCCGCGACTTTAGTCGTCGGACTTTAGTCGTCGGACTCCAGTTGTTGTTCAAATAATTCTCACAGAGATACGGCTTTAAATCCTGTAGCTTTCAGAATTACCGCAGATCCTTTCTTTACTGTTAAGGTTGTTGAAGAGTCAGATTCTTCAGGTTTATCGGGATTGCTGATTGGTTTCTCAACAATATAAAAATAATCCCCATTAGCCCAGCCTGTAGTGCAAATCCCATCCCGACAAGTAATTTTACCTCCAGTTAAATTGATGCATTTTCCATTGGCATCACAACCACGGTAGCTAAGGTTTCCCGTCCCATTGACCCCTGACCAAGATTTTTCATTGCCAATCGTTATTGTCCACTCACCATTACTGAGAGTTTGTGAGTCAGTTGGAGCTTGAGAGTTTTCATCGTCGATAATCTCCATCTTGGTGATGAGGGATTCTTGTTTGCTTTTGCCACAAGGTTCGGCACTTTGGCAATCACTAACGGGGACTATTTCATAAAAGTTACGCACTTTCTTATTTAAGAAAGTTTTTTGTTGATCGCAGACTTCAAATGATGCACCCACATCTCTCTGGATTCGGTTTTCATCTACTAGGGTGACGTAGCACTTGAGGTCTCCCTGTACCATGCTTTTGACGGTGGCAATGGTTGGCTGTTCGGTTGAAATTTGCTTATTTTTGTTGCGTTTAACTTGAGTCAGTGTTTGATTTTTATTAGAAGAATCAGTTTTGAATTGGGTTTCTGTTTGATTTTTATTAGAAGAATCAGCCTTAACTTCGGGATCTGTTTGAGTTTTACCAGCAGAGTTTGTCTTAGTTTCCTGGACGTTATTTGTTTGCTTTTCCTGAGAAGCATTTGGAAGCGAGTTACTGCAACTCACAAGCATAGATGAGCAAATAGCAAATGCAATTGTCGTCATCAACTTTTTCATCTTTGAGTTTTCTCCAAAACTGAGTAAGCGCATTCTTGATAACTACGCTTTTGGGTAAGTAACAGGTATCTTCACTTCTAAGCAGTCTGTTTCCCGAAGCACCAGAAAGTCTATGCTTTACCCATAAGTTCTAAAATCCTTGGTGTGCAAGGATTTTAGTCAGGACTTACGCAAAGCTTATACATATAGCGCTCTTGTCGGTTCAATCCCCCTGTGGTTGCCCCCAAATGTCGCGCAAGTTGCGTAAATCCTGTTAGCGCAGAAATTTGACTAATACCCTTTCACTTTTGTGAGGCTACACATCAGATCCCCCTAACCCCCGCGAAGGAAGCGCATCCCTCTCGCGCATCCGCGCCACTACGCGATCGCTAACGCTAGAAAAAAGGGAGCTATTTTTTCTCTTTGCAAGGAGTATAGGGGAGAAATCTGGATTCTCACTACCGCTTTAAAAACGGGGATATGTTCTCCCTTTTGCACGGGAGTTTAGGCGAGATCGTGCCTTATCAGAAAAGTATTAGAGTCACCCTTTAACAAAGAAAATTGGCAATTTTTGGGACAACTGTTTAGATAGTGCGATTGCTAGAGTGATTTTTCCCGTTTAACTGATTCAAACCTGTAAGAAGAATCACAGTAAAGAGAACTCAGACTTATGACTGATGCCCGTCAACTGAAGATTCAATGGATTGCTTCTGAATTCAAGCGGCTAAATGCACGGCTTTCTGAGCTTTTGGAACAACAAAAGCAGATACCGAGGGAATCTTATGATTGGTGGCAATTGCAGGATTTGATTAGCGAAGTGGAAGACGAGATAGAGGCGTTGGTTTTTAGCTCTAGTTGATTAATTATGAATGCCCAATCGCCTCTATAGCAGTCTTGAGCCAATCAATGTAAGTTTGTTCTCTTCGGATCGCTAATTCTAGTCCGAGCCGTTGCAGAATCTGCTCGCGGCTCGCAGAGCGATCGCTAAGCGTTGGCAACTCAATATTTTCACACTCAGCTAGCTTTTGGCGGCGTGCGGCTAGTTGCTGTTCTAACAGTTGAAGGATGGCTTCATCCGGTAACTGTGCTGCGAAATGCAACTGAACGAGCAACGGATCTCGCACGGTTGGCAAGGGCTGAGGACATTGCAGCCATCGAATTAATTCGGCTAGTCCTGTCTCAGTCACGCTGTAAACTTTGCGGTTGGGGCGATCGCTCTGAATCTCTACAGTACAGCTAATCCACCCTTGCCCAACCAGTTTATCAAGGGTTCTGTAGATTTGCGCTTGGTCTGCGGGCCACAAGTGAGCAATACATCGATCGAAACAGCTTATTTTTAGGTCGTAACCCGTCCTCTCTTCTTGCTGAAGTAAACCCAGAATTGCGTGTGCCAGAGACATAGACGGTTTTCCGAAGAATGAAGTGGTGGAAGCTCTATTTGTCACTTACGATCTTATGCTAATATATGACTAATCGAGTATAGGAGCAATCAAAGTAAATGAGATTGATGATAGTTGGCTCCGACAAAGAACCTGACAACTTGGTCTTGAGTTAAACAGGACTCGCCGCACATCACCACATCTGCCACCGGCAACGACAGGGGGATTGAACCCGAAAAAACGCTATATGTATAAGCTTTGCGTAAGTCCTGAGTTAAACAGGGCACCAGCTTCTTGCCGTCCGGGGTTGATGACCTGTAGAGAGACTTCATGCTCTGCAAGTGCTGGTTAGCCGCATATTCTCCGCCTTGCTTGTTATAAAACTGAAAACAAAGGCATCAAGGAGACAGTTGATGACGACTCAAATACGAACGATGCGAACGGTTGCAGGTATCATTAACAGTGTCGAAACGCTGGAGGGTGAAGGGATGCTTGTGCGCCGCCCATTCCCCAAAAGCACCTTTTCAGACTTGGACCCCTTTCTCCTCCTTGATGAATTAGGGCCTATTGATATTGAGCCTGGTCAAGCAAAAGGAGCGCCGAATCATCCCCATAGAGGCTTTGAGACGGTTTCCTATGTCCTTGAGGGGCGCTTGGAACACAAAGATTCACAGGGTCATGCAGGGCAGCTGGGTGCCGGTGATGTGCAGTGGATGACAGCCGGAGCCGGGGTTGTCCATTCAGAAATGCCAGAGCGGGAATTTGCTCGGACTGGCGGACGGCTTCACGGACTGCAACTTTGGGTGAATCTGCCTCGTCGGGACAAGATGATCGAGCCTCGCTATCAGGAAATCTCGGCTGAGCAAATTCCTACTGCTCAAACAGATGATGGCTTGGTAACGGTAAAAGCGATCGCCGGAGAAGCGCTGGGAGTGAAGGCGGCTCTAGCAACGCAGACTCCGATAATGTACCTGCACTTCACGCTCCAACCGGGTGCAACGGTGGTTCAGCCTGTGCCAAAAGAATACAATGCTTTTACATATGTGCTAGATGGAGAAGGTTTGTTTGGTACAGACAAGGAACGCGGCGGAGATGGGCAGATGGTGTTGTTTGCACAAGATGGTGAGGAAGTAGCGATCGCCAATCCATCAGATGCGCGATCGCCATTGCAAGTGCTGCTCATTGCTGGCGTACCGCTAAACGAGCCAGTTGTCCGCTACGGGCCATTCGTGATGAATACCGAAGCAGAAATTGTTCAAGCGATTGAAGATTATCGTAACGGGAGGATGGGTTCCATTGACTTCTAACACGCTTCTACAACGAATACATCAACATCAATATCTGCGCGATCTGCGGAACAAATTGCTGCACCTCCACCGGATGTTGCTTGACACAGAACGCATCACTTACGAACAGGTACGAGGACGGGTATCAAACACAGAACTCCTTCAACTCGTTATTGAACACGAACAATTTGCTTGGCTGCATCGTCTTTCTGAGCTGGTTGTACAAATTGATGAGATGCTCCAAGCAGATGAACCTCTATCGCTGGATGATATCCAAAATCTGATTACCCATGCCCGCACGCTGCTGACGCCGTCTGAGCTAGGCAATGGGTTTGCCAGGAAATACTACAATGCTTTCCAGCGCGAACCGGGCGTTGTATTGGCACACGCAGCGGTATCAGAGCTTCTTGCATCCATTAAATAAGCTGAAGTGAACTATATGCACCGTGAGATACCTCGCGGTGCATTTCTATTGGTACGGAAATCTTTGAGAGTCCTTTAGTGCAAGCAACGATCTAGACTTCATCTGAGAGAAGTATGCGATCGCTTAAGCAGCTTTCGGCATCTCTTCAGACAGGCGCTGGGCTTTGCCCAATCGCACTTACCCTTACAGAACAGAAAATACAGAACAGAAAATCTGCTTTCCCTGAATCGCTCCTTCAGGTTTCCAACGCTCCCCATTTGCCAAATTCAACCAAGCAAGTTAATCTACAAGAGTAGAATAAAACTACATGAATTTATATTAAAAATATGAGGAACTGGTGCCTCGACTGCATTTGCACCAATGTATGTTATCTCAGTAGTTATTGTTATAAAAATGCTAGGTAATATTTTTGAATGGAAGTTGAAGTTTATCCTATAACTTCTGCATAAACTCTACTTAACCTAAATCAAACTTATAACTTTATTAGTATAAACGATATCCAGTATTTCTGTAGCTCTCTGCTCAACAAAGTGGGGATATGCCTAAAGGTACAGATAATTTATTAGAATACACTTTATAGTTGTTAACAAGAGAGAAAAAACAGGTAAAAAACTTGGCTAATATCGTTGATACCGCCGTTCAGGCTGGTTCGTTTAACACCCTAGTTGCTGCCGTTAAAGCTGCTGGTTTGGTAGATACACTACAAGGCCCTGGTCCCTTCACTGTGTTTGCGCCTACTGATGAAGCGTTCGCTAAACTTCCAGAAGGTACAGTAGATTCCTTGCTTAAGGATCTTCCAAAGCTTAAGCAAATCTTGACCTATCATGTCGTTTCCGGCAAAGTGATGGCAGCTGACGTAGTTAAGCTGAAGTCAGCTACTACAGTTCAGGGTTCAGATGTGAAAATTGATGCTTCCAATGGTGGCGTCAAAGTGAATAATGCCACAGTCTCAACAGCGGATGTTGCTGCTGATAACGGTGTCATCCACATCATTGACACAGTATTGCTTCCTGCGTAAGCAACGCAAGAAATAGTTAATACTTTGTGTGGGGCAGCGATTATTTATAATCGCTGCCCCACAACTATTTGAATGTGTTTTCTCTAGGGTTGGCGTAGATGCGAATTCTATTTGCCCTTTTTACAAGCATTGGGATGTTCCCCGGTTAATGTGCGATCGCGAGTAAGAGCCTACATACAGCGAAAACTTAGCCAGGATGCGATCGCGAAGCGCTCCAAAGAGTCAGTTCGCTCTCATCCAAGACTACAAACATTTCAGCTGATTACTTAGTTAAGTTGATTATTTATGTGCTTCTGCATAAATCCGCAATGCCGCAGCCATCCTTTTTTCATAATCTTCTCCTTGCGCTTGGAACCATGCAAGGGTTTCTGCATCAATTTGAACCATAACACTAAGTGATGAGACAGGTTTCCGCCACTGTGAGTTGCTAAAAAATTCCTCTGTCAGCGGTGGAATATCCGAGGTATCGATTTCATCTTCTTCTAGTGCGTCAACCCGCTCCCAATTCGTCCTTGAGGTATTGTTCATAACGTTTTCGTTCATGAGGTAAAGCTTTTCGGAGTGAGATGATCCGAATAGTTTGGTCATCGGGTTCGGTGTAAACAACGACCACTACTCGCCCATCGAGCATTCCAAGTCCAATCAAGCGATCTTCTCGATAGTCTTCTCGCTCATCTAGGCTAATCCGAAGTGGAAGATTGAAAATTCGTGGCGCATCGACAAAATCCAATCCATGCTTGGTGATGTTGGCTTCGTTTTTGTCTTTATCCCACTCAAAGTTCATATCCCCAATTTTAATATGAAAGATCGCCCTCACCCAACACTAATAAAGAAGTGCGATCGCTGATGCCTATATACAGGGAAAACTTAGTAAGAATGCGATAGCGAAGCGCTCCAAAGAGTCAGTTCGCGCAAGTTTGTTCAAGGATGCGATCGCATAGCCGAATATTGAGCTGCTGCAACTTATGAGAAAAACCGCTCATAATTGTCATGGCTACCGATCCAGAACCATGTAACTGTATCGTCTTCTAATACCCCAAGTGCCCGATAACCTCGCGTTACTCTAACAGACCAAATATCCTCTTGGCTATTGATGCACTTGAAATGCAAAGACGGGTGAAATGGGTTCTCTGCCCACAGACGATAAGCTTTCCTGGCACTCTGCCTGACATCGTTGCTTAACTGTCGGTACTCAACCCAAAAAGAGGGAAGAACTGCCGACTTCATAGTTGGTCGTAGTCCATCGGAGTAGCTTGCCCCTCAGCAATTTCCTGTTTGGCACGTTTTGCAGCAGCAACAAGGTTTTGTTGTGTTCTCTGGAACGATTCATTCCATCGAATTTCATCTTGCAAGTCGTCAATGTACTCCCGAAGATGCTCTGCAACTTGCTCTTGTACATCAACAGGCAAAGACTCCATGATTTTTACTACTGTGGCGATCGCTGCTGATGACATAGTGTACTGCTCTCACTTGACATTGTGTATTCTAGTATGAGCGATCGCACTTCTACGTGCAGCGAAAACTTAGCAAGAATGCGATAGCGAAGCGCAGAAAGAGTCAGTTCGCTCTATTTGTTCGAGGATGCGATAGCGAAGCGCTGACTTGTCAGTTCGCATAGCTTACTATAAGCTAGTCATTCGGCTTCTGACCCACTAAGTCATGCCTCAGCGAGATGCGATTCATAACATCATTAGGCAAGCTCTGATCAAGGAGCGTTGGGAAATCACGGACGATCCCTATGTCATATCGTATGGCGAACGATTTCTGTTTATAGACTTAGCCGCAAGATTAGATGCGCTCAACGGTATTGCAGGACGCTTTATCGGTGCTAGACGCGGGAGTAGTCGAATTGCAGTTGAAATCAAGGAGTTTCGAGGCAACTCGGCAATTGCTGACGCAAGAGCAAGCGATTGGTCAATACGTTCTTTATCGACTCCTCCTTGAACAGGTCGATCCAGATCGCGAGTTGTATCTCGCTGTTGCAGACACAACCTTTGATGGGATTTTCAGCGAACCGATTGGTGAGTTGGTGAGGCGTGAGTTACCGATGAAATTGCTTATTGTAGATTTAGAAGCGCAAGAGGTGAAGCGATGGATACCACCACGAGAGAGCGGGACATTGTAAAGCAAGTAATTCAACGATACGCTCAGTTTAAACCTTCACACGGCGATATTCGACTCGATACGGTATTTGATGACACGCAAAACCGCTATGCGCTGATGCAGGTGGGTTGGGATAGAGGACGACGGGTGAGGGGAAATTTGATTTATGTGACTCTGAGTGAGGGCAAGGTTTGGGTGGAATATGACGGAATGGAACAGGGAATCACCAAAGACTTAATCGCCGCAGGCATTCCAAGAGACCGAATTGTTCTGGCATTTCTCCCTGAAGAACAAACTGCCGCAACTGCCTAAACTCAAGGTATGACGAGCTGGCGATCGCGCTTCTACGTGCAGCGAAAACTTAGCAAAGATGCGATCGCATAGCCGAATATTGAGCTGCTGCAACTTATGAGAAAAACCGCTCATAATTGTCATGGCTACCGATCCAGAACCATGTAACTGTATCGTCTTCTAATACCCCAAGTGCCCGATAACCTCGCGTTACTCTAACAGACCAAATATCCTCTTGGCTATTGATGCACTTGAAATGCAAAGACGGGTGAAATGGGTTCTCTGCCCACAGACGATAAGCTTTCCTGGCACTCTGCCTGACATCGTTGCTTAACTGTCGGTACTCAACCCAAAAAGAGGGAAGAACTGCCGACTTCATAGTTGGTCGTAGTCCATCGGAGTAGCTTGCCCCTCAGCAATTTCCTGTTTGGCACGTTTTGCAGCAGCAACAAGGTTTTGTTGTGTTCTCTGGAACGATTCATTCCATCGAATTTCATCTTGCAAGTCGTCAATGTACTCCCGAAGATGCTCTGCAACTTGCTCCTGTACATCAACAGGCAAAGACTCCATGATTTTTACTACTGTGGCGATCGCTACCGACGACATGGTGTACTGCTCTCACTTGACATTCTGTATTCTAGTATGAGCGATCGCACAGTTTACCAGAGGGGATAGCTCGATAAAGCCTCTCGCCATTGGCATCAGATACTGGCAAGATAGCGACCCTCGTCATGTCCTTATCGGAAAGTCTCTTGCTCATGCTCACTAATTATAGTTGGCTCAATTGAGTACACAGATGATGATCGCAACTGTGGGGCAAACAACTACATCTCTCCTAAGCGTATTAAATCATGAAGTTTTATTGGGTTGAAATCCTTTCTTAGAAACGTTTGTAGCCAAAAAACGTAAAACAAAGCCTACATGCTACACTCACTATACTTGACAACTTTGTTGTATGACGCTATCTTGCCATATATAAGATTTAGTTAAACAATAAAAGAGTATGTTTGTACTATACGATTGAGAGGAAAGCCCAGTGAGTTCTTTCAAGCAGCTCCCACTGTCAGACCTAAGAGAGAGCCTGCCAAAATTCAAGCGTCAGGTTCAGCTAGGGATGAAAAGAATTGCTGCTACTTATTACGGTAAAATAGTTGCATTTTTAGTGCCTCTAAAAGATTTGGAACAAGCGGAACAAGATGGCGCGATTGGTAAGAGCGAAGAAATGTCTTTGTCGGATTTCCGACTACATATGACAGTTTGTTGGGAGCGTTTACAGATTGAGGTTGACTGCATTTATGTGACATATCACACCCGTAGAGCTGTAGCTTTTGTTAGTCCTCGCCTAGCAAATTATCTTCCAATACCAATTTCTGAGGTTGCTCACAAACTTCTTGCCATAGATAACGGTCTTATTGAAATAGAGAATTTAATAGAGGAGAAATGTATCGATGTTCAAAATTAGCGCCGATCCTAGGCTTCAAAAAGAATTGAGCAATCCAGAAAAGTATTACCCTCCTGAGGTTTGCTACGAGCTGAATCAGTTTCTAGAAATCCTGAAACGGGATGGTCACTTGAGTAAGACAGATTTTTACGATGTCAACACCAACAAGATTTCTGGAGTAACTTGTAACTTATTCTACAGACCCAACTTTGCAAACAAAGAAGTATTGCTAATTGACGTAAAGATGAAGCCAGCAGACGTGTACAAACAGAGATTTAAAATTGCAGATGACTGGGATGACAAAAATGTTGTAGAGTCAAGCCCCCAGTATGACCAACCAAAAAAGATAGTCAAGGCTCTTATCTTGATTCATCAAGGAGTAACAAATTCATATGATTTAGGTTACAAATTAGGACATCGAGGCAAGAAGAAACAGTACATTTCTCGACACGGGCAGTATGCAAAGCACACTCTAGAACAACTAAAGCTGATTACGAATAAACGGCAAGGCAATAAATGGTTAACAGAACTGACTGAAAAAGGAAGGTTAATTGCTGAGGCACCAGATCAAGACTTGCAATTCAGGCTACTTATTGAAGCTATGTTGAATTACCCTCCTGTTTGGCGAGTTCTTGCTGCTGTTTCCGAAAGAGGAGGTCAACTGAATGATGGACTGGTACTAAATGATGAGCTAGTTAAAAATCTAACTTTTCCAGAAATATTGCGAGGCGCTGATACAAGTAATCGTCGTTCGCAAACGTTGAAGAATTGGATTAAGTGGATTTCGAGATACTGTGGAATTCCTATCCATATTCACGATGGTGGTGTTCAGCTCACGATTCCAATGTTGTATGGCGAAGGAGGAGCAGACGAAAATGACGATTCAGGGCAAGAGTAAGATATATGATTTCAAGAGCCAAGAATTTATAGGTAAACAGGGTGAAAGCATCCTTGATAAATGGCTTAGCTCTGCTTACAGGATTCTAGATGTTTCTGGAGTTAATAAATATCAGGATGCAGGTATAGATAGAATTTTAATGCGTCCGGATGGAACTACAGTTAATGTTGAATACAAGTTTGACTTAGCCTCATCTAGAACAGGAAATCTGTTCTTTGAAACTATTTCCGTAGACAATCAAAATATTCCTGGTTGGGGATGGCGTTCGCAGGCTGACTATTGGATATTTTTGCTCCCTACGATGGAAGTTTTGGTGGTTGCTCCTGGAAGAATGAGAAACCTTGTCTGGCGATCACGCTTGGAAGTCAAGGATAAAGAAGTTCAGAACGTAGGCTACAAAACTTTGGGAATTCCTATTCCATTATCTAAGGTCAGAGAGATTGCTTACTACACTGTTCAGCTAGACCAAGAGATTCCAGACTTGAAGTAAACAGACTTGAACTAAGCGACTGCCTCGATTCTGGATCTCAAAGGCGATCGCCTCCCGTTATCCCCAGAACAGGGATAACAAGATGACGCAACTACCACTGGATATCCTGGCACAGGATGCGATCGCTGCATTGAGCAAGAACCATGCTCAATGCAGCGATCGCTCTGGATGTGGACAATTAACAGTGAGAGCGATCGCATATTTTGTAAGGTATAGCTGTCGCCAGGTGTGTTAGGACGCAGCTTGTTTGAGAACCGTCTCCATCGCATCCCGCAGGTTATCGGAGTCCCGTAAGAGTTTGCGAATGCGACTTTTCAAGCTAGCCCAGCATTTTTCAA
>NZ_JBHZGO010000026.1:0-33805 GCF_042747725.1 Coleofasciculus sp. H7-2
GGCTGTGTGTGCACGTGTGCGGTTTGCTGACAGCTGCAGTTATGTATGCTCTGGTGTGGGACTGAGTGCGAGAGTCGCAGTTCTGAGAGCAGGGGTGGGAGGTGTGGGTTCTGCGCGTGCTCTTCCGATCTAGGACTGAGGGCTGAGGTCTGAGGTCTGAGGGCTGAGGACTGAGGACTGAGGTCTGAGGACTGAGGTTTGAGGGCTGAGGACTGAGGTTTGAGGTCTGAGGTCTGAGGTCTGAGGTCTGAGGGCTGAGGGCTGAGGGCTGAGGTCTGAGGTCTGAGGGCTGAGGTTTGAGGACTGAGGACTGAG
Source organism: Coleofasciculus sp. H7-2 (assembly GCF_042747725.1). Taxonomy (NCBI): domain Bacteria; kingdom Bacillati; phylum Cyanobacteriota; class Cyanophyceae; order Coleofasciculales; family Coleofasciculaceae; genus Coleofasciculus; species Coleofasciculus sp. H7-2. The sequence goes on from NZ_JBHZGO010000026.1 coordinate 316, forward strand.
GGCTGAGGTGAGGTCTGAGGTCTGAGGTCTGAGGTCTGAGGACTGAGGTCTGAGGGCTGAGGTGAGGTCTGAGGTCTGAGGTCTGAGGGCTGAGGTCTGAGGTCTGAGGTCTGAGGTCTGAGGGCTGAGGTTTGAGGGCTGAGGACTGAGGTCTGAGGTCTGAGGGCTGAGGTTTGAGGGCTGAGGACTGAGGTCTGAGGTCTGAGGTCTGAGGACTGAGGTCTGAGGTCTGAGGGCTGAGGTCTGAGGTCTGAGGTCTGAGGGCTGAGGTCTGAGGTCTGAGGTCTGAGGGCTGAGGTCTGAGGGCTGAGGTCTGAGGTCTGAGGGCTGAGGTCTGAGGGCTGAGGTCTGAGGGCTGAGGTCTGAGGGCTGAGGTTTGAGGGCTGAGGACTGAGGTCTGAGGTCTGAGGTCTGAGGTCTGAGGTCTGAGGTCTGAGGACTGAGGACTGAGGTCTGAGGTCTGAGGACTGAGGTTTGAGGGCTGAGGACTGAGGTTTGAGGACTGAGGGCTGAGGTCTGAGTAGAAGAAAGTGGCGATTAAGATAGACAGGACTTACGCAAATAGCACCACATCTGAGGGCAACCACAGGGGGATTGCCCCTACACAACGCTATATGTATAAGCTTTGCGTAAATCCTGATAGAGTAGCAAGCAGAAAAAAAAATTTCGTCGCTTATAGCACTCAAGACTCAATACTTATAGCACTCAGGACTCAATTTTTTGCCGGAGTGGGAATAAAGTTCTTTATTCCCTTTTGACACTACCTCAATCCTCAGTCCTGATACCTCAATCCTCAGTCCTGATACCTCATTCCTGTTGATGTTAACGAGTCTCCAGAATCCTCTGGTCAAGCAAATTCGCAAGTTACACCGCTCGAAGGAACGGCGGGAGCGGCAAATATTTTTGTTGGAAGGGACGCATTTGCTGGAGGAAGCTTGTGCGGTTGATTATCCGTTAGAGACGGTATGCTGTACGCCCCAATGGCAGGAACGTCACCAGCAACTGTGGGAGCAAGCTTGTAATCGGTGTCAAAGGGCGGAAGTGGTGAGCGAGGAAGTTGTAAAAGCGATCGCTACCACGATTCAACCCGATGGTGTCATCGCTACGGCACCCCGGATGAGCCGCCAGATGTCCCCATTGCCAGTTACGGGTTTGGGGCTAATTTTGGAAACGGTGCAAGATCCGGGCAACCTTGGCACCATGATTCGCACTGCCGCCGCTGCGGGTGCCGATTGGCTGTGTGTCAGTGAAGATAGTGTGGATCTGGACAATCCGAAGGTGCTGCGAGCCTCTGCTGGACAATGGTTTCGGCTACCGATGCGGGTCAGTTCCGATTTGACCGCAGATATCTGTCAGTGTCGGGAACGAGGAATGCAAGTAGTGGCGACTGTGCCTAGTGCGACTTTAACCTACTGGGAGGTAGACTTACGCCGTCCCACGCTGATTTTGCTGGGCAATGAAGGCGCTGGATTGTCATCAGATTTAGTTTCACTGGCACAGGTGCAAGTGACCATTCCCCTGAGTTTAGGCGTCGAGTCGCTAAACGTGGCTGTAGCAGCTGCCTTGATGTTGTACGAAGTAAAGCGCCAGAATGGCAAAAGTTAGGAAGTAGCTGCTAGTCGGTAGTTATGGGTCAATCGTTAGTGGTTTTTTCGCTTTTACCGACCAATTACCAATTAGCCATTACCCGATGATTGTGTCTTTTTTTGCATATATTCCTCAATGTCAGCAGCGGCTTGTTCCAGCTCATCTGCCTCAGTGAATTCTTTTTGATGATTACCGCTGTCGGACTGTGGCTGGGATCGAGCCGTCTGATTTTCTGGCAATTCCAATAAATCCTGCAATTGCTCAAGCGATTCGTTAAACGCTTTATCAGCGGCGCGACGATGTTCTTGGTCATTCTGATTCATTACGCTGGTTCCACAAACACTGCTTTTGATGGCAGGGCACCCTGGTAATTGACAGCGATCGCCCTGCTTGAGCGATCGCTATTCTTTTAGTTTCTAAGATACAACACGCGGCTGAAGGGATGACCCATTCGTAATTTTTATAGAGAAAATTATAAAGAGAACAACTTGCACTCTTTAACTCCACAACCGATTGGGGACTTGCGCTCACCGTTGGTCAAGCTGAAAATAAGGAGGGCATCGTCGTCTAGGGGAGAGTAACGTGACTCAAGGATTTGATTACGATTTAGTGATTATTGGTGCCGGTGTCGGCGGACATGGCGCTGCCCTACACGCGGTTTCCTGCGGTCTCAAAACCGCAATTGTGGAAGCAGCCGATATGGGTGGCACCTGTGTTAATCGGGGCTGCATTCCTTCTAAAGCTTTGTTGGCAGCATCAGGTCGGGTGCGAGAGTTACGCAATGCCCACCACCTGAAATCGCTGGGGATTCAAGTTGCAGGCGTCGAGTTTGACCGACAAGCGATCGCCGACCATGCTAACAACCTCGTCACCAAGCTTCGCGGCGATTTGACAAACAGTTTGAAACGGCTGGACGTTGAGATTATTCAAGGTCGGGGGAAGATAGCTGGATCGCAAAAAGTCACCATCAGCACGGGATCGGGTGAAAAAACCGTTACGGCAAAAGACATTATCATTGCCTCCGGCTCAATTCCTTGGGTACCACCCGGAATTGAAATTGACGGTAAAACTGTTTTTACCAGCGACGATGGCGTGAGATTGGAGTCGCTACCTTCCTGGATTGCTATCATTGGCAGCGGTTACATTGGTCTAGAATTTTCTGATGTTTACACGGCATTAGGCGCTGAAGTAACCATGATTGAAGCTTTAGACCAGCTGATGCCTGGGTTTGACCGGGACATTGCCACAATCGCCGAAAGAGTGCTGATTAAGCCGCGCGACATTGAAACGAAAGTTGGCATTTTGGCGAAGACCGTTAAACCCGGTTCTCCCGTGGTCATTGAGCTAGCCGACGCCAAAACTAAAGAAGTTGTGGAAGTGCTGGAAGTAGACGCTTGCTTGGTCGCTACAGGTCGTATTCCGGATACTAAGGACTTGGGGCTGGACTCTATCGGCGTTGATACAAATAGGGGCTTTATCCCCGTCGATGACCGGATGGCAGTTTTGTCAGGCGGCGAACCCGTGCCTAACCTGTGGGCGATTGGAGATGCTACGGGCAAGATGCAGCTGGCTCATGCAGCGTCTGCTCAAGGTGTCGTGGCGGTAGAAAATATCTGCGGACGTCACCGTTTGATCGATTATCACAGCATTCCTGCCGCCGCCTTTACTCACCCTGAAATTAGCTTTGTTGGCAAGACGGAAGTAGCGGCGAGAGAAATGGGGAAAGAGGAGGGATTTGAAGTCGCGGTGGCGAAGAGTTATTTCAAGGGGAACTCGAAAGCGATCGCTGAAGGGGAAGCCGACGGGATGGCAAAAGTAATCTACCGCAAAGATACAGGCGTTGTGCTGGGCGTCCACATCATCGGAATGCACGCAGCGGATTTGATTCACGAAGCTGCAAACGCGATCGCTCAACGCAATTCTGTCCAGACTCTGGCATATTTTGTCCACGCACACCCTACCCTTTCAGAAGTGCTTGATGAAGCCTACAAGCGGGCTGTAGGTTCTCATTAGAAGGGTAAGAGTCATTAGTGATTAGTGATTAGTCAATTGCTGTGACTAATCACTAATCACCATTGACGAATGACCCATTACCGATTCCCGATTCCCCATGAATAATTGTGCCAAACTAAGAAATATGCAAATTCGCCGCCGTCCGCCCACTACATCTGTTGCTGCTAGCAGCGTTAGTTATCAGGTTGCCGTACCTGACGCCAAGCCGCGCCACATCTTGGAGGAAATTGTCTGGCAAAAAGAGACAGAAGTTAACCAATTGCGAGAACGCCTCCCCTTAGCGGAGTTGCAGCGTCAAGTGCAAGCTGCGCCTGCACCTCGTGACTTTTTAGGTGCTTTGCGACAAGGGAAGACGAAACCGGCTTTGATTGCAGAAGTCAAAAAGGCTTCTCCTAGTAAAGGAGTGATTCGGGAAGATTTCGAGCCAGTAGCGATCGCTACTGCTTATCAGCAAGGAGGAGCCAGCTGTTTATCAGTCTTGACCGATCGAAAATTCTTCTGTGGGAGTTTTGAAAATCTGGCGGCTGTTCGCGCTGCTGTAAACTTGCCAGTATTATGTAAGGATTTTTTGATATATCCTTACCAAATTTATCTCGCTCGACGCCACGGAGCCGATGCCGTTCTCCTGATTGCAGCAATTCTGAGCGATCAAGACCTCCAATACTTTGTCAAAATTACCAATGCTTTGAGGATGACACCGCTGATTGAAGTGCATACTCTAGCAGAACTAGACCGAGTATTATCCCTAGAAGGCGTTACCCTAGTTGGTATAAATAATCGCAATCTGGAAGATTTTTCCGTAGACTTACAAACAACCTGCCAGATTTTAGCGGTACGAGGTAGCGAGTTGCTTCATCGGGGCATTGCTGTCGTTAGCGAGTCGGGTCTGCACACGCCATCTGACCTCAGCTTGGTTGTGCAAGGGGGTGTTGATGCGGTACTGATTGGCGAGTCCTTGGTGAAACAGCCAGACCCTGCTGTTGGCATCGCCAACCTGTTTTCCAAGGGTTGAAACGCTTTTGCAGGATCGAGGAGGCTTGTGGGAAAGATGAGTAAAGAATTTCTTGATTCCGTATTCCGCCTTCGGTCTTGCCGAATATCCCTCCACATATAGGTAAATCAGGTTTCATGGAGCCAATTCCTCTGCCGTCTCATATTCACTACGAACTACTCCTGCAAATGTTAGAGCGCCAAACTTCATTCGCCGTTAGTCAAAAACCAGCAGTGCGAGAGCAAGTTCACCAGCTCATAAGTACCCTCCGCAAAGCAATGGCTCAACAGAAGCAACTGGAACAAACCTGCGAACGAGCAAATTTACCGATTGATTACCGTTGGTCTGTAAATAACATCGCCTTCGATCAACCACCCTCGCCGGATATTGTCACCGGACGCCGGGAACCTTAGGTATAAAAGGTTTTGAGATGAGAAAGGGTGTAGGAGCGAAGCCAGAGTTTTTAAATACCTGAATTTATACGCCTAGATGCTGGCACTGATGCTTCGTCCTCAATGAAGAAAAGTTGCCGGAAAGCCATAAAATTAGGGTCAATGCTTTCTGTTTACTTGGGTTATAAACGCTCCGAGAACTGCTAACTCATCACTCGTAAATGCGAGATGGCTGTTGGATGCCCCAAGACCGTTATTGACTTCTGGGAGGTTCGGAGTGACTGAACCAGATTCAGCCGATCGTTTTTGGTTAAACTCAGAGAAAGCTTCAGCAGACGCAGAGGCAACGGACGCTCCTGCCACTCCACAGCCTCACCCCAGCGAATTATCCCCGTTACAAGACCCACAAGGGCAATCTTGGGAGCAGGAGCGTCCACCAGCACCGCTGGGATTGGTATCGCCTTCGCAAGAACAGCAGCAGTTAGATCGCATTCATCAGTTAGAGCAGGCGTTGGCGGAATCTCAGGCTTGCGTAAGTGAGTTGAGGCTCCAACTGAGCGAGCAACATCTTTTGGAAACCCAGCTGGCATCGACAGAGGAAGTCGCGAATCTTCAACAGCTGGCACTCGATCAAAAGCAACAGCTTTTCGAGCAGCAGCAAGCGCTAGAGAGTCATCAATCGCAAGCGCTTCTCAAAGACGAAACGGTTCAAGAATTGTTAGCGACGATTGAAACTTTAGCCGAGGCGCAGGAAGGGGAATTAGGACGCCTGCGAAGGCAGCTGACTCAGAGCCGCAAGACTATCCAAAACAGTCAAACGCTGCTGGAACAAGAGCTAGCGAACAGACAAACAGCCCTAGAAGCCCAGCAACAGCGAGTGCAGGAGCTAAAATTCCAAATTCTGGAAGCTCGAACTCTGGTAAGGCGTTTGGAGGTGCAGGCGCTGGAGCAAGAGCAGCAAATGCAAGCGCTTTATCGTCGATGTAGCGATCGCGCTGCGGTTATCAATCAGCTGGAAGATCAACTCCAGCAAGCCAACGAAACTCTGGAAGACCAGCAACATCTGCTGGCAAACCTCTACGAGACTGAAGACCTGGTTGCGGAACAGGATGCAACTATTAAAGCTCTTTACCGCCAGATTGAAGATTTGGAAAACCAGCAAGACTTGCAAGTGAAAATTCAGGCTCGATTGCAACAAGCTTGCCACGACTTGGCAGAGTCGCGCGATCGCTATCAAGCCCAGACAAGCGAACTAGAAACTCACACTGCGACTCTGCAAGAGCAAATTCTCATGCAAGCCCAGCAAGCGGGTGAGTACGAAGCCGCCATCCAGTACTGGAAAGACCGTTGCAGTGCTAGCCTTAGCAGCGCTCAAAAACTTAAGGACTTCCTGCAACGAGTGCTAGCAGACAGCCCTGAAGAACTGGAAGAACTGTTGATAGCGATAGAACCCCCAACCGCTGCTGAGATTCCTCAGCCAATCAACCGAACTCCTTTATCATCCCCTCAACCCAACAAACATTTACAGGTAGACCTTCCGGCTTTTTTAAGAAAAATTCCACCGGAGAAATTAGAGTAAAGGATTTGGCTTTTTGTCAATCTTTCAGTAGTTATTAAGCCCTTACTTATATTGATATCTTGCACCAGTCGTATTACCCGCCTGGGGTTTAAATTCCACAGCTTATAGCTCAAGTCCATTGAAACTCACATCTTGCACCAGTCGCATTACCCGCCTGGGGTTTAAACCCCAGGCTTACTGAAGAAGACTGAGTAAGAATTTCAGTCCATTTCAATGGACTTGAGCTATGAGCCTTGAACTTGAGTTCAAGGACGTTCGGCGAGCGCTCAGACGTTCGGCGAGCGCTCAGTCGAGCCGTCGAGCCGCTGACTTTGGGCAAACTTGAGAACGGTGCAAGATGCACCAGTCGCATTACCCGCCTGGGGTTTAAACCCCAGGCTTACAGAATCAAGTCTTCTGAAGAAGACTGAGTAAGAATTTCAGTCCATTTCAATGGACTTGAGCTATGAGCCTTGAACTTGAGTTCAAGGCGGATGGGCAAACTTGAGAACGGTGCAAGATATGAGTTGAAATGGACTAAAAGCCTTGATATTTGGAAATTGGTTTCCTTGCGGGTGATAACTTTGGTGCAAGATATGAGTTGTAGGTACTAGCTCGTAAATAGACGTAAACCGATTACCCAATTACTGCTAAAAGCTAAAAAGGTCATTGCTAATTGGTGAATGGATTGGAAAAGATATGCGATTCTGGAGTATGCGCTCTTCAAGTTTAAGGACAGATCGATGGACGATAAGTTAATGTTGATGATTCCCGGCCCGACACCAGTGCCGGAACAGGTATTACTCGCCTTAGCCAAGCATCCCTTTGGGCACCGCAGCAGTGAATTTAGTAAGCTGATGGCTGAGGTGACGCAAAACCTGAAATGGTTGCACCAAACCGAGAATGACGTGCTGATGTTGACTGCCAGTGGTACGGGGGCGATGGAAGCTGGCATCATTAACTTCCTGAGTCCAGGCGATCGCGTTTTGGTTGGCTGTAATGGCAAATTTGGCGATCGCTGGGCGGAACTTAGCCAAGCTTTTGGTCTTAACGTTGATACGGTAAAAGCTGAGTGGGGTCAAGCCCTCGACCCGGAACATTTCCGGGAAAAACTAGAAGCCGATACCGATAAACAAATCAAAGCGGTGATTGTCACCCATAGCGAGACCTCCACTGGCGTTCTCAATGACCTGGAAACTATCAATCGTCACGTCAAAGCCCACGGTGAAGCTTTAATTATTGTTGACGCTGTCACCAGCTTGGGAGCGGTTAATCTGCCGATTGACGAATGGGGCATTGATGTGGTGGGATCTGGTTCCCAAAAAGGTTACATGATTCCCCCAGGACTAGGGTTTGTCTCTGTCAGCCCCAAAGCTTGGGAAGCTTACAAAACGGCTTCGCTGCCCCGTTATTACTTGGATTTGGGCAAGTACCGCAAAGATGCTGCCAAAAACACCACTCCCTTTACCCCGCCAGTGAACTTATTTGTGGGGCTGCACACTGCCCTGAAAATGATGAAAGCCGAGGGTTTGGAGTCTATTTTTGCCCGTCACCAGCGGCTGATGACTGCCACCCGCGACGCGATGAATGCACTCTCGTTGCCGCTGTTTGCGCCTGATGGGGCAGGCAGTCCGGCGATTACCGCTGTGGCACCGATAGGGGTGGATTCAGAACAAATCCGTAGCGTGATGAAAAAGCGGTTCGACATCGTCCTCGCTGGCGGACAAGACCATTTCAAAGGCAAAATCTTCCGGATTGGTCACTTGGGTTTTGTGAGCGATCGCGATATCCTCGCTGCCGTTGCCTCTCTCGAAGCCACGCTGCGAGAAGTAGGATACGAAGGCTTTACTCCGGGTGCTGGTGTTGCTGCTGCCGCTAGGGTATTTAGCACCCATTAGAGCGAAGCCAAGAGTCATGGAACGGTGGCAGATGAAGAGCGAACTGACTTTTTGGAGCGCTTCGCGATCGCATCTATTGTAGATTTGGGGTTAGTGGTGGGAGGCATAACCAGCGATCGCCCTCTCTCTAACCCCAGCGAACTGACTCTTTGGAGCGCTTCGCGATCGCCCTCTGATTATTTAGATTTATTGCCAATTCAGGGGCTGAGGATTCGGTATCATTAGTAAAGATTGTTACCTTTTAACTTGGCGATCTCTCCATGCAAAAAACCAAGTTGATCAGTCAACTTCTTGTTGGTGGACTGCTGTCCTTTGCCTTGGTGACTCTAGGCAATCAAGCTGTACAGGCACGGCGTACAGTCTCCCTGCCAGAGGCTAAATGTGTCAGTACTGGCCCTGGTCGTTGGCGTCCCTATAAGTCAGATGTTGCTGTGGGTAGAGCCGTCTACACCAGCCTTCTCAGTCTGGCTCCAGGCAACGCTTTTGTGTCAATGACCTGTAGAATCATGCCGGAGGGTTATGACACTTACTTTCAAACCCTGAATTTGGAATATGGAATGCGGGATAACGACAGCGGTAGTCCTCCCACCACGGTCAATATTTATTTAGATGGACAGCGTAAGGATTCTCGCACGATTGCCCCTGGACAGAAAGCCTCGTTATCATTTGATGTTACTAATGTCAATAATGTGGCGATAGAAACGATTTGTTCTAACAGATCGCAATATTGTGGTCGCGTTTATTTCTTCAAAGCGGCGCTGGTGCCTTTCCCCCCGCCTCCCAGTGCGAGTAAGTAGGGAAATGTGTCCTACACGAGCAGTAAGCGATCGCTCGCGTGTCGAGAGCAGGACTTACGCAAAGCTTATACATATAGCGTTTTGTAGGGGCAATCCCCTTGTGGTTGCCCCCAGATGTGGTGATGTTGCGTAAGTCCTGAAGAGGCGATCGCTCGCGCACCTGGCATGGAGCCGTTGTTACAGGACGCAACGCGATCGCTCAAATATTGAGTGTCGTCACAAGGAAGGCTCAGTCGCCGGACTCTCGGTGGGGCTGGGGCTTTCGCTGGGACTAGGACTCTCAGTTGGACTAGGACTTTCAATGGGACTGGGACTCTCGGTGGGGGTTTCGCTGGGACTCGGAGGCGGTGTTTCTTGGGTCTGCTTTTTCTCGGCTTGTGCAGCTAATTGGCGTAACCGCTCTTGCCAATACCGAATCTGCGGCAATCCAGGGTCGTTTGCAGCAGCAATTACGTCTTGCCACCGACCTTGCTCGAAAGCTCTTTGGGCATCCTTATATATCCCTTCTGCAACCGACCAGTTCAGGGGCCACTCTTGCAGCGCTTCCCGCACTTGTCCGTAAGCAGAACTGTTAGCAGGAATGGATCTAACTAGAGCGATCGCGCCCTCTAAATCTCCCGACTGAAATCTTTCCGTCGCTTGTGCGATAATCTCCCGTCCCCGATCGACGACAGGTTTCGGCGTTTCTGGAGAGGGTTTGGGAGTTGTTGTTGGAGAAGGCTTGGGAGTCGTCGAGGCAGATGAGCCACAATCGATAAATTTTCTAAATACCCATCCCTTGAGGGGCGAACTAATCGGCACCCACCCATTTTGTGCAGTGCCGGTAACAGATAAAATCATCCCTTGTTTGACGCTGCCTACTACCCTAGCGTTAGGGCTAGAACGTACATTTAATGGCCCCTCCGAAACTTTGCAAGTTTCTTGTGGTTTGTCTACCACTTCATTGTTATTACTGTTAGACCTTTCATCAGTTCTAGATTGCGGTTGAGAAATAGCGAAAAATCCCCCTATCACAAACACCAAAGCAGTCACACCGACCCCCATCGCTAGGGGAAATTTATTAGACGAGGAAGCAACAACAGGAGGATTGTACTCTTGACTGATTGGTTGTGGAGAGGGTTGCGGAGGAACTACTGGAAGGGTTTTCTGTTCAGACGGTGGAGTTGGCGGTGGTGGCGGCGGATACTCTACAGGTGGATATCCAACACCAACGGCTTGCTGTCCACCCCCATAGACTAGCTGTTGCAACTCCTGTAGCGCTTCCGTCGCTGACTGATAGCGGTCTTTGAAGTGGTAGCGGGTCATCTTTGTTAAAACACCTGCTAACCCTGGACTGACCGCCACCAGATGCTGCCAGAGAATCTCGCCTGTCTGGGGATCTTCGTGCAATTGCAGTGGCATTAGCCCCGTCAGCGCCTGGATGCCAATCATACCCAAAGCATAAATATCGCTATTGGGGCGGGGTCTGCCTTGCGCCTGTTCGGTTGGCATATAGCCGGGAGTGCCAATGGCAACGGTAGCACTGGCTTGTGCTTGATTGATGAGTGTTTGAGTTCGCAGTAGTTTGACTGCGCCAAAGTCAACCAAAACTAGCTTGTTATCTGAGTTGCGTCGGATTAAGTTGTCTGGTTTGATGTCGCGGTGGATGACGCCGTTGTAGTGGACAAATTCCAAAATGCTCAAGACTTGTTGCAGCATCTGGATGACTTGGCTTTCTTCCCAACGATAACTGGGTGAGAGTTCGGCACTGAGAGGATGCCCATCGATGAACTCTTGCACCAAGTAAAACTCTTGGTTTTCTTCAAAGTTTGCTAATAATCTAGGAATTTGGTCGTGATTTCCCAGTTGTTCTAGGGTTTCGGCTTCGCTGGTGAATAACCGTCTAGCCGTTTCCAAAAAATAAGGGTCGCTACTAGCAGGCTTGAGGTGCTTGACAACACAAGTTGGGGCACCAGGACGGCGGGTGTCTTTGGCGATGTAAGTTTTTCCGAATCCACCGGCACCTAAGGCTTGGACAACTTGGTAACGCTGGTCTAATAAACGCCCGATCATGGTGCGACCTGCCGAAGAAAGGATGTACGCTCAATATTAATACCACTCGGATCAACCCAACGAATCCGGAGAGGTTGTCAAAGATTTCACTAATTTTTTCAGATTGGCGTGTGAAGCGTTAGGGAAGCGTGCCTGTAAACACCGATAATGCACTGCTGATTTCCACCCAGAGAAGTAGCTAGATTTTGCGGAGGGATTGCGATCATGGTGAATACTAAGCATCCAGAGAAGCTTTAATCAGGCTTCAGATAGAATTTTGGGGTAGTATTTTCATTTGATAAAGAATATTCATCGGAATTGGTCGAAATATCGGCGATGGCGACAAAAGGCACAGCGGGAGTTAGGCGTGCAGCGAGAGGGGCTGTTGGAAGAATCCACGATGGATTTAAACTACATCGTTTTGATTATTGGTTCCTGCGCGATCGCTACTTTGGGATTGTTGACCAACAGTGCGGCTGTCATTATTGGTGCGATGATCGTTGCTCCGTTAATGTTCCCCATTCGAGGATTAGCCTTTGCCGCTTTAGAAGGCGACGTGATTCTGTTTCGCCAAGGGTTGGTTGCGGTAGTCGTAGGGACGTTTCTAGCGATTATTTTAGCGATGCTTCTGGGTTCTTTTGTCGGACTCCCAGAATTTGGCAGCGAAGTGCTGTCTCGCTCTAAACCGACTCTACTCGATTTGGGAATTGCTGTAGCCGCTGGGGGCATTAGTGGCTTTGCGAAAGTGCAGCCCAAAGTTTCTGGGACTTTGGCGGGGACAGCGATCGCTGTGGCACTGATGCCTCCCATTTGTGTCATCGGTTTGGGGCTTGCCCAAGCGAATTGGTCGCTGAGTCTGGGTGCAGCACTGCTGTACATGACGAACTTGCTGGGGATTACCCTTGCCTGTATGCTGACTTTTTTATTGTCAGGCTACACCCCTCTAGCGAAAGCAAGTAAAGCCCTCAGTTGGACGCTTGCTTTGACGGCGATACTTTTGATTCCTTTAGGGATCAGTTTTGTAGAATTACTCCGGCAAGCCCGACTAGAAGCGAGTTTGAAGCAGGCGCTACTGAAGAATACGATTACTTTTCAGCGAGTAGAACTGGTTAAAACTGAGTCTAACTGGTTAACGAACCCCCCTGAAGTTTATCTCACTGTTCGCGCTCAGCAAGTTTTAACCCCTAAACAAGTGCGGTTACTGGAAGAGTTTGTTGCAAAAAAAATGGGTCAACCCTTTACCTTAATTTTTCAAGTTAGTCAAGTCGAAAAGGTACAGCGAGAAGCTTCATCCTCGCCACCTTCCTCACCTCAGCCTTAAGTTTTTTCTGTCACATTTTTTTCAATTTTATAAGATAAAAATGATGCCAAAATTCACAGATATTACCAGTTGGGAGCAAGCTGAATTGCTCATGCAACCAGCTTTTATCCGAGTCATCGACCAGATTCGCAAACAGCTAGACGAATCAAGCTGGAAGGGAACTTATCAAGATGTGTTAATTTGGCCTGAGGGGACGCTGGAGGAAACTAAAACCACTTTTACAATATTAAGAGAACAGCTTGCATCTGCTTCTCCAGAGGAAGCTTCGGAGATAGAACAAGCTTTGGTAGCGATGCCCAATCCCTACCCTGGTTATCGACTTTGTTTGAAGCATCAAGACCAGCAAGTTACTGTTGATTTGTGGGAACTTTGTTATCAAGTCTGTTTTCGCAATTACGATCGAGCGATCGCTCACCCAGAGAATCAGCAAGTCCAGATTGATACTAGCTTAATTGAAGAAGACACTGGCGATGTAGACTGGAACCTCTTAGACGCTAAAGCGCGACAGCTAGTAGAGAAGGTGTTTGCGGACTTACCAGCAGCTTGAAAAATATGCGAGAAACCCTGTAGGCTTGAATGCTAGAGTTATTGGTTTATAAATTAAGGTTAAAGTAATGGTGACAACCAAAGAAGAACGAGCAGCGCTATCTTCTGGTGATGCTCGTCCCTCTGTACCGAGTGAAGTGACACTGGATACAGATTTAGAAACTCTAAACTTAAATTGGAGTGAAAAAGATTTACCCGAAAAACAGAGGACAAAACACGTTCATAGACTGCATCCATACCTGGGTAAATTTATCCCTCAATTAGTTGAGATATTTCTGAGAAAGTATTTTGTTCTTGGTCAAACGGTGCTAGATCCTTTCTGTGGCTCTGGTACAACTCTAGTTCAGGCTAATGAACTGGGAATTAATTCAATTGGCTGCGATGTTTCGGCTTTTAATATACTTCTGTGTTATGTCAAAACTGCTCCCTATGACTTAACTAAGGTAAGCAAAGAGGTCATGGATATTTTGCAAAAAACCTATGCATTAACTCAAAACTTTAGTAAATGTAAATTTGAGGCGGATTACCATCAGTTAAGTTTATGGGAAGAACACTCAAATGCTATTAAAACATTTGGAACAGATAACCAATATCTCAAACAATGGTTTGCAACTCAAGCTCTGCGTGAATTGCTTACATACCGACAGTTAATTGAAACTGAAGGATATGATTATCAGACTTTACTCAAAATTATACTGTCTCGTTCAGCCCGTTCTGCTCGTCTAACAAAACACTTTGATTTAGATTTTCCAAAACAGCCACAAGTACAACCTTACTGGTGTTATAAGCACTCAAGAGAATGTCACCCAACTACTGAAGCGTTAAAATTCCTAAAGAGATATAGTCTTGATACTCTTAAAAGGCTTGAAGAGTTTTCTACCCTACGTACAAGTGCCAAAGTAGAACTCTATCACACTGACAGCCGTGAAGCCATATTTCCTCGCATAGATGGAGTTATCACAAGTCCACCCTATGTTGGTTTGATTGACTACCATGAACAACATGCATACGCTTATCATTTACTGGGATTGGAAGATAAACGTATTGAAGAGATTGGTTCAGCCGCAAACGGTTCTAGCCAAAAAGCACAACGACAGTATCAAAAAGGTATGGCGACAGTTTTCCAACGTGCAGCTGATGCTCTTCCCAGTGGTGGTCGGATGATCGTAATAGCAAGTGACCGAGCAAATCTTTATCCTGAAATAGCTAATCTTGTTGGTGTGGAAGTAGAAGCTACTGTTCAGCGTCATGTTAACCGCAGAACAGGAAGACGCTCCAGCGAATTTTATGAATCTGTATTTATCTGGAGAAAGTATTGAGGATTTGAAAAATGACTAATCCGCAGGAGATGAAAGCTGCTATCCAATCCGTTATTAAAATAATGATGGATAGAGTTATGTACAATGCTATTGAAAAAGACCCTTTTATCAAAGAAGAACATCGAGCTAAAAAGCCTCTTTTTGCAGCCTTAGTTCCCGATGAGATATTTAAAGGCTCTCACTTTGAAAGAAGGTTTGTAACTCCATTTGGTAATGCCTGGGAAAAGTTAGCGGAAGTTGCAGCGATGCAAGGTTTAGGTTATGGGATTACTGGTCACAGCATTACTGGAACAGTCAAAACTGAAAGACTTAGACGAATTACCCAGGTGCTTAATTCTTTGGAACATCCAGTGCAAGGACAACAGAGAGTCAAGCCAAACTGGGATTCTGAGTTGGAGTACATTTTAGCAGGAGAAGGTGATGATATCCCAGTATCTATAACTTGTGACGTTTATGCTGAGGATCGAATTCAAAACAAAAAATATGCTTTTGAGCTTAAAGCCCCTCTTCCCAATAGTGACCAAACTAAAGTTAGTAAAGAGAAAATATTGAAACTCTACAGTATGGAACCATTGCTGATTGATGGTGCTTATTATGCTCTTCCATACAACCCATATGGAAAAAGAGAAGATTATAAGTGGAGTTTTCCCGCCCGCTGGTTCAACATGAGAGAAGATGAGGTGGTTCTGATAGGCGACGAGTTTTGGGATAAAATAGGCGGATTGGGTACTTACCAAGCTTTCATTGATGCTGTAAATGAGATAGGTAAAGAATACAAAGAGAGAATATATAGAGAGTTTCTTGGAATTGAACCTCCTATTAATGTTGATGAAGGGAAGTTGTAGTCTTAGTCTAGTAACTTAAGAGTGGTAAAGGGGAGGAGGGGCGATCGCATTCCCATCACCAAGCGCGATCGCTATCTCAGAAATTATACTACATTTGGAGAAGCGATCGCGTCCTAAACACCTTAACCATGAGTCAATTACAAACAAAAATACCGACAGATACTTGGGTTGTAGCCAGTTGGGATGAATATATCCAGGCGATTGAAGATCCGCAACTAGAAAAAGCTAAAGGCTATTACCATAATGGACAATTGAGGATTGAAATGTCACCTGTAGGTTTTTACCACTCAAGAGATCATGCAATAATTCTTTTCGCTGTCACCTTGTTCGCTACCATTAAAGGTATTCCCCTTAATGGACAAGATAACTGCACCTTCAGAAAAACAGGCGTTCAAGAAAGTCAACCCGATGTATCTTATTATATTGGTGAAAACGCCGATGTGATTCCTTGGGGAACGTCAATCATAAATTTAGACCAATGTCCCCCACCAGATTTAGTGATTGAAATTGCTAATACTTCACTATCTGATGACATCGGGCAAAAACGGCTGCTGTACGAAGATTTAGGAGTAGCAGAATATTGGGTGGTGGATGTTGCGAACATCAGAATTATTGCTTTTGCCATCACCTCTGCTGGGGGAAGTCAAAGAATTACTGAGTCTCAGGTGTTGCCGGGATTAGCGATTTCAGTGCTAGTGGAAGCTTTACAGCGCAGTCGTCAAGAAAATCAGAGTTTGGTTGGTGCTTGGTTATTATCCCAATTTCAGCAGTAACCATTGCCTGATGTTCTAGATCGGGGCGATTCGCACTGTATGTTAGCTTCATATTGAGTACAACATTGAAGCTGATTAGTCTTATTTGATAAGATTTTCAAGTCCGAGAACCTAGCAGAAATGCTAGGTGAAAATCGAAACTATTAGCAACAATCACCATGCCTACATCTGCAATTGACGGCAATTTTGACGACAAGAGTGCAGCAGCTATCCAAGCGGCGCGGGAGGGGGTTGCTGTATGCGATCGCTCTCATTGGGGACGGATTCAAGTTTCTGAAGGCGATCGCATCCGATTTTTGCACAACCAGAGTACAAACGATTTCCAGCGACTCAAGCCAGGACAAGGCTGCGATACGGTTTTTGTCACATCAACGGCGCGAACGATTGACTTAGCCACCGCTTATGTGATGGAAGATGCAGTGCTGCTGCTGGTTTCACCCAATCGGCGCGAGAAGCTGATGAAATGGCTAGACCAATACATTTTTTTCGCTGACAAGGTGCAATTAACCGATGTAACTGATAATACCGCTACCTTCAGCTTGATTGGGCCAGGGAGTGATGCCCTATTAGAACAGTTGGGTGCGGGTGTCATGATTGGTCAACCTGATGGTTCTCATCAGCGATTCACGGTGGGAGATACTGAGGTGCGAGTGGCTGTGGGCAGCGGTTTGGCAATACCGGGATACACTCTAATCCTCTCCGCTGCTGATAAGGAAACGCTGTGGAATACTCTAGCGCCAGCTGGGGCAGTGCCGATGAGCGATCGCGTCTGGGAACATCTGCGAATCGAACAAGGACGCCCCGCACCTGACCTGGAACTAACTGAGGATTACAATCCTCTAGAGGCAGGCTTGTGGCAAACAATCTCCTTTGAAAAAGGCTGCTACATCGGACAGGAGACAATTGCCCGTTTAAACACTTATAAAGGTGTCAAACAACACCTTTGGGGCGTCCGACTCAACGCACCCGCCCAACCAGGAAGCGTAATTACTGTTGGAGAAGAAAAAGTCGGCAAACTCACCAGCTACACCAAAACCGACCAAGGTTCCTTTGGACTAGGCTACGTTCGCACCAAAGCCGGTGGTGAAGGACTGAAAGTACAAGTAGGGGAAAGCCAGGGTGAACTCGTTGCGGTGCCCTTTGTGACACAGGACTACGTTTAGGGGCAATACTACGAACGCTGGTGAAATTTGCCATAAAGCATTGCTGCAACGGGTTTCCCGCCCCGCAAATGTCGTTCTATAACTGTTGGCACTTCATCGGGATGGACGTGGTTGTACCAAACCTCTTCTGGCATTACCAATACCATTGGGCCATTGCCACATTGTCCTAAGCATTGGCTACCTGTTACAGTGACGTCGGGAACTCCAGACGCCTGGAAAACTGCCAAAACTTTAGCTGCACCCTGCTTGCGGCAGCTGCGGTTTTGGCAAATTAAAATACTTTTAGAGCAAGACAAGGTACGTGTTAGAAAAATTTCCGCTCCTTTGGGTAAGAAGCCGAAGCCTACAATATCTAGGGTAGCTCAGGCAGATTCCTACCAAAGGCAAGGCAATTTCACAAGACGACGATGCTAGGTTAGTGGCAATCTTGATAGGGTAAGCGATCGCGCTATAATTCGCTAAACAGACAACTTTTTTCAAAAATTAACTTTTCTAATCATTACTGTTTTGCTAAGTGCCAAAGAGTAGTCTTAATGATATAAACAGGATCTATCTGCTGCTCCCACTCATATACTTTCTTTATCTGGTAGCTTGGCTCTTGATCGAGAATAGCCTTCAAAGCCTTTTTTGAATCCACGAATACATCACTGAAATCACCAGCAATAGAATTTATAGGTAACTTGCTGTCAATTTCTTCATTTGGTTTAAGAACAGGTTGATTAGATACTGACTGAAGTTGAACTTTTGGATCGAGCAGATAAGTAAGAGAAAAAGGAGGTAAGTTGTACCAGATATAAAGTGGGTGGGCACTCTGGTTAACAACCTGAGCTATTTCGTTATAGTGACAACTGTTATATTTGCTCCACCATTCTTGTGCTTGAGAACTGACTGCACAAGATAAAACTCCTCCCGAAATGATTACGGCTGTAGCAATCTGCCATAGCCGTCGTTGCCAGATTTTACCAGAAAGTGACGATATTTTGGCAGCAAGAAGGTAGGCAATTGCTATTTCTATAGCTAAGTAAGAAGGGATGAGATATCGAGCAACGCCGGAGCGTCTTCCTCCAGAAATTAAATCTGGAAATGTCAATGCGATCGCGGTAACTCCAACCATCGTCAAGATAAACAACCAAATGCGTTTTTCAGTCTGACGACAGAGAAAGTAAATTGAATAAATTACTATAATTAACGATAAAGAAATTCCGATATATAGCCAAAAATTTCTATATTTGAAACTATAATTGAAATCAAGAAAAATCCGACTAAGATTAAGAATCCATGTTCTTACCAAAGATTGTATCGGAAAACTTGATCGAGTCCACTCTGTGGCTTCATCAACTGTTGACAAGTTACCCAGAGCAATCAGAAGCCAAGGTACAAAAAGTATGATAGCCGCTAAAGATGCCAGCAGATAGGAGATAAATGTTTTGCTTGCCCGAAACTTTTCTATCGAAAATACATATATTCCATGACTAATTGCAGTCAATACGAAAAATAAATGAGAATAAAGACCTAAAATCAAAGTTGCTGCATAAATACCCCAAGCGGATTTTGTTTTTACTCGCATCGCTCTCAGAAGCGATGCACTAGATATTAAGATTGCTACTGTCCATAAGCTATACTGACGCGCTTCCTGAGCATATAAGATATGAAATGGTGAAATAGCTATCAGCCCGGTTGCCATCCATCCCACCAGGGGCAACTCAAATAATTCTACACATAGCCAATAAATACAAGGGAACGCGAGTAGGCTAATCAAAGCAGGTAGACTTCTCATCACTGCCACTGAGTTTCCCCACATCTGTGCCCAAAATCGAGCTAGCAAAAAATAGAGTGGTGGATGCTCAGCAGTTGCTGCTAAAGAATTAATCATATCAGTTAAATCTTTTTCACCATTAGGACGCTGATATTTCTGCAAATCCTTAGCAGAGATTGCACCAGTATAAGAAGCTTCCTGCTTAACTTCTTCTAAGGTATAACCTGAAATCCGACGTGAAGTGCTACTTTCATCACCCCAATAAACTTTTTTTTCAAGATTAGCAAATCGAAAGAAAAGACCTATGATTAACAAGATTACAATGAAAAATCGTAACTCTTTGGAATAAAAATTTTTGTCTTTCTTCTGGGCTTTCATCATAAGATTACTCCGTCCATTTCAGTCCTTAAATATTTAACTTAGCCACACAGGATGTCTCTTCTACTTTAGAAGATAAACATCAGCAACTGGAGTTTCTAAAACTGTACTATAATCTTGTGCTAAATCTGGATTACTATAAACCTTAAAAACTGGAAAAAGATTATCAGTTCGTTGTACCATATAGGACTTTGGATAAACCAAGTAATTACCTGCTTGACAAAAGGTTTTGACAATATTTAAATTCTTTTTAGTGATGTATTTATCAATATATTTGTAGGGCTGGTACATTGACATCCAACCGACAGGTTTCGGATCAAATGTACAGATTGTTGAGTTTGCAGGTAATTGACTTAGAATTTGAGTAATGTCAGAAGTAGATACCAGTCTATTTTGGCTATACTTGCTGGTTAAATACTGATAGTCATAGTTTATATTAATCAAGATTGACAAAACTATACTTACAATTAAAAAAACACTCAATAACTTGTCTGTTTTTCTAGATAAATCCAAGTAAGCTAAACTCAACACAGCCAAAATTATTGGAGCAATTAAAATTAAAAGCTTGTAATGAACGTAATAAATTCCTTGATAATTTGAAGCAGCATATAAATAAATAGACCAAGTAAATGCTAAAACACTGAAAATAGTTTTGTTTCCTTTAAATTTAGCTATCCCTACCGTTAGAACAATCGCCAAGAAAATAGTAGAGATTAAGATATAAAACCAACCTTCGCCGGTAAAATAAGCTTGTTGTCCTAATTCAACATAATTAAATACCAGCCTACCAATCTTACTCAAAATATTAGAGTGAGCTTCTTGATTAGAGCTAGTTAAAGTCACCATAATTTGTTTAGTATTCAACCAACCGCGACTAATCTCTCCTTTCCAATAAGGAAACAAAGCTACAAATGCTGCTAAAACAGACAAAATAGGTAGTAGATACCTAATAGGAGTCCTACGGTTTTTTGATATAAACAAAATAGAGCTGGCGATAAAAACCACTGGCATAACAAAAAGAGTCGTGGAGTGCAAGCTAATTAGTATTGCTAAAACAATTCCATAAAGTACCCAAGAAAAGCATTGAGGAACCAAAGAAAATCTAGCTTCTAACTGATATTTGTAGAGTAAAGTAAAACAAAGCAGAAAAAATACAATTGGACTGGGGTTCCACTGGAAGGTACTTATAAAAATTTCCCCAAAAATTAGACTGTACCAAAAACCCGCTAATCCTGCCAAAAGAAGGCGTTTTGAATATTCAACATTTTCTAACAGTTCATAAACTAAATAAATTAAAAGCGGAATAGATAAAAAAGAGAATAAAGCATTAGGTATAGCCGTAAAAACTGGATCTGGGCCAAATATAGTAAAAGGAAAAACTAGATAATAATAAAGAGGTGGTAGATGATATCCTCCCACAGATGCAGAGGGACCTAATATTGGCCAATTTCCTTGCCACATCTCCATGTAGATTTCAGCATCTCTGGCCTGATCGTAATAAAAAAAAGTGGTATATTTGAGAACACTGAATAGTCGGATAAAAAAGCCAAAAACTAGGGATAATACGATTAAAGTATATGCAGTAATGTTTGCTGGGCTATTCTTAAGCTTTAACATTGTTTTAACCCTATTCCTTAAAAAACTCATTCTTTATGCCTGTCCCTGAAATTAATTCAATCTGTCATCTTGCTGGTAGCTTCCAGATGGAAAATATTCCGAATAGATAAATACATTATCAACAATAAAAAAGCAACTAAAATCGCTACTAAATACCAAGGAATACCGATAAATACAAGAGAGTTAGGCCAGATATTTACAGTATGACTACCGTAAGCTTCTATGTCTGAATGTAAATACCATAAATTTTGCTTTTGAATTGCTGGGGAATGAGTAGCAATTTTAAAAGAAGTGACAAGATTCCTCGTTGCACTCTTCAACATATCCAATGACTGGCTATTTGAGAACTTCCAGACATAAGCTACTTCATCTTTTCTAGCAAAATCTAGCCTCCAGTACCAATGTGAAATAATTGATGACAATGAGAGAATAAAACCAAAACAAGCTAGAAAAATTGCTGAGAGTTTCAACGAGGTTCTTTGTAGCACATATTCTATATTGGCTGCAAAGGGCAAAAAGAGAATGGGTAGGACGGTGACTAGATAACGGGGTCCCCATCCCCCGCCACCATACCAACTCCTCAACCTTGCATGGAGTAGAAACCAGGCTATTGTTAGTACCAATATATACAAAGCTTCTTTTTGATGCTCCTTAAAGAATTTTCTGAATAGAACAACAGATAGGATTAATAAAGGGGCATAAATAAATATACTTTTTCCAGGACTTAGCAAAAGACCTGCTAATCCTGTAAAAACATTTCCATCCAACGCATTGTTACCCAAGTATTTTGCGTCTGTTTGAACCGGAGAAAGGTAGAAAAATCCAGTTCTTAGATGGTTATACCAAGATTGCCATAATAAAAAAGGTAAGATTATCAGTAATGCAGTAGCGACATTCTTTATTCTGATTATTAAAGACAGTCTGCTAATAAGTACCAGATAACCAATTGAAGCTACTATAGCTAAAATCATGGAAATTCTGGTAATCAAAGAAAACCCTAGACAAATAAAAGCTAATATTAAATAAGGGGATTTTTTACTATCTATAAAATTTAATAGGAGCAGGAAAGATGCAGTTAATAATGTAGAACAGAGAACTCCATCAAACGATTCTCTAGTATAAGTCCAAAAATAAGTGCTAATAGCTAGACATAAGGTCGCTATAAAGCTGGGTAAGATAGCTTGACCAAACTGAAACCGCAAGATACCGAAAAAAGCAGTGACTGTGAGTGCAGAATAAAACCCAGGCTGAAATGAACGTATAAATTCTTTCGTTATAGATATAGCTTTCAACGTAGCGAAGGGAGACAAAATCCTTTCTAAAATTACGTTAAAAAAAGCGGTAGGCAGAAAAAATAGTGTGTTTCCTATTTCTTGGGAAGCATAGGTTCTACCATTAGGTGCTATTGAAAAAATTCCCTCTTGTGAAGTATCAAAACCTAATTGTCCTGTGGTAACAATATGCTCTGCAAGCTTGTAGTGGAAGGAGCCTTCGGCATAATCGAATCCGCAATTACTCAAAATAAAGAGCGCCCAGAAAAAAATAAATATACTTAAATAGGTTTTAAGTTTTTGCTTATTTTTGCTATCGAGCATTTCCCAAAATTTAAATTTAAGCATTTTAAATGTTTAACGATAGCGCTGCATAATCAAGTGAGAACTAATAAGGACAGAGCCGATGCGACTGGCAAAACCATGCAAGTCTTAAATAGTAAGGTTTATCTGGTCGCTCGGCTGGAAAAAATTTGAATGATAAGTGTTTTAAACTTGTCACTCCAAACTTTTTGCTAGATGATCTTTACTTATCTAGTTCGGGATTCTGGGAGCAGGATTGCTGCCAAGTGGGCTTCTTTTCTACATTTTGAGGTTGACCGGGTGGCACAGTTCTCTCGTTCATAAAGTCAATTTCAAAGTTATCCAGTTGTTTTGAACCTTGGTGTCGAGCGTTCCAGTCGCGGCAGAGGTATTGCCCATAGTAGGGATAAAGCTTTTTGCCGATAGCGCGATTGAGATTGATGAAATAGGTGCGCCACTGCATATTTCGATAGAGGGCGTTTCGCATCTTCCGACTCGGCTTCTCCCAACTCACAGGATCGCCGTCCCTCAAAACATCAACTTCAGTTCCATCTTTAAGTTTGCCTGGGATTACGTGCCAACCATCATCTCTGGGGGGAGCGGGAGCAAAAATACTCCAAGATTGGTCTACCCTCAAAATGCGACTAATCCAGTCAATTGAATTTAACGCTTTTCGATTAAATTTTTCTGGGGCAAAACTTCGGAAATTCCAGATGGTGACGTAAGCTAGCAAGAGTAACGTCACTATATTCATCGGTCGCGAAGAACGTACTTCAAGGGGACGGAACTTGAAGGGTTTGGTAAAGTTACCAGCAGCCTTGCGGTTAGATGCAATTGTCTCGTAAAATTTCGTTCCTACAGACATCACGGGTCTCCATTTGAGAAGGGGAACCAGTGGCTTAAAGATGGGGGATAAACTACATACGTAGGCGATCGCTTCCCACTTAAAATGTCTGTTTCCTTGCCAATCCACCACTACCCAGGAATTTTTCGCTTGCATATCTGCAAAGATCGAGGGATCGTCCTGAGCTAAGAGCAGTGGCGTCTGTGCAGGCAATATCAGGAAAGTGCGAATCAGGTAGACAACCTTCTTGCAGAAGCCGCAGTCGGCATCGTAGTAAATCTGGAGTCCGGCTCGTTCGGGAGTATACAGCCGCTTAGATACTGAGTCCCAAACTTCAGTTGGGATGAAAACTAGCCAGCTAGTTATACTGAGAAACGGGAAAATCCCCAGTACAAACGACAATCCGAAACCGATATGTAAGAGGATAAACGAGATAATTGTACAGCAGCGGAAAAAGCTAGTACGAAAGGGAACGAAGAGGAACAGTGGCCCGATTGATTCCAACGACAAGGCGCTAAAGGTGAGTAAGACTAAGAGTGCAGAAGGCAGGCTAAGTAGGAATTGACCAAATGCTGTAGCGTACTGGTCGAAATTCAAGGCATAATAAACCGCACTGCCATCAGGCCACCAAAGCGTACTCTTAGCTTTAAAAGCCGCCGAAAAGATGTAGATGAAGCATTGCTGTAGCGTCAGTGCTAGCGTGGCACCGGAGAGGATGCGCTTGGGTAATTTTTGGGTGGATGTATTCAGGGCACTATCAATGGAGTAATAAGCACCCAAGGGCAAAAACATTGTCCAGAAAAGCAGTGCGCGAAGTACATCATCCGCCGCAAAAATTAAAGCTGGGTTCCGGTTGTGGAGAGATACCATTAGCGCCCAAGTTGCGATCGCTGCCAACCTGGTGCGATATCCCACCAATAACCCTAAAGCAACAAATCCAGCCAGCAAAAACAGAATTACTTGAAACCAGGTTTGACCGCCCAGCGCATGAACTGACCAATACCAAGGTTTTAAGATAGTGGCTAGTAGCGATCGCGGCATCACTCCAGCATCTGTATAATGTGCTGTCAGATCCCCAGCCCGAATGATTAAATCGGCAAGGACAACCAGCGCCAAGCCAATCCGAAACAGGGCTAGCGATCGCAGGTCTAACCCAAACAGTTGCTCAAGCTTGGAAGTAAAAATGGCTTTAGATTTTTGCTGAGTAGAAGCCATAAAACGTTAGACCTTGATGGAAAATTTTTTCATGATTAATCGCAGTCAGCGATTAGCCGTTTGTTAAATTTAATACTTAGATCGTCGGGAGTAATTCGCCGCCAATCGCCGTTTTCCCAAACTCTTGAACCCTAGCTTTACTAACTGCCGCCGGATTGCCGTCAGCCACTTCCAGACTGTTAAAACAACCCGCCGAATCGCTTGGTGAAGCCAATTTCTCACCACCTGGAGACGGTGAGGCACCGTTGGCAGTCGCTGGAGGTAGACGACTTGTCTGGTAATAGATGCCAAGCGCCCTTCTAGATTCAGACCAAAGCTAGAGACCGCAGCGGCACCCTTTCCCAGCGTCACCATTTCTCCCAAGTGCAAATAGCGGAAGCGCCGTAAGGGTCTGCCAGCGATCGCTGCCCAAATGTTGCGGGCAGCACAATCTGCCTGTTGAAAAGCGGCTTGAGCAGTTGCTGGCACCCGTGCGCCACGGGGATTGTAAATTTCCGCCAAATCCCCCAAGGCAAACACTTCTGGATAGTCAACCAATTGTAAGGTAGGGCAAGAAATCAGTTGTCCCTGGCGATTATGCTGGCAATCGAGTTCGCGCACCCAATCGATCTGTCGGGTTCCAGCCGTCCAAAATACCAAATCTACAGGCAGAGTGTCAATCTGACCATCCCGAACCAAGGTGATTTGGTCAGGTTCAATGCGGTTGATGCTCGTTTCTAATTCTACCCGCACGCCACGAGCAGATAAAGCACGGTGAGCAGCAGCTTGAGTATGAGCGGAAAAGGTTTTAAGAATTTGATTGCCCCGGTCAATCACCAGCACTTGCCCTCGTTCCTGTAGCCGGTCGGCTATTTTACAAGCTAGTTCTACGCCATTGGGGCCAGCGCCAGCGATCGCGATCCGAATTTGTTTCTGCTCAGAAAGCTCAAACTCGCGCAGCTGTTGTTTAAGAAGCTCTACATCCGCCAAACTGCGAAAGGTTTGGGCATAAGTGCCAGCTCCGGGAACGCCCTCTAAGCGCGTCTCTCCCCCTACTGCCAAAACTAGGTAGTCGTAAGCGAGTACCTCACCGCATTGAAGCTTTACCTGGCGCGTTTGTAAATCAACCTCCTGAATCGTCTCTTGACAAAAACGAATATTTGTGTTCCTTAATAGCTTCTGATAAGAAGGAGCAATTTCCCACGCTTGCAGTTCGTCTGTCACCAGTTCGTATAGCAAGGGAGTAAAGAGAAAGCGATCTTTTTGCTCAACCAGGGTAATTTCGCATTTATTTGATTTCAGTAAGGAAAAACGGCGCAGGTACAAAGCAGTGTAAAGACCGCCAAAGCCCCCACCGAGAATGCAAATTCGGGTGGGAGTTGCGTTCCCAGACCCAGAAGAAGCAGAACTGACCTTTCTCCGATGCCTTGTGCCGTCTAGCTTGCCGTCCATATCATTGACAGGGGTGCGTGTAAATAAGCTTGATATCGAACCCTAATGGAAGATTAGCGATTAGCTATTGCGGCACTTTGGTTGTGGAGTTGGGTGCTGTCAGTTGCGAAGCGATCGCTGGCTTTAGCTGTTGAACCAGCTCCATTGCCCTGATTGTTCTGGCTTCCGGTTTCAGGTGATAGTGGGTATCGGCAAACAAGTTAGAGTCACTCTTCAAGTTCAACGAGTCCTTCTCGTAGATCAATGGAGCGATTTTGCTCAGTTCCTCAGCCGTCTTTTTAACGTTACTAACCGTCTTCTCATCGCTACTGTTAGCATATACCCACGGCAATGACAGCACTAAAGTCGCTCCCTTTGCCTCGACTTCTTCGCGGAATTTAGAGATCCGCTGAAGCGCGTGTTTAGATACGGGTTCTTCAAATTTCATCTGCCACCACTTCCCAGCGCGTTCTTTGGTCACGGTAGGGTCGCCACGTTCGTCAACCGGATCGGAGTAGTAGCCGGTCATTTTTCCGTTTTCAATCACCTCCAAGCTCGACTTAGTAATTCCTCTAAGAGTTGGAACCCCAAGCAGCATCGCGTCTAGAGCCAACTGTTTGGGAGGGATTCCTCCCAAACCGGGCTGTCCAATTGCCATCCCAAACGAACCAGAGC
This sequence comes from Coleofasciculus sp. H7-2, assembly GCF_042747725.1. Taxonomy (NCBI): domain Bacteria; kingdom Bacillati; phylum Cyanobacteriota; class Cyanophyceae; order Coleofasciculales; family Coleofasciculaceae; genus Coleofasciculus; species Coleofasciculus sp. H7-2. The sequence continues at coordinate 27,019 of NZ_JBHZGO010000026.1, forward strand.
GATCGCCCAGCCCATCCTCATCCAACAGCAACAGGTACTCTGGAATCAGAAGCACGATATCGCCTGGGCGAACTTGACTCAAAATACTCGGAAGGATGACATCTAGACCAATTGGGCCATCTAACCCCATGTTGAATACGGGAATGCCGAGTTCTTGCTCCATTAGCTTGGTATTCAACGTGTAGTGCGCTCCAGAACCACCTGTTATCAGCAGGCGGTGGGGTGCTTCAATTTGGCTTGCCAGCGCCACCTTGCGTTCGTACATGGCACGCAGCCAGCTCAGTTCTCCACCGTAGCGCACGTTATAAAGGTACCCAACAGACCAGGCTAAGCCAGCAACCGCTATCCAACTAGCAAGCTTTAGAGGTTTCCACATTAGAACTCGAAGTAAATAAATTTAGAAGGGGTATTTGCAGCTAGCAAGATGGTCAAACCCAGAAGAACACGAGTTAACCAGGGAGATAACAGCAAATCATATTCACACGTCCGTTTTTGCCAAACTGCGAGGTGTTCCAAGAACAATTCCGCCGCTGTGAGAAAGAGTATCAAAACTAATACAGCTCCCTCATTCTCGCTAAAGGAACTCATTGCCTTTCCCAAATTTGAGAACGAGTACGCCCAAGGCGTCACCAGTGTTTGCAGCTTCTGTACCAGTCGAGTGATATCTGACTCCATGAAGAATAGACAGCCCAGCATCACTGAACCAAACGTTAGCGCCCACGATAAGAACTGAGGCATGAATAGACGTTCGCCAACGAAGCGGTAAAAAGGGCGACCCGCATATCGCAGAACTAGCAGTAACAAGCCATGATAGGCACCCCAAATGATGAAATTCCAAGCGGCTCCGTGCCAAAAGCCTGAGAGCGTAAATGTGACGAACAGATAAAATGCCGCCCACTGCTTCTTTGCGCCCATCAGGGGGAGGAAAACGTAGTCTCGAAACCAGGTACTCAGCGTCACGTGCCAGCGACGCCAAAATTCTTGGATGCTTGGGGAGGTATAGGGGGCGATGAAGTTAAGCGTTAGTTGAACCCCTAGAAACTTCGCTAAACCCAGCGCAATGAAGCTATATCCGGCAAAATCAAAGTAAATTCTTAGGGTGAATAAGTAGATAGATAGCCAGACTAGCCAGACATTTGCAGTTTCTTGCAAGTTGATGTACGGCGACAAGTTATCCGCCAGTACCAACTTCATAAACAAGCCCAAAGACAGCCACTTGAGACCATCCTCGAAGTTTTCTACAGAGAACTTAAAGCGGAATGATTCAATTTGAGGAAACAGGTCAGCTCGGCGCTCAATCGGGCCAGCGACGACTTGTGGGAAGAAGGAAACAAAGTTGATGTAATCAATAACTTTAGTTGGCTGCTTGTTTTTGCTTCTGAATGAATCCACTACAAAAGCAACCATCTGGAAGGTGTAGAACGAAATCCCTGGAGGAATTGCACCTGCTCCGGGAATGCCGCCTCTCTGCTGCCAACTCTCAGCAACTCCTCCCACAAATAGTCCTAGAACATCTTCCACAAAGAAGTTCACGTATTTGAAGTAGGCAAGGATGGCGATGTCGATCCCGATCACCGCTGCTGCGATCGCTTGCGATTCCCAACCTCGACGGCGCAACATCAGCCGCACCATCAAGTAGTTAAAGATAATCTCAAAGGCGAAGATGATAAAGCTGGAGCGCGACGCATTCATAAACAGCGTCAGCGACAGCACCATCAACCCGATGCTATCAAAGTAATCTCGCCAAATGTTCAGGTACTTGCCTATATAGCGAACCGTGAAAAGTGGAACGCCGATCAGAAGAAGTACCCACCAGAAGGAGAAATCAGAGAAATTCAATTGACTGTTTCCTCCATATTTTTTAGCAATTAAAAGTTAGTATCTTAATCGAGTATTTAGCGATTGGTAATTAGTCATCAGAAATGGGTTATCTTTCATTGTCCGGAGTTGAAGATTTACAGCCACCACAACAGCAAACAAAATTTTTAACCAGTTACCAATTCCCAATTACCAACCCGTTTATCTTTCTCTAGCTGCCGCTAATCCGGTTCCAGAGACCGCCCCAACCAGAAGACTTGGAAGATGCCTCTACTTTTTCCGTTTGGTCATTACTAGCTGCCTTTCCATTGCTTACAGCATCTGTAGATACTGCCGCTGAGACATCAAACTCTTTAACCAAGTATTCAGCAGATTTTTCAATAGTAGGGTAATCCCACAGCAGAGTCGAAGGAAGCTCGCATCCCAGCCAATCCTCTAAATCCCCAACTAAGGTGACAGCATCGATGGAATCCAGCCCGTAGCGCGTCAAAGGTTCGCGGACATCAATGGTTTTTGCATTGAGTGAAAGTTGCTTAGAAAGCTTGGTAACTAGCCAGGTTTGAATCGCTTCAGCCGGGGAGTTTTCAACAATCATACTGTCGTCTTGTAAATTGTTTTTGCTTAAATCTTCACTAGGCTTGGAGCTGGAGTTCTGAAGCTGCATGGGGTTTCTCCTCTTGTGATTGGGATTGGGCTAGTTGGAGGGGGACAATCGAAAACATCTTGTTTTCTCTGTCAAGCTTGAGAAGTTCTTGGGCAACATTCTCGATGTAAATGCTAGGAATGATACCTGATGAAGGACGAAAAGTCATCAGGAGTCTGTTGAGGCAAATTGCCAGCCATTCACCTTTGGCAAAAAAGTCACCCAAGATTTTTCGGTTGTAAATCCACATATGTACAGCTGCGGCGGCGGCGTGCAATGTGCAGTACTTCTTGGCTAGTTCAAATAACTCAGGAGACTGATCGTGTCCGTATTCAAAGCCTGAGCTTGCCAAGAATTCATCCTGTGCGTCGAGTTCTTCGAGGACAGTGCTTGTCAGTGTTATCAGCTTCTGCAACACTTCAGCATCGACGCTGGAATCCGTCTTTAAGTCATACAAGTGTTCTAGAGAGATTTCCAGACCTTGTAAAACGTCATCGCATCCCCGACTGAACAGCTCAAATTTTGCTCGTTCGCACGGCGGCAGAGGTGCCGCTAGAGAAAATCTGGATTCCAGACGCGATCGCAATCTCTCATAAGTAGCAGCATTTCTTTTCGCCCGGTATTTCGCCATCTGACGAAGCTGTAAAATCAGCGCGTGCAAGTTAACAACCGTACTGCCATCAAACACGCTAATAATGGCATTGTCTCTGGCAACCTTTTGGAAAATTCCCTCATCGTGACCTTCGCGTAAATAAAAGCGTGCCCCTAGAATCACGGAAAGGTTTTGAACAACCTTTTCCACAGCCGTCGGCACAAAATATTTCACGAAGATAGATGAAACGCTAGATTGTTCCGGCGCGACATGAAAACTTCTTGCCCCTGCAATCGTGACACAATCGCAAACCAAAATATCTAAAAAAGCCTCTACTAAAGTAGTCCGAGGGTGGGGAATATCAAAAACAGTTTTGCCGTACAGTTTCCGCCCTAGAGCAAATTTCAGCACCGTTCTAAGCGCTGTATCCGCCGATCCTAAAGAAAATGCTGCACACAAAGTACGAGTTAGGTGAAAGCCTTTCAGCCCTAATTCTAAACCCGCGCCTTCTTGCCCCAAACGCATTTCTTCAGGCACAAAGCAGTTATCAAAACGGATTCCGCTCATATCGGAACCGCGAATTCCCAAAGTCTTGATCTTAGGAAGATTGGAATAACCCGCTGGATCGATCTCGCTTTTATCAACAACAAACAGAGACAAGCTGCGTGCCCCACCACTGTCATCTGTTTTGGCAAGCACAACCGAAATTCCAGAAATTGTCGCTCGGTTGATTGGCCATTTTTCCCCATTCAGGAGATAACCACCAGGAACCTTAGTTGCCTGGACATCGCTGGCAACCAGGTCGCTTCCGTGTGCCCTTTCTGAATAAGCGAGACACATGGCACCATGCTTATCTTTAATAAACTTTGCTAGCTTTTGTTTCTGTTCGTGGGTGCCCGCCATCCAAACCAAACCAGACCAGAAAAGCGTGCTGAAAGTTATCGATGCCGTAAGGTCGCGTCTGGATAAAACTCTCACAAAAGCGATGAATTCTTCATAAGATTTCAGTTCGCCGCCGTATTCCACGGGGATGTGGTAGTGATGAAGATTCCAGTTGTAGAGCCATTCAACTTCTTTTTCTGGAAATTCTTCGCGCTCGTCCAACTCCATGACGCTTTTGAAGGACATCACACTTTCCGCCTGTGTCGGATCGCCTAAATCCTTTTCGAGCGCTTCAGCGACCCAGTACTGTTTTAGTTGATGCATTGAATTCTCCGTGTAATGGGTAATGGGTAATGGGTAATCGCAATTAGCAATTCCCAATCCCAATCGCTATTTAGGCATTTGCACTTTCTGCAACAGGGATTCTACTTCTCCCTTGAGACTTTGAAACTTTGCCGTGGCTTGAGGATTTTCGCTCCAATCCGCGACTACATCCAGACTTCCTGCTAAGAAAGCTGCTCGGCAACCCTGACGCTGAATCTTGCCGCTGGAAGTTTTCAGGATACTTCCAGGCTTCACCAATACCACAGCATAAACCTGTAGCTCGTGCTGTTCTGATACCACCTGACGGATGGCTCCCATGACCTCATTGTTGTCTAGATTCTGGGTATGGCGCTCGACTTCTTGGACAATTACCAGTCGCTCCTCGCCCACCATCACTGAAAACGCTGCGCCATGTTCGGGTCGAAGCGCTGCATGGCTTTCTTGTACAGTCCATTCAATATCTTGCGGATAGTGATTGGTGCCTCGGATGATAATTAAATCTTTGATGCGACCTGTGATAAATAGCTCACCATCTTTTAAGAATCCCAAGTCGCCAGTCCGTAGAAATGTCTCTGGACTTCGCCCCGCTTCGCTAACACCTGTATCTGCGATGCGTGCCTGGAAAGTGCTTTCCGATTCTTCGGGTCGCTGCCAATAGCCTTGAGCCACGCTAGGATCGGATACCCAAATTTCGCCGACTTCATCCTCTGCACATCGGGTGAATTTCTCTGGATGCACGATCGCTATCTTGGTATTGCCAACTTTAGTCCCGCATCCTACTACCGTCCGCACAATATCATGATTTTTGGAGGCTGGAACGACGCGATTTTTTTCCAATGCTGCCGGATCGAGATTGCACAAAACGGGTGTTGCGGTTTGTGCAGAGAAGGATACTAACAGAGTTGCCTCAGCCAATCCGTAGGCAGGACAAAAGGCATTCCACTGAAACCCAGACGGTGCAAAGGTTTCGTAGAAACTTTCCATGACTTGAGGGTTGATTGGCTCGGCGGCATTGCCTGCTGCACGCCAACTACTCAAGTCTAGGGTGGCGCGTTGTTCTGGTGTAACCCTACGCACGCATTGATCGTAGGCGAAGTTAGGACCTTGGCTATGGGTGACTTTGTAGCGCGAAATCGCCTGGAGCCAGTGAAACGGGCGTTTAATAAAGGCGAAGGGCGACATCACGTAGCAGGGGATACCGTTGTAGAGGGGTTGGATGAGTCCTTCAACCAATCCGTAATCGTGGAAGTAAGGCATCCACGCCACAGTCACGCTGTCTGGGGTATAGCCACAGGCTTTTTGGAGGTTCGCTGAGTGGAACATCACGTTGCCGTGGCTGAGCATCACACCTTTGGGGGTGGAGGTGGAGCCTGAGGTGTACTGGAGATACGCCAGCATATCGCTGGTTGCGGCTGGATCTTGCCAGGTATCAGCCAGAGACAGGTCTACCTGCTCGGTGTCAATCCAGCGCATCGCCTGAAATTCCGGAATCTTCTCGTCGTACTCTTCAACCAGGGAAAGAATTCCAGAGGTGGTTAGCACCAATGAGGCTTGGGCATCTTTTGCGATCGCTTGCAGTCTGGGCAAGGTTCGCTTCAGTCGCCCCGCTTCCGGTGGGGGTACGGGAATGGCAATCGTTCCGGCGTATAAGCAACCGCAAAAAGCAGCGATCACTTCTAGACCTTGTGGATAAAGCAGCAGTGCCCGCTCTCCCTTAGCATTATGCTGTTGTAGCAAGGCAGCGATCGCTCTCGCTTGACGATCGAGCTGTGCATAAGTGAGCTGGGAACCTTCTTTCTTGCCATCAATCAGAAACGTATAAGCTAGCTTTTCCGGCTGCTGGAGTGCCCTCCACCGCAGCAGTTCAACCAGCGTAGAAAAATTCTGAGCTGTAGAAGAATCAATATCGCCTGGTGTGACGGTGTTCATAAGTACTGATGGAAACCTGGTAGCTTTATTGAGAAGTGGTCGCGGCACCAGAAAGTTGAGAGCGCTAGGTTAAGAACTACGATTCATTTTCTTTATTGTTTTTGTTCGGATTTTAAAAAAGCGTCTAACTTGAACAATCATGGAAGCTACAGATAGTGGTCTTGAGTAAAAAGATCAATCTTTCGGTGGTTTTTCAATTTTGATCTGATGTCTATCTTGAAGACTAGTAATTCTACGAATCTTTATCAAAAAAATATATTTGAACCCCCAGACTAAATACGTCAAATAACTTATCCTACATTGCTTTTCTTGATATGGCACCTAAAAAGTTTTATAAAGATTTTGTAAAGTTATTTCATTATTAAGCAGGATTAATCTGTCATCTAAATTACAAACAGTAAATTTTTTTTACAAAAGCTGGTTTCCGGAAGATGTGACTACCAGCAAAGTTTAACCCCTTTGCTAGTAGGGATTATCCCTCTTCTGTCACTTTCCGAATATAATGAATAAAGAAATTGAAAAATAAAACTCTACACAGTAGGTAGGGCAATGGATGTAGAATTACAAGTTTTCAAACATTTAGCTAGAGATGCCCATCC
>NZ_JBHZGO010000027.1:0-33242 GCF_042747725.1 Coleofasciculus sp. H7-2
TCCTTGTGAAACACGGTTTTCATAATCCCCAAATTACCAGGGAACTTAATCACAGAATCCTCTGGTCTTAATTTGACGTTCTGGGGATATTGAATGGATTGCAAACCATGCTTTGATTTAAAGTTAGGATATTTAGCGCGTCCTTCAAAGAAATTGACAAACGCACTTGAAAGGTTGAATGTTACTCGCTGCAACACTTGACTATAAGCCAAGCCCAACCATTCATATTCTTTTTTCAAGCCAGGAAGCAGCTTGTCCATCGCAGCTTTAGAAAGACCCTTACCTGTTTCTTTATAAGCGGTAGTAGTGGCATTAAGCATATAATTCCACAACCAACGAGCATTACCAAAACACTGAGCTAGATAGGATTCTTGCTGATCAGTGGGATAAATTCTAACTTTAGCTGCTCTGTACATGGTTACTGAGCCTGTTGAAGGATGGTTACTGAGCCTGTTGAAGGATGCTATAGTCCTTACCGTGTTTACATATTCATGATAACGTGTATTTATACAGTTGTGTTACCAAAAAATAAAATATTTTGTTCATCAAGTCGCTGTAGTTTTCTCTGTTTTCGCTACGCTCAAATACAATCAAACTACGCAACTCGACTCACTCGCAATTCATCTCGACACCGAATCAGAGATTACGGTGTGAGCCTTCTTGCTGTTTGAGGTAAAGATGATATATAAGGATGCGATAGCGAAGCGCTGACTTGTCAGTTCGCGCGTTGCGCCGACCTGTCGGGCAAGCGTTTCCCCAAAGGTACTATTTTACTCGCTTTATGCGGCGCTTTCTTTTGCTGGTAAGCTTCTGCTGAGGTAGTCTCGGCGTTTTACCCACAGTTGGCGGAGGTCTTCAATCATTGCTTGGTAGTAGTCGGAGAATTTGTGGCTCTCTTCTTTAATCTGAAGTCCCAGTTGTTGCAGTGCGTTAGAGGTGTGGCAACTTTCAAATAAAAGGGCGATCGCATCCCACCAGAGTCGCATCTGACGATAACTTACAAATTGTCCGCCGCGATCTGTGCGATGTACAAATAGTACATTTTGCCAACACTCGAATCGCACAATTAAGGATTCTGGTATTTTCAGGTATTTCGCTAAGAGTGCAACAGTGAGGCGAAATGTCTTTGGCGGTTGAATGCGGCGAAACAAGGCTGTCATAATCAATTCATTCCAGGTTTAACGGTTGAGTCGCTGGTTTCTGGCGTGGTATCGAAAATGATGGAGTAGGGAATATTTGGAGTATTCGCTTTCAGAATTCGCAGATGCGCTTCTGCGTCATTGCGACCGCGAAAACGAGCGACGATAAGCGATCGCATATCGGGAAGCGAACGGATGATGCACCAAGGATGAAGTTTGGCGTAATACGTCATAAGATTCTCCCAGTCATAGCTGTGAGTTACTTAGTTATGGATAAGGAAGCGCACAGCAAGGTGTTAGAGAACGTGACACCTTACTGAGTGCTTGTAAATGGCTTTATGGTGAGACACTAAGTTAGGGGTAGGCATTTACGAGGGCAACTTAATTTAAAGGACAGCTTTTTAGGTTGCCTACCCTATTGGCTTGTCTATCCTTAATCTAAATCAATTTACGGTCTGTTGTCAAGCCAGTTTAGACAAATTGATTTAGGCAAACTGGTTTATATTCAGATGACAGGAGTCCAAAAGCAAGAATCCGCGCTGGTAAAGCTACGGAAAAGCCGCGATCTAACTCAAAAGCAAATTGCAGATGCGCTAGGAGTAACAGTGCAAACGGTCAGCAATTGGGAGGTAGGCAGAGCAGAACCAAAGCTGACTATTCGCCAGTTCAAAACGTTGCTCAAAGTGCTGCAAGTGACTGTGGATGAGTTACCCGACGACTTCGGTAAGCCGGAATCGTAGTGAGGCGCTTGCCCGACAGGTCGGCGCAACGCGCGATCGCATATCGGGAAGCGAACGGATGATGCACCAAGGATGAAGTTTGGCGTAATACGTCATAAGATTCTCCCAGTCATAGCTGTGAGTTACTTAGTTATGGGTTTTGAATGGATATTTACGAGGGTGTGGCTAACCACCCCAGGCAAAGATAGCGATCGCGCGATCGCGTGACAGTTATGTAAGAAACTAAAGTTAGGGCAGGCATCAAAGAAAGTCGGACGGCAATTTAGCTAGATGGTAGCTTTTCAAGTTACCTGCTCATTTATAGTCTCTTACTTATCCAAACACGCTTGTAATTGATTTGTCAAGTCTGCTTGGATAAGCTTGTTTGGAAAGCATGACAGAAGAACGACAGCAAGAGCGAGAGTCTCCTTTAAGGCAGCGGAGAGAGGAATTAGGCTTAACTCAAAGAGACATTGCACTGGCTTTGGGTAAGACTGACCAAACAATTAGCAACTGGGAGACAGGTATGTATGAACCAAAGCTCACCCCCCGTGAAATAAAAGCGCTTTGTCGTCTACTGAAATGGACGCTAGAAGAACTACCAGATGAGTTTGGCTCATTGCGATCGCACTGAGGCGCGATCGCCCACCTCTGCTTGGTAGATTGGCAGTTATGTAAGAAACTAAGGAAAGGGCAGGCATCTTGTGAACCTCTGAAGGCGACTGAGCCAGATGGTGGCTTTTCAGTCACTTTGCCCGCTGCTGTATCTATCTTATATAAGCACTCTTAGGATTCAGTTGTCAAGCATCTTTATATAAGAACTTTTATACTACATGACCAAAGACCAACAACAGCAAGAATACGATCGGGAGTCTCCTCTGAAGCGGCGAAGAGAAGAATTAGGCTTAACGCAGAGAGACGTTGCACTAGCTTTGGGTAAGACTGTCCAGACAGTTAGTAATTGGGAGACAGGGCTTTATGAACCAAAGCTTACTCCCCGCGATTTGAAAGCACTTTGTCGGCTGCTGAAATGGACTTTGGAAGAACTGCCCGATTACTTCGGTTCACCACAACTACAGTAGCGATCGCGCTTTTGGGGAGAAGGATGCGATCGCGCGTTGCGCCGACCTGTCGGGCAAGCGTTTTTGTGGGGATGCGATCGCGTTTGGTGTAAGAGTGCGATCGCGCGTTGCGCCGACCTGTCGGGCAAGCGTTTTTGGGGAGAAGGATGCGATCGCTAGACATACTCAATCGATCTAGTTAAATCAAGTCGCTGCAACGTCGTTAAGTATAACTATAGATAGACCAGCAACGCGACGAAAACCACTGTCATTTGTGAGAAAAAAGCTGCAACTTGTAGCAAGAGCAGTGGCAGCATGAAGAGCATCTGGCGTTCTCAGATTTGTATTAGCTCGTAATTGTGCAGCATTCCTCAGAATAGCTTTTGTTATCGGAATCAGTCGAACTTCTGTAGACGAAAGCAAGGTTTCATAAGCATTAATTAGAAGGGAGTCAACATTTTTTATAGGGGCGACCAAAGTTTCCAGTAATGCTAGTTCACTGCTAACAATTTCGATGTCGCTAGCTTGAGACTGCAACCACATTGGGCGCAATATAGACCAATAAATCGGATGCTTTTCAACACTGTAGATAAAAATCTGAGTGTCTACATAAACTAGGCTAGATGATGGAAACGTCAGGCTTGCCACGCATTGCGTTCCTCCTCAATATACTGATCTGCTTCTTCTGGAGTTTTGAGGAGTCTCGTTCCCTGCAATTCATCAAGTAAGTCAATTGCAGAGCGGCGACTAGGGGTGGAGGTTTCTGATAAAATGACGAACACTTCTACAGCATCACCCACTGGCAATTCTGGAGCTGAGATTTCGATTTTGTTACCTGGTAAGACTTGGGTGCTGATGTGCAAAGCTGGCTGCATTGTGGATTATCTCTTCTTGCTGCTGTTGACCAGAATAGCTCAAACTGCTGCGTTTTTGGGTGTGTGGGGATGCGATAGCGAAGCGCTGACTTGTCAGTTCGCGCGTTGCGCCGACCTGTCGGGCAAGCGTTTTTGGGGAGAGGATGCGATCGCGTCCCTAGAATTGCTACATAGCTAAAGCTACAAAAAGCGAGGTCAAATTTATTAATGCGTTTTGACACCTACATTCAGTGAATCCAGAGCAATCTTCAGCGTGGAAGCGAACGCACCCATTACCCAGCTATCAAGAACTTATTGGATAACCCTGGTGCGGCGATAGATGTGGCGATTGAGGAGAAAGGTAATAAAGCAGGTATTCCAGACTTTACCGTAAGGCGGCGAGAGTTGTTGGTTGGTTATATAGATAACCCAACGTTTAGAGGAATGCGCCAAAGCCTAGAGAAAACCTTTGACGAAATCTACATTATGGATTTGCATGGTAACAGTAAGAAAAAAGAATCTTCTCCTGATGGCTCAAAAGATGAAAATGTTTTTGATATTCAACAAGGCGTAGCTGTTTGTATAATGGTAAAGTATCCCAAAGAAAAGTAAATATGAAAAAAAATCAACAATTTACTGCCATCATCGAACGAGAAGGGGATGGATATGTATCGCTTTGTCCAGAATTAGATATTGCCAGTCAAGGTGATACAGTCGAGCAAGCAAAAAGTAACCTAATTGAAGCATTAGAACTATTCTTTGAAGTTGCCGACCCTCTAGAGGTACAAAACCGCTTGCAGACGGAAGTTTTTGTTACCAGGGTAGAGGTGTCTGTTGGGTAAGTTACGAGTTTTATCAGCGCGAGAGGTTTGCCAAATTTTAGAGCAAAATGGCTTTGTGGAAGTGCGGCAAAGCGGTAGTCATATTATCATGCAACGGCAAACAGATGAAACCACGATTACTGCTGTTGTTCCAAATTATGCAGAGTTACGCATTGGAACTTTACAGTCAATTATCCGCCAGTCTGGATTACCGCGTTCTCTGTTTGAGGTAATGTAATGGCTAAAATATATCACTTTGATATTTACGGTAAGCGTCAAGATAAGTACAAGTTTTTGCTAGAGAACGACGTTTATACAGTTGACTAGACAGAAGTATTTCTGCATTCGCCATTTTATTTATTTTCACCGCAAAACCGAGACTTACTACCAGAAATCAATGGCTCAAAGACCGCAAAAAAGCCAAGCGTAATTTATCCTTTGATGATTTGCACTATCAGCGAGTGGTAGTTGCTCTCAAAGAGACAATGCAAATTATGAATGAAATTGATAAATTTATACCTAGTTTTCCTTTAGAGTAAGAGAGTTGAAGATGATGCGATCGCTTTCCACTGCACAACAGCGCGATCGCCTGATTCAAAGGAATTCAACGCGATCGCGCATATCTTCCGGTTCCAGCAACTCCCAGATTAAAATTAGACCGCGTAAGATGTCACCAATTGAGCGACTACCTTGGTGACAGTAAGTAATGCCAGCGTGTTCGACACCAGCTTGATGAAGCCGTAGAAAATCTGCGTCAGCCGTAAAAATTACCCTATTTTGGGAAAGTGCAAACTCTATTTGTACCTCATCTGGCGAGGAAATCAGTCCTGCTTCTGCGGTAGTAGTCACATCAATGCCACGGCGTCGTAAACCATCCGCGATGGCAGTATTGACATTTTCATCCATGTGGAACCGAATCGTTTCCAACATTTCGATTCCTTAGTTTCTGCTGAACAAGAGAAGGAGTTTGAGCCTGTAATTCTTTAGCAAAGGCTTCATCCTCTCGAATTTGTTGTCGAATTTTTTCCAGATGATCGTGATAATATGCCAAGGCAGCGTATACATCTGCCAAGGTAATTCCCGGATATTGGGAAACAATTTCGTCAGGGGACAGTCCCATTCGTTCGTGCCAAATAACCACATCCTGCACTTTAATCCGATGTCCGGCAATGCGCGGTTTACCACCACATACGCCGAGAGTAATTTCAATATGTTCCGATATCACTGATTCCATAAATATCCTTGCTGCTCAGTTTTCATAAAATGAACCACAAAGCTAGAGAGCGATCGCATTCCACCTCACAAGCGCGAACCGACAGGTCGGCGCAACGCGCGATCGCATTCTCCCCAACTCCTACAAATTAGCCATCTGTTGAGCAAACCAGATAGCCGCGCTGCCATTTGTTCCTTGTTTTAGCTGTGATAAAGTCTGCTCTAATAAAGAAATCGGCAACCCCTCAAGTGCTACAGAATATTCGCACTGCTGATATTTGCCATCATCCTGCAAACGAAATGCCAGCACTCTTTCGCCTTTAACATCAATAACCCAATACTCAGGAATTTGCAAAGCTGCATAAAGCTGCTTTTTCTCATCCAAATCAGTTGCTATAGTTGTGTCACCGACTTCACCCACTAAATCGGGAAATCGCCACTGATTCAAATTAAGGTAACGTCGTTCGCCTTCTCGCCAAATTGGGTAATTTTCACCAATATAAAGAACTAAATCTGGTGATGCTGCTTGCGTATTCGGCTTTTCCATTAAGCAACCGCCTAGAGAATGGAATATTTGCCCTGGTATGCGACTAAACCAGATAAAAAACAGCATTGTGAATAATTCATTAACTGCGGCGTGGTTAATTCCTTCATTACCCATTTGAACGAAAAGATATCCCTGATTAAAAAATAAACCTACTATTTCTGGGTTCAGATCGTCAGCGTAAGCTAAATAATCTTCCCATGTTGCGGGTTGCCATTTTGGGATGGCGGAAGTTAGATGGCGCGATTTTGGAGTTGATAGAGTCATAGAGGCAAATGATGGGGTTGGAAGTTAGAAATGTTTAAGCGATCGCTACTATGTTATAAATTTGTTGCTGTACTTTTAGCCTAGCATTATATAAAGTGCCGCCAGAAGATGAAGAACTAGAAGACGGGGAGAAAGAACTTGAGGAAAGGCAACGTGAAAGACAAAGACTTGGACGAGGTAAGGGAGCGAATAGAAAAGACCAGGAAATGGTCGATTCTGTGGCACGAGAAAAGCGTATGAACAAAGAGCAGTGACAAAGGTTTGGTGATTATATTGAAAAGGTTAAACGTCAAGAAGGTCGCGGCGGTGCTGACAATTTTACTGGTGATGAACTACTCGATTTAGCGGATGATTTCTTAGAAACATAGTTAATTTCAGGAAGAAATTGTAGTGAGTACAATTAAAATGTCTTTACGATTGTCTGGTAATCTGCCTGATTTAGAGGAATTGACAGATATGGGTATAACACCAACCAAGGTTTTGCGACGGGGAGAACAAGTTTCAAAAAAGCGAGTTCAACCTGTTGATATCTGGTCTTTAGAATTTGCTAATTTTGACAGCGATCGCCCAAGAGAAGACATAGACAACCAGATGCAGCAAGCTGCTCTTTGCTTAGAAAAAATGGCACCAACGTTGGCAGTTCTAGATCGAACTAATTGCAATGTAGATTTGTACATTAGCACTATTCGAGAGGAACAACAGGGCGGGATCTCATTATCTCCAGAAATAGTTGCCGCCGCCGCTGCTGCTAGGTTGTCAATCCAGATATCTATCTTGGTTATGCTGGATGACTACGAAGAATCGGAACCAGAATCAAAGTTATCAACTATGCAAGCTTGAAAAATGGGCGTGTACGGTGTGGCAAGAATGCGATCGCTTCTATAAACTAAAACCCTATTGGTTGATACCCACAGGGTTTTAGTTGTGAAACGCGCTCTAACTACTTCTTACCGACGGGGAATTTATCTTGTTCTGGGTTGGGAGTGGCGGGAAGCGATCGCTTCGCCTCTGACTTCGTCCTACGCACCTCCCCATTTTTGTGCCCCCGTTTTCTGCCAAATCCGCGCTTCGGCAGTTGCACAAGCCAGCGCTGGAAGTTGTCCACGTAGGTGAATAACACCGGCACCACCACCAGCGTTAGCAGAGTGGAAGTTGTGAAGCCGCCCATCAGCGCAATTCCCATCGGGCTGCGGACTTCAGCCCCCGCACCAATTCCCAAGGCAAGGGGAATGGTTCCCGCAATGGTAGCCAGAGAAGTCATTAAAATTGGTCGCAGACGATCCATCCCAGCGGCGATTAGCGCCTGATATTGTGACTTGCCTTCCTCCTGGTTAATCAAGGCATAGTCCACCAGCAGGATGGAGTTTTTTGTCACAATCCCCATCAGCAACACAATCCCAATTAGCGCATACAGCCCTAACGCTTTTTGGGCAATCATTAAGCCCAACAGTGCGCCGCCTAAAGAAAGAGGCAACGCCACCATAATTGTTAGGGGATGGAGGAAATTGTTGTACAGCAGCACCAGGATGGCATAGATACACATAATTGCCAGTCCGATTGCCGAACCAAAGCGACCGAAAATCTCCTGCATAATCTCGGCATCCCCAGCCGATTCTTGCGCGACTCCGGGGGGCAGATTTTTGAGGGCAGGTAGCTGCTGCACGGCTTGCACCGCATCTCCCAGAGCAACGCCTTGCAAGTTTGCTTGTACCGACACCTGACGAGCGCGATTAAACCGATCGATTTGCGCCGGACCGCTGCCAAAGCGGATATCTGCCACCGACACTAACGGGACAAGATTCCCGTTTTGACCGGGCACCTGAAGATTTTTGAGAGTGTCGATATCCTGCCGCGCATCGGGATTTATCTGGACTCGAATCGGAATTTGCCGATCGGGGAGGTTAAACTTAGCCAGATTCGCTTCATTGTCGCCGATGGTGGCAAGGGAGGCGGTACGAGCGATCGCTTGCACTGTCACTCCCAAATCCGCCGCTCGTGCCGCATCGGGAATAATCAGAATTTCTGGTTTCACCAAACTGGCAGTAGATGTTGCTTCTACTAAACCCGGTACGCTTCTCATCTGCTTTTCCAGAGCATCCGCTGCCAAGTTCAAAGCTTCGGGGTTTTCACTTTTGAGGACAATTGATAAATCCTTGCCCGCTCCTCCGGCTCCCTGGCTTTGGAAACTAATCCGCGCCCCCGGCACTTGGGAGAACACTTGGCGCATTTGTTTCTCAAACTCCTTCTGAGGGAGATTCTCCCGTTTTTCCTTCGGTTTCAGGTTGACAAAAAGATTGGCAGTATTCACTTCTGTCGTTGCCAAGACACTCTCAACGGCTGGGCTTTGCTGAATTAACCGAGTTGTCTGCTGTACAACTTTTTTGGTATCTTCCAGCGTTGAACCGGGAGGGAGTTGCACGGCAACTTCCGAGAAACCAATGTCACCGTTATCAAATAATCCCTTGGGAATAAATGGTATTAGCGCCAGACTGCCCAGGAAAAATGCCAGAGCGATCGCCATCGTTGTCAGGCGATGCCTCAAAGCCCATTTCAGCACCCAGCGATACGGTTGAAATCGATTTTTCCCGCCGTTCCCATTGACGGGTAGCTGATTGGGGGGTGAGGTTTTCTTCGGTTTGAGCAAATAAGCGCCCATCATCGGGGTGATAGTCCGCGCCACCAGCGTAGAGAAGATCGTCGAGACCGCTACTGTCACCCCAAACGGCTGGAAAAACTGCCCCGGAATCCCACCCATAAAGGCAACTGGCAAAAACACCGCGATAATCGTCGCCGCGCTAGCCAGCACTGCCAAACCCACTTCCGCAGAAGAATCCAAAGCCGCTTGGAAGGGCGTTTTGCCCATATCCATGTGGCGATCCATATTCTCAATTTCTACAACGGCATCATCCACCAAGTTCCCCACCGCCAGCGCCAATGCCAGCAAAGTCATGTTGTTGAGGGTGTAGCCCAGCAAATACTGCACCGCAAAAGTGGGCAGCATGGACAACGGCAGCGCCACGGCAGTAATTAACGTGGCACGCCAGTTTCGCAAAAAGATCAGAATCGTCAGCACTGCCAGCACAGACGCTTGGATCAAGTCATCAATCGTGCCATCGTAGGATTCGCGGATAAAGTCAGCGCGAGTGAAGATAAGTTGCAGCTTGACATCCGTCCCTAGGGTTTTTTGCAGTTCTTCTACTTTCTGGCGTACCTCTTCTTCCACCGTCACCAGAGTGCTGCCAGTGCTACGCAAGACGGAAAAAGACACGACGGGTTGATTATTCAGTAGTGCCGCCTGCCGGGGGTCGGCAGAAGCATCGCGGATCTCTCCCAGGGCGGACAAGGGCACTGAACCCCCGTTTGGAAGGATAATTTCATAGTTTTGCAACGCCTGGACATTCGGCGCACTGCCTAAGGTGCGAATGCTTTGTTCGCTCCCTCCTAACTCCGCGCGTCCGCCCGGTAAATTGACATTGAGGGCGCGAATTTGGTCGTTGACTTGAGTCGCTGTAATTCCCAGAGCTTTCAGACGATCTGGATCGAGATCGACGCGAATTTCGCGGTCAACACCGCCAACCCGCTTGATTTGAGCGACTCCCTGCACCGACAGCAGGGCGCGGCTAATCGTTTCGTCAACCAGATTACTTAATTCTTCAACCGATTTTTGCTTGGAAATCACGGCGTAGTTCATAATCGGACCACCGGAGAACTCCAGCCGTTGCACGATCGGTTCGTTGATGTCTGCGGGTAAACTTTGGCGAATTTGGGCAACGGCATTGCGGACATCATTCGTCGCGCGATCGCTATCTGTCCCCAATACAAAATTAACGACGGTGGTAGAGACGCCGTCGTTAACTGTTGAAGTTAATTGGTCTATATTTCCCAGACCCGCTACAGCATCTTCAATCGGTTTCGTCACCTGGGATTCCAGTTCCGCTGGTCCCGCCCCCGCCTGGGTGACGGTGATGGAAACCGTTGGCAGATCGATATTTGGGTTGATATCAATGCCCAAACCTGTAAAGGAAAACCAACCTACCACTGTCAAAAACAAAAATAAGACCAGGGTGGGGACGGGTTTGCGAATTGACCAAGCGGAAATGTTCATAAAAGGCGAATTGAAAGATTGAAGGATTGCTAATTGCTAATTGAAAGTCTGATTACTCTTAGCGATTAGCCATTAGCTACTGATCGTTGACGACTCGAACTTTGTCGCCTTCTTTGAGATATCCGGCACCTGCAACGACGACGCGATCGCCTGGTTGTAAACCGCTCTTAATCTCCCTTCTATCACCGCTCTCCACTTCTCCTAGTTCTACCTTCCTCGCTTGAACCGTGTCTTCACCCGATAGCAGGAATACAATTGCACTCCCATCCGGCTGAGGGAGTACCGCCTTGGCAGGCACCGTTACCCCGGTCGTCGTTGTGGTAGTAATTGCGGCACGAGCAAACATTCCCGGTCGCAGCAGCGAAGGCTGTGGCAGGTCAATCGTTACGGTTGCTTCACGCCTTTGTGCGTTCACTAGGGGCGCGATTTCTCTGACTCGCCCCTGCAAGCGAACGCGGCTATCGTTATCCGAGGTAATTGTTGCTGGTGCCCCAATCTTTACTTGCGGCAGTTGGATGGCGGGAAGTTTTGCCTCCAGTTCCAGTTGTCCGTTGCGGATGATGGAAAAGAGCGGTTTACTGCCAGAAGTGACATCCCCAATTCGGGCAATGTCCTGGATTTCATCATTTACTTGTGGTCTGGTAACAATGCCACTTGCTGGAGCGCGAACCTGCGTTTGCCCTAGCTGAGTTTGCAGTTGTTGCACATTTGCCGCACTGCTCCTGACCTCGGCTTGGGCACTATTGATATTCGCTTGGGCAAGGCGAACCTCTTCTCTAGCGGTTGCGGCAGTGGTGGCGCGAGCATCTAGCTCTTGACGACTAATCGCCCCTGCCTGAGCAAGTTGCTGATAACGCTGAAGATTCCGTTGGGCTTCTGCCAGGGTGGCACGGCTTTGCGCGAAGGCTGCTTGTCTTTGCCTGACAGCGGCTTGGCTCGATTCTAGCTGTGCCTTCCCCCGATCGAGTTGCGCTTGTAGTACGGAATTATCGAGAACTGCCATCACTTGTCCGGCTTCCACAGTTTGTCCCTCATCCACCAATATTTTCTGGATTTGTAAGCTGGTTGTCTGGGACAAAACGGGGATGAGTTCGCGGGCTTCTACTGTGCCGCTGGTTGTCAGCGTGCGGGCAACCACGGCGGATTGCGCTACAGATGCGGTGACACTTTGGCTGGGCGGCGCTGCCTGTTGTGTGGCATCTGGCTTCTTCTCGGTCTTGGGTGAAAGCAGTTTCATTCCGCCTGCGGTGAGGGCGATGCCTAGCCCTAAGCCAAGCGCCACACCCTTCCAACCAGACAGACCTCTTTTTTTGCGATCGCTCCGGCGACGGCTGGGAGCGAAAGATTCTTCATCACCGTCCCACGTTTCATCTAATTCATCAACTTCTATATCTTTTGGGGCTTCGTTCATCACCGCGCTCCCTCCATGCTTTGACCTGACTGGCGGCAACCTTTTGCAAAGAAATGTTGCAAAAGGCTACTTTACCTATGATGCAAAATTTCCGGCAAAAGATGCGATCGCCTTAGCGACGCGAGTCATCCATACTTGCGGTAAAGTTCTGAATAAAAGACCCTTGGCTTAGCAACAAGAACGACCTGATGAAAGCAGTTTTGATGACAGCATCTGGCGCACCGGAAGTCTTGCAACTTCAGGAAGTCCCAAACCCGACGATTGAACAAGACACAGAAATCCTAGTCCGTCTTCGGGCGGCGGGAATTAACCCGATTGACACTAAATTGCGGCGGCGGGGCACCTTTTACCCAGACCAAATGCCCGCTATTTTAGGCTGTGATGGTGCGGGGATCGTGGAAGCCGTCGGTGCTGACGTACAGCGGTTTAAGGTTGGCGACGAGGTGTATTTCTGTGCGGGTGGACTGGGGGCAAAGCTGGGAAATTATGCTCAAATGGCGGTTGTAGATGAGCGATTTGTCGCCAAGAAACCCACCTGTGTGAGCTTTGCAGAAGCCGCCGCTGCCCCTCTGGTTCTGATTACCGCTTGGGAAGCGTTATTTGAACGGGGGCGGCTAGAACCCAAGGAACGGGTGCTGATTCACGCGGGTGCTGGCGGTGTCGGTCACGTCGCCATTCAACTAGCTAAGCTGAAAGGTGCGGAAGTTTGTACCACCGTTAGTTCTCAGGAAAAGGCTGATTTTGTCCGCGAATTAGGTGCCGATGAGGTAATTTTTTATCAGGAAACTGACTTTGTACAGGCGGCTCTGGATTGGACTGGAGGAGAGGGAGTAGACTTAGCCTTTGATACGGTGGGCGGGGAAACTTTCTATAAAACTTTCCCCGCCGTGCGAGTTTATGGCGATCTGGTGACGATTCTGGAGCCAGACCCCGCTTACTATAATTGGAAGGTGGCGCGATCGCGCAATCTCCGCATTAGCTTTGAATTGATGCTAACGCCTGCATTGCAAGGACTTCTGGAAGCTCAACAGCATCACGCAGAAATTTTAGAACAGTGTGCAACCTGGATACATCAAGGTTCTCTCAAAATTCACCTCGCCAAAACTTTCCCCCTAGAAGCCGCCGCCGCTGCCCACCAACTATTGGAAGCCGGATCGATTACAGGTAAAATTGTCTTGTTGATCGAGGGTGAATAAAACTAAACCTCGCTATTTGGCTTCATTAGCTGCAAAAGGGCTGTCAAAGCTTTGTCTTCCGAGGCATTGACTCGGCGATCGAGCAAGGCAATACTGACGGCTTTGGGAAGTGCGATCGCCGCGATGTCTGGATCGAGTCCTTCCATCAATTGCTCAAGCGACTGGGGTACTTTCAGTGCCGATTTGACACCTAGCAGCATTGATTCTTCTAAACCTAGTGCCTGAAGCTGACGAGACCAAACCTCCCAGCCGATCCTGACTTCCGGTTCCGCCGCCTGAATCAAATAAGCCAGCAACCGCTGTAGCTTACTCTGTTGCTGGGGCGTTAGCTGAGGCTGGGAATGCTCAGATGGGTTTGCATCAACAGTTTCTTGGTTAAGGTTGCGGACAATTTGCTGCCAGTCTTGTTCGTCGCACCCTTCGGGTTGGTCTACCGTCAGAGAAATGCTAATTTTTTGGTCTGAACCGGCGTTCAGGTGAGTGACTTGGGCACGCACACCCAGAAAGCCCAGCCACTGGGCAATCGTCCCAATCAGTGTGGAACGAGTTGCCTGACAGCTAGCGAGTAACCGGATTTGAGTGCGAACCATTGGGCGCACGATTTGCGAAAGCATAGTTTACAAAATTGGCTGATTGTTATCTGGTTATTAACGCTTCATCTGCATTGGGTGCTGTTACCAATAAGACTTTTATCACCTTACATTTTGCACCCGCAAACTTCTCCCCCACAGGTGTAGGTTTTTGACGCTTTCAGAGACTTATTCGCCATATTCTCAATTGTGCGACCAGGTTTCTCGTTTTTAGGGCAGGACTTACGCACTGAAACCTTGAAACCTAGATCCCCCTTGCATCCCCCTTAAAAAGGGGGATGCAAGGGGGATCTCTGCGTAAGTCCCGATAGTGTTTCCGATCCTAGTTCTGAAAACCCAGAAGATCATCAAATATCAGGACTTACGCAAAGCTTATACATATAGCGTTTTTTCGGGTTCAATCCCCCTGTGGTTGCCCTCATAGATGTGGTGATGTTGCGGCGAGTCCTGAATATTCAAAACCTACCCTTGTAAGGTGGAGTTGGGGGAGTTCGCTGATTTTTGGCGAAACAGATGAGTATGTTCGGGATCGTACAGACGCGAACGACGTTTCGCGAAAGTATTTTCCACAGTTCCCAACGCGGGGCTAATCACATAAAGCGTCGTCCGAATTAAATTTTCCTGCTGCGTCACGGCTGCCATTTGATGCAAGGGAACCAAGAAGATTTTCTCATCAGGCCAACCGACTCGAAAACAAATCGCCACGGGTGTATCGGCGGGGTAGTGCTGCATCAGTTTCGCTTGCGCGTCTTCGACGTGACGCGCCGCCAAGTAAAGGCATAAACTTGCCTGATGCGCCGCTAAGGAGGCTAATTCTTCGCGTTCCGGCACGG
Organism: Coleofasciculus sp. H7-2; assembly: GCF_042747725.1. NCBI lineage: Bacteria > Bacillati > Cyanobacteriota > Cyanophyceae > Coleofasciculales > Coleofasciculaceae > Coleofasciculus > Coleofasciculus sp. H7-2. The sequence continues at coordinate 14,753 of NZ_JBHZGO010000027.1, forward strand.
CTGAGGCGCGTCCGCTAATGCGGGTGAGGATAATCGTCTGCACCAGTCCTGGCACTGTTAGCTCAACTTTGAGCTTGGCGGCGGCGGCTTGGAAGGCGCTGATACCGGGAACGATTTCAAAGGGAATGTCAGCCTCTGCCAAGGCTTGCATTTGCTCAAAGATGGCACCGTAGAGACTGGGATCGCCAGAGTGGAGGCGGATCACAGATTTATGCGATCGCACTCGTTCAATCATCACTGGCAGAATTTCTTCGAGGGTTTTATTCCCAGTGCGAATAATCTCCGCATCCGCACGCACTCCCTGCAAAATTTGCACTGGCACTAGAGAATCGGCAAATAAGATTACATCCGCAACAGCCAGTAGTTTCTGCGCCTTAACTGTCAATAAATCTGGATCTCCCGGCCCTGCACCGACAATGTAAACTGCTGGTGCTAGGGCAGGCAGTGATTGTTCGCCAATAAATTTAGTCTCCAACTCAGACAAACCTCTTATAGGGTGTGTAACTTATCAGTCACAGGACTTACGCAAAGCTTATACATATAGCGTTTTTTCGGGTTCAATCCTCCTGTGGTTGCGATTTGAGACGTGGTGATGTGCGGCGAGTCCTGAGTCATTTGTTGATCGTTCTGCAAGGATTGCATATTGCTTGTGATTCCCGTACAGCGGTAGATCCCTGCGCCTACCGAGTCAAAAAAATTGAATTGATTACGGATACTTTCCGGATTCGCTCCACTTTCCCGGTAATTAAGGAATGGTAGATGCACCCTGGTTTTGCTCTAGAGTTTGACTCTAGAGCATTTTTTTTGGGAATAATTTCTGCTGACACCTAAGTTCTACTAATTCACTTGATTGGCGCTACACTTCAATTCTTGAAGCCCCATTAGAAAGAGGGTTGGGGGAATCTGATGTGGAATCTGGCACCAGTGAAATTGTATGATTCATCGTTGTGCATTCTCGCTAGGAGCATTCTGATTACTATGGGCTGAGACAACATCCGGCAGAGAGCGACGGAACAAATAAAGCCAAGCCAGACCCGCCAATCCCAGCGTCATTCCCAGCAAACTGACCGCCTGTGCCATTCGCAACGACCCCAGCATTAAGCTATCGGTGCGTAACCCCTCAATCCAAACGCGACCGGCGCTATAAGCCACTAGGTAAACCAGAAACAGCGTGCCTGCCTTGAGGCGCGATCTCTTCAAATCCCGAAAAAACAAGGTCATCAGCAACCCAAACACCATTAAATCCCAAAGAGATTCATAGAGAAAGGTGGGATGGAAGTAGGCAAAATTTCTGTAATCGGGCGGACGATTCTCGACCGGAATCAACAGTTTCCAAGGCAAATTCGTGGGTGCCCCGAAGGCTTCAGAATTGAAGAAATTGCCCCAACGCCCGATGGCTTGACCCAAAATGACAGAGGGTGCGACTAAGTCAGCAAGTTGCCAGAAAGAGATTTTCTGGATTCGGGCAAAAATCAAAGCTGCTAAAGTGCCGCCGATAAGCGCCCCATGAATAGCAATGCCCCCTTTCCAGATGGCAATGATGTCACCCGGTCTTTGGGCGTATTCTTGCCACTGAAACAAAACATAGTAGAGTCGGGCACTGGGAATCGCCGCTACAACTAGCCAGAGTGCCAAGTCGCCCGGTATATCTGGGTTGATGTGACGGCGGTCAGCCAGATATCGGGAAAGGCTGACGCCAATTAATACGGCTGAGGCAATTAACAGACCGTACCAGCGAATGGTAAACGGTCCCAGCTCAATGAGGATTGGGCCTGGAGAGGTAAATTCAAATGCCAAAGGCAGAGTGGAAATATCAAGAAGCATCGGCTTTGATTGAGTTCCAGCGTAGCCTGGACAAGACTCGCTGCTAGCACTTCATAGTTTATCGAATGCTTGATTCAAGTCTTGCATGGCAGCAGCTAAATAGCGATCGCCCACGCGCCTCTAGCCAATTCTTAGTCCCCTGGAAACTTGGACAATCTGAAACCACTTATCAAAGGGCAATCAACATTAAGTCAATCAAATTACTGCTGCTCCTTGCAAAACCTGCTAAATTATGCAATGCACCAAGTAACATGATAGCAAGCAGCAAGATTAAGACAAATAGCGGTAGCGAGTACCGAGCAGATAGATAGATAGTGATATTGCAACTTTACTTATATAGAACCATGATGGCAGCACTCGCGGCACAATCGAGCTGAGATCGACAGAATATGGCTGAAAACCGAATTACTCAAAATCTTATCGTTGAAAATCATAATCTGCGGCTAAATCAGCGTTCATTTATGCACCTGCCGCGCAGCCTGAGTGCCTTAGAAACTTGGGGTTTCGGGTTCACAGGTCATCTAGGCTGGATTGGCACAGCCCCGCTAATTCATGCAGCATTAGGCTCATCTGCCATCTTTGTGTGGTTGCCCGCAGCGATTGTGGGGATGCTGCTGAACCTGCAAGTGAAACGCTTAGGGGAACACTGGCCTGAAATATCGGGAGGAACTCCAAATTACACGACTAAGTTACTCAAAAACTATCCCGGTCTAGCTCGTTATGCAGCGATCGCCTACTTCGTCGGCTGGGCAGGATATCTGCCAATCAACCCGATTATCCTCACAAATCTCATCAAGACTAATCTAGAACCTTTAGGGATTGATTGTCCGGAAACGGCTCTGAAAGTTGGATTCACGCTGATTGCTTATATTGTCGCGCTCAGCGGCACGAGAGCTTTAGCAATCTTGCACACGTTTTTCATTCTTCCAGCAGTCGGATTCTTATTGGTGTTTTGTCTTCAAGGTCTAGGATGGTTAGCCTTCTCGCCCGCGAGTCCCGGATTTTTTCCTAGCAGCTGGTCAACCTTAAACTTTGTGGATTGGGCAAAGTGGTCTTTTTTCGCTATCTACATTGCCTACGCCTGCGAGATAGCCTCCGCGTTTGTCGCCGACAGCCGACGCCCTGGAGAAACGCTGCGATTTCTCAACTTGTCAGCTTGGCTAATTCCGCCGGTTATGCTGGGCGGTTCTTGGGTACTCATGCGCTTGGCAACTGTACCAGACTTGGGCGAAGACACGTTCTTGAACTTTTTCGCAGCGACAAAGCCATTCTGGGGCGAGTCAGCTTCCTTAATCGTGACCCTCCTGATCGCCTCCAGCTGTCTTCTGGCTTGCGCGACTGCGGTTTCTAATGCTCCCCGCATTCTGTACCAGCTTGCCCTAGATGGGCACCTTTCCCCCGTCTTCGCTATCGTCTCCCGACAAGGCGTTCTGCAACCTGCCCTGATATTTTCCCTTTGCACCAGCTTGATCTATCTGCTTTGGGGAGATATTTCTCGGATTGTGGTGGTAACGGGTACTAGCTATCTGATCGCCATGATGTCAGTTCATCTGGGATTGTGGTTGCAGCGAGGCAAACCCGAAGTGCGCTGGCCTTGGTGGTCGCTGGGCTTCTTAGTCGTCGAGGCGGTTGTTCTGGTGGTGGGGGGTTTAACTTGGAGCTGGCAAGATATGCTGGTCGGGCTGCTGTCTCCGATCGCTGTTTTGGCTTGTGATGCGGCTATCCGTCGGATCGCATTTATGCCTTTCTCCCCAGCCTGGTGGATTGAGCGTTACCGGGTGAAAAGCTTTCAGGTCAAAGATTTTGTTGCCTTTCAGGTGATCGTCCTGATTCTATTGGTTTGTAGTGCGACCGCGATCGCCTGGGTGCTTCGGGACGGGATTGGGCAGATTTCTCGGAATGCCAGCAACAATCTTTTAGTCATTTTGCTGATGACTATCGCCTTTGTGGCGATCGCTGTTGCCTGCTGGACTAGCTTGCCCCAAGTTGCGGCGATCGCCGAAGCACGGGAACACGCGGAAAATCTTTTTATCGCTGCCCTGGACACGGTTCCGGATACCATTCTCGTACTGGATGATAGCGGCGCGATTCGTCAAGCCAACCCAGCCGCTGTTGCCCTTTTTGAGATAGACGTTCATCAGCTGATTGGGCGTCGCCTGAACCATTTCCTCTCTGGGTTAGCTGGGTCGCCTGAGATTTGGCAAAGTCGCAGCGAACAGACATGGCAGGATGAAACCAGCTTACGCATGATTGAGGTGACGCTCTCCCACCGATCAAATCGCCAACTTCAAGAATATATTGTCATCCTACGCGACATCACCGAGCGCAAGCAGTCAGAAGAAACATTGCAGCAATCGGAAGAGACTGCTAGAAAGCAAGCGATCGCTTTAGAAAAAACTCTGCGAGACCTACGCCACACCCAAGCTCAATTGATTCAAACTGAGAAAATGTCTAGCCTCGGTCAACTCGTTGCGGGTGTTGCCCATGAGATTAATAACCCCGTCAACTTCATCTACGGCAACCTTACCCATGTGGATAACTACACTCAGGATCTCCTCAGTTTAGCCAACTTTTACCAGCAAGGTTATTCCTACACTGACCCGAAAATTCAAGACCTGATTCAAGAGATCGATCTTGATTTTTTAATTGAAGATTTGCCCAAAACTTTGTCTTCGATGAAAGTAGGGGCAAACCGGATTCGGGAGATTGTTCTGACTTTGCGTAACTTCTCTCGGTTGGATGAAGCCGACATGAAACCTGTCAATATTCATGAGGGAATCGATAGTACCCTAGTGATTTTGCACAATCGTCTCAAGCATAAACCGGAGTGTCCGGCTATTCAGGTCATCAAGCAATATGGCAACTTGCCGTCGGTGGAATGTTATGCCGGACAGATGAATCAGGTATTTATGAATATCTTGAATAATGCGATTGATGCTTTGCAGGAGCAAGATAAAGTGCGAAGTTTAGAAGAAATTAAAAATAAACCTAGCACTTTAACGATTTCTACCCAACTTTTAGACAAGAATTGGGTGATAATCCGGATTAAAGATAATGGGTTGGGGATGAGCGCAAGTGTCAAATCGCAACTGTTTGACCCGTTCTTTACGACAAAACCAGTCGGTCAAGGCACCGGACTGGGGTTATCGATTAGCTATCAAATTGTTGTGGATAAGCATGGTGGACAGATGAAATGTCTATCTCAACCTGGGGAAGGGACAGAGTTTCAAATTGAGATTCCGATCGGACAAACCTATAAAGTGAACCCCAGCGTCGATCGAGAGGTTCTAGGATAGAGATCCTAGCTAAAACTTTTGATTATTTATGTCCGCTACGCCCCTCTCTCAGGTTCAGTCTTCTACAGGCAGTCAGCATCAAAATCAGTCTGATGAAACTGCTAGCGTTGCTAAAGAGCAGCGTGTAACGAATAAAACCCCAGCCAGAACGATTCCTCCCCTTTTAGGGGCAAATTTAGCCGAATTAACCCAATGGGTGCTTTCTCAAGGACAACCGGCTTACCGGGGACAGCAACTGCATCAGTGGATTTATGAAAAAGGAGCGCGATCGCTTTCTGAAATTACTGTATTTTCCAAGCAGTGGCGCGACCAAGTAGCAGATGTCCCGATTGGACGCTCAATTCTACATTATCGTTCTGTCGCCCCCGATGACACGGTGAAGTATCTGCTGCGGTTGGCAGATGGTCAAATTATCGAAGCAGTCGGCATTCCTACCGCAAAGCGCCTCACGGTGTGCGTGTCTTCCCAGGTGGGTTGTCCGATGGCTTGCGACTTCTGCGCTACGGGGAAGGGAGGTTTTACTCGCAATCTCGCACGCCACGAAATCGTCGATCAGGTGTTAACGGTTCAGGAAGACTTCAAGCGACGAGTCAGCCATATTGTGTTTATGGGAATGGGCGAACCGCTACTGAATACGGTAAATGTTCTGGGATCGCTGGAGATACTGAATAAAGATGTGGGAATTGGACAGCGTTCTATGACTCTCTCTACCGTGGGGGTACGCGATCGCATCCTCGATTTAGCGAAACATCACTTGCAAATCACCCTCGCTGTCAGCCTCCATGCATCCAATCAGGCACTTCGGGAAAAACTTATCCCCACGGCTCACCGATATCCGCTGGAAGATTTGTTAGCAGAATGTCGGGAATATGTTCAATTAACAGGTCGCAGATTGACGTTTGAATACGTCCTGCTTGCTGGTGTGAATGACCTCCCCGAACACGCTAATGAACTTGCGTCCCATCTGCGGGGATTCCAAACTCACGTCAATTTAATTCCCTACAATCCTATCCACGATGCTGACTATCAGCGTCCGAATTCCATCCGAATTCAAGCCTTTGTTGCGGCTCTGAAAAAACAGCATATTGCTGTTAGCGTGCGCTACTCCCGTGGTTTAGAAGCCAATGCTGCCTGCGGACAACTTCGAGCTTCTCAGTAAAAGCAATCTTAAAAGAATTGCTTCAAGAGACGACTTGCATCAAGACCGGGTGCGTATGCTTCGATTACTCCCCCGGTTTGAGAACAAGTCACCATCAAGTAGTCACAAGTGCGGCATTGTGTCCGCGTTAGCTGGCTGCTAGAAATGTAATGCCGTTCGCCCGGACTGCCACAGTTTGGGCACCGAATCGCTTGGACTATCTGCATTTTTAAAGTTTTCATGTCAGTCAGTTTTTTAAAACAAGGAAATTGCCAGATTTAACACCAATGTCATCTGGTAAAAATGTAGCTAAATTAACAGTTTAGCTGAACGCAATCAGGAAAAAATCAATTGACCTTTCTAGACTATTATGGCAATCTTTTTGATAATTATCCATACTTAATTGAGCGATTATAATGAATCACTCTTTAGGAATATGAGCCTGTCTAGCTTTGATCCCCATTGTGAACTTATGCAAATGAGGGAGGTTCGCGCAGGCTCTTAACATCGTTTGGACATTTCTGATGTACTGATTCTGTAAAGTTTTGCGGCTCTTTAGCAATGATTTATAGAAGTTCTCAACATCTGTCAGAATTAAACTTACAGCTAAATAAAATTCTCTAATCAAATTTTATTTGAATTTAATGTTTAATGAAAATCTTGCATCTGTCTGTAGATAGATTTAATCTCTCATAAGATAGGCTTGAGCGAGAAGCTGCGGATAGGCGGAAAGTAAAGTATGCCAAAAGCAGCGATTTGCCCTCAAGAGCGAATCGCTTACCTTGAATATTAGAACCGTCAAGGATTGAGATGAAATTCGGTTAATCACGCCTCGCCTATTTGTTGACAAAGCCTGGGGCGCATCAAGGGGGAAGTATATTTTATTACCCGGATCGTCAAACGGGCGATCGCCTATCGCCGGTTCGTTCATATCGTTCCAGATACCCGCAACGCCGATTTCAGTCAGACTTTTGGGTTATCCGCGCCCAACTGATGCACAATCTAGACTGGGAAAGTTTTTTTGGAGAAAACTGCGACATGAAATTCACGCGCCGCGAATTTATCATTGTCTCTACGCTGGCGGCAGGGTTTGCCCTAGCAGTTCGCCCCATTTCTGCCCAAGTCATTACTACCGATAAGAAAGGCTTGGTGGCGGGTGAAGTGAAGATTCCCGTAGAAGATGGGGAAATCCCCGCTTATCGGGCGATGCCTGCAAGGGGTAAGAATTTCCCTGTCGTGCTAGTTGTGCAGGAAATCTTCGGTGTCCACGAACATTTACAAGATATTTGTCGCCGCTTTGCGAAACTGGGTTATTTAGCGATCGCTCCGGAACTCTATGCCCGTCAAGGTGATGTTTCCCAGATGAGCGATATTCAAGAAATTATCACCAAAGTGGTCTCTAAAGTCCCCGATGCCCAAGTTATGTCAGATTTGGATGCAACGGTGGCTTGGGCAGCCAAGTCAAGTAAAGGAAACACCGATAAACTGGGAATTACGGGCTTTTGCTGGGGTGGGCGAATCGTTTGGCTGTATGCAGCTCACAATCCTACGCTAAATGCTGGCGTTGCCTGGTACGGACGCTTGAGTGGCGATTCTTCGCCCCTCACTCCCACATATCCCCTTGACCTGGTTGATGAGCTGAAAGCACCCGTGCTGGGACTCTACGGCGGCAGTGATGACGGGATTCCCATTGAGACGGTGGAGAAGATGCGTGAGGCGCTGAAAGCAGCAGGCAATGCTTCGGAAATTATCCTTTATCCGGACACGCCACACGGTTTTTTTGCCGACTACCGCCCCAGCTACCGCAAAGAGGAAGCTGAAGACGGCTGGAAACGCCTCCAAGCTTGGTTTAAGAAGTATGGGGTTGCTTAGGGAGCGATCGCAGGTACGATTCAATGGAAGTAGCGCATAGCGATCGCTTCATCTAAAGCAATTCAAGTCAAATTAACAGGACTTACGCAACTTGCGCGACATATAGGGGCAACCACAGGGGGATTGAACCCGAAAAAACGCTATATGTATAAGTTTTGCGTAAGTCCTGACCGCAATATATTCCGCCCAACTCTTGAAATGCTATAAAGCAAACCTACCTGTTTGGTCTGTCTGTGAACTATCTCTCTTATTGATGTTTCTTGCCAAGACATTGATAAACTAAGCGATGTATCAGTAGCTATCAGGTGAAACTTTGCTAGACGAACAAGCCAAAAAAACAATTCTGCGTAAGATTCCTCACGGACTCTACATCTGTGGTGTCAAAGATGGCGAAGAAGTTAACGGCTTCACAGCCAGCTGGGTGATGCAGGGATCGTTTAAGCCACCGCTAGTTATAAATTGCGTTAAGCAGGATTCTAAATCCCACGCCATGATCAAAGCCAGTGGCGTCTTTGCACTTAGTTTTCTGGACGAAGGACAGCAAGACTTGGCGCAAAAATTCTTCAAGCCGCAGCGCCGAGTCGGTAATAAATTTGAAGATGTGGAATTTTATCTAGGACAAGAAACCGGCTGTCCCATCATCTCCGACTCCCTCGGCTATGTGGAGTGTAAGGTTGTCGGTGCTGTGGAACACGGCGATCATACTGTTTATGTCGGGGAAGCGATCGCTGCTGGCGTCCACCGCGATGGGAAACCACTTTTACTCGAAAATACTCCTTGGGAATATGGTGGGTAATTGGTAATTGGTAATTGGTAATTGGTAATTGGTAATTGGTAATTGGTAATTGGTTAGTAGCAAAGGACTAATGGCTAATAACTAATAACTAATGGCTAATAACTAATAACTAATGGCTAATAACTATTACCTAATCCCTTTTGCAAGGAATTCTGAGTAAAAGATTATGCCGCTGATTAAAGTTCAAACTTCTGTTGATTCTCCCGATAAGGTTGCTGTTGAAGGACTGCTCAAAAGTCTTTCGGCTCAATTAGCGAAGCATACAGGCAAACCGGAATCCTACGTGATGACAGCTTTTGAGCCGGGTGTGGCGATGACATTTGGTGGGACTGTCGATCCCGTCTGCTACGTCGAAATTAAAAGTGTCGGTAGCATGAGTCCGTCGCAAACTAAGGCGATGAGCCAGGATTTTTGCCAGCGGATTAATGAGAAACTCGGTGTACCCACTAATCGGATTTACATTGAGTTTGCCGATGCGAAAGGTTCAATGTGGGGTTGGAATGGGTCAACATTTGGTTGATTAAATCCTACTTGATTTTGAAGATGGCTCCCCTTCCCTTGTAGGGAAGGGGCTGGGGGTTAGGTTCTGTATTTGATTCAAATAACAACCACTATATTGAGGGCGATCGCACTTGCCTCTCACTCAGCTTGCGTCCAATGTGCAGGTCTTTCCAAATTGTCTGGCAAGACAGTTGTGCTATCTCCAAATGCTGTTTCAAGTTGCTCGAATTCTAGATTTTCGGCTTCCCTAAGGTCTGCGCCTTGTAGGTTAGCTTTTCTGAGGAATGCCCCTTGCAGGTTAGCTCCACTGAGGTCTGCTCCTTGCAGGTTAGCTTCAATAAGGAATGCTCCTTGCAGGTTAGCTCCACTGAGGTCTGCTCCTTGCAGGTTAGCTTCAATAAGGTTTGCCTCTTGCAGGTTAGCTGCCCTGAGGTATGCCCCTTCTAGGTTAGCTCCACTGAGGTATGCCCCTTCTAGGTTAGCTCCACTGAGGTATGCCCTTTGTAGGTTAGCTTCACTGAGGTTTGCCCTTTGTAGGTTAGCTTCAATGAGGTATGCCCTTTGTAGGTTAGCCTCACTGAGGTTTGCCCTTTGTAGGTTAGCTTCTCTGAGGTTTGCTCCATCAAGGTTGGTATATTGTAAATTTAGCCCTTGATTTTCTGGGTCTTTATCTACGTCGCGCCGTCCGATAACTGTAAGTGCTGCTTGAATATCCGTAGGAATTTTTGGTGATTGCTCCTGCTGTATCTCTTCTTCCTTCAAAAGAGCATTCTCTCGAACAAAAGCTGTTAGCACTTCCATAATTGTCCAGTGGTCTTTTTTGGAATCCTTCGCAATTCGTTCTAGGGCATAAATTCCACCTAAACGGATAGAGGTATTCTTAGAATCAAGAAGTTCAATAGCTTTAGTAAAGCGTTCTGTGATTTGCTTATCTTGTGCAGCTTCTGCATTTTTTAGAGCAGCTTTAGCGTTATCTAGAGCTGCTTCAGCACTTTTATTGGCAGCGATCGCGCTATCATCCATCGCTTTAGCTCGCTTCGCTGCATAGAAAACGTTGAAGAGGATTGCGGCTCCTCCAAAGGTTGTTGCAACAATCTTTAAAGCTTCAATAACAGAGCTGATGCCCTGCCTTTTAAGCTCAATAAACTCCTTTGTGGTCAGGATTTTAGAAGAATTCTTTAAGTGTTCAATCGGTACTACATCAAGTTGCCATAAACACAGGAAAACTATTGCTCCTATGCCAATAAATGTAAGTGGCAGAATTATGAGCCAGTTTCTCAATCCCTCGGTTTCATCGATACTCATAAAATTATCCTGGCAGAGAATTCAGCAGAGATTGAAACGCTCGAATTCCGACTAAAAGCACTAAACCTCCGATGGCTACTAAGCTCAAAGGACGCAAAATTCCCTCCAATTGTCTCAAGCGTCGTTCTAAGTCACCTTGGTAATATTCCGCCAATTTTCGCAATGCCGTGTCTAAGTTGCCGGTTTCTTCGCCAGTGCGAATATATTGGATTGCCAGTGGCGGTAACTTGCTTTGCAGACTCTCGCTCAAGGTTCTACCGAGGCGAATCTGTCGAGAAGCCTTTGCTACGTGAGTTGCCATCTGAGGATCGGGGATGCGATCGCGCAAGAGTTCCAGTGCGGCGAGAATCGTCACCCCACAACTTAAAGGCAATGACAACTCGGTAAAGTAAAGGAGCGATCGCGCTTGCATGAGTTTATCCAAACCGGGAAGTTGCGCCGCCAACCGCTGTAACCCGCGTCCGGGAAAGCGAGAATTTAGCAGAAGTACCCCAACCAAAAGCAATGCCAAACCAAAACTGCACAGCCAGAAACCAGGGTGGGTAAGCTTTTGAGGATTTCGCTTGAAAAGTGCGGCGGCGAGTACCAACAGACTCCAAATCAGCGCGATCGCGGCGATTCCCACCGAACGATAGAGGCGTTCTCGTTTGGCTTTCGCTTCCGCCGCTGTTGCTAGTCTCCCAAAAGTCTCTGCTAGCGATCCGCTGTATTCGGCTAACCGAATCAGGCTAATCGTCCAGGCATCAAAATATCGAGCGTCTAGTGTCAAAGCAGAAGCCAAATCTTGCCCAGAATCCACCGCCGCACTGACGGTTTGCAGATAGCGCCCGAAGGTCGAATTGCGATCCAGATTAACCAAATTTAAGCTTTGCTGTACTGAAATGCCAGAATTCAACAAAGTGGCGAACTGCTGAAAAAATTGAGCCTTTTCCTGGTTTTTCAACTTAATGTGTAGATTCACTAATGGGATTTTAGCTTTTGCTGATTTTCTAGCGAACCGGGAAAGTCGAGGAGTGGCACTCGTTGCACGAATAGAAAGACTCTCTGCATAGATTGCAGCAGAGGGCGAACCGACAGGTACGGCGCTTCGCTATCGCTGGCTCGTGTATGCCGCGAGAAGAGGCTGCTGAGGCGATGAATCGTATCTGGTTGCGATCGCTCTCCTGTAGTGATGGTGCTTCTCGCCAAAACCGCAGACATTTAACAATTCGTAGTTTTAGGGGTACTGTATGAGTACAATTTCCTTAAGCTAGCTCACACACCTCTTCCGTGATTGCAATCTATCCTGGCAGCTTCGATCCAATTACTCTGGGGCACCTCGACATCATTAAGCGCGGTTGTCGGCTTTTTGATGGCGTGATTGTTGCGGTGCTGCGGAACCCCAACAAAACGCCCCTGTTTACAGTACAGGAGCGCATCGAGCAGATTCGTCTATCGACGCGATCGCTGCCGAATGTAGAAGTTGACAGCTTTGACGGTTTGACGGTCAATTATGCCAGAATGCGAGGAGCGTGCGTGCTGCTGCGCGGTTTGCGGGTGCTTTCTGACTTTGAACATGAGCTACAGATGGCTCATACGAATAAAACCTTGGACGATCGGATTGAGACGGTTTTTCTAGCAACCTCTAACGAGTACAGTTTCTTAAGTAGTAGCTTAGTGAAAGAGATTGCCAGATTTGGCGGCTCTGTCGATCATCTTGTTCCCCAGCACGTCGCCTTAGATATCTACCGATGTTACGCCAAGACTCTTCCCGCCTTGAACCCGATAGTAATGGACGCTTCCCCGAAGGTGAATTACCCGACAGCGGATCAGGAAGTGTAGATATCCAGCGGGAACTCGACCGCATAGAAGAAATGATTATCGATAGTACGCGCATTCCCTTGACTAGCCTGCGCTTAGTCGATGAGAATTCGGTACTCGAAGAGCTGGATTTGGTGCGGATCAATCTGCCACCGGCTTTTCAAGAAGCCGAAGAAATTGTTCGGCAAAAGGAAGAAATTCTTCTGCAAGCGGAGGATTATGCACAGCAGATTATTGAAACAGCAGAACGCCGAGCCGATCAGATATTGGATGAAATGGGCTTGATTCGGCAAGCAGAACGGGAAGCTCAAGCGATCCGGCAGGCGGTGCAGCAGGAGTGCGACGCCATCCAAGAACAAACGATTGCAGAACTTGAACGGATGCGCCTACAAGCACAACAAGAACTAGAGCAGATGCGATCGCTTGCTATCCAAGAATGCGAGGATATTCAAAACGGAGCTGATGACTACGCCGACCAAGTTCTCACTAATATCGAGCAGCAGCTCAATGATATGCTCAAGGTCATCCGTAACGGTCGGCAACAGTTACAAAATGACCCTCCTCCCCCGCGTACCCCCACGGTTAGAGAAGTGGAGGGGGAGAGAGGCAGAGGCTCAGATAAGAAGAAGTAGGTGTTGGGTGGGAGGTGCCCATCCCTATCCCTTTATCCTTTATCCTTCCAGAGGTAGCCCAGTTCTTCTAGCTTTCTCAAAACTTTTTCTGTGCTTTCCTCTATCGTTTCTTGGTCTGTGTGGCATTCGATTTGAGGATGGAGGGGTGACTCATAAGGGTCATCAATGCCAGTGAAGTTTTTGATTTCCCCAGACCGCGCTTTCTTATACAATCCCTTCACATCCCGCTGTTCGCAAATCGCTAACGGTGCATTCACATAAACCTCGACAAAATCTCCAATCCGCGATCGCACTTCTTCTCGAATTTCCCGGTAAGGCGAAATTGCCGAAATGAGTACGACTACGCCGTTCCGAGTCAGGAGATGAGCGACAAAACCAATGCGCCGGATATTTTCATCCCGGTCTTCTTTACTAAACCCCAAACCTTTGGTCAGATTTTGGCGCACCACGTCTCCGTCGAGAATTTCCACCTTGTATCCGCGTTTGTGCAATACTTGCGCGACTTCTTTGTTAATGGTGGTTTTTCCCGCACCGCTTAAACCTGTAAACCAGACGGTGACGCCACGATGCTCTCGATCCATTGTTCTTCGCTAAAACTTACGGTATTCTCATCCGACTTTAAGCGATCTCTGGAAAATGGGAAAGGTAGCATCATCGTTACATCTTTTAAACTAAATGAAGAAAGAGAGGACTTCTAGTCATGGCATTTGATTACGATCTGTTTGTCATTGGTGCGGGTTCGGGGGGATTGGCTGCCTCGAAACGCGCGGCTAGCTATGGAGCGAAAGTAGCGATCGCAGAAGGAGATTTAGTGGGTGGTACCTGCGTCATCCGGGGCTGTATTCCCAAAAAACTGATGGTTTACGCCTCCAAATTTTCCCACCTGTTTGAGGATGCCGCAGGCTATGGCTGGACTGTGGGCAAGAGTTGCTTAAACTGGGAGCATCTGATTACGACTGTCGATAAGGAAGTCCACCGTCTCAGCCAGTTGCATATTGGGTTTTTGGAAAAAGCTGGGGTGGAGTTAATCAAGAGTCGCGCCACTTTATTAGATCCGCATACCGTGGAAGTGGATGGAAAAAGGTACAGCGCTGACAAAATTTTAATCGCCGTGGGTGGGGAAGCCGTCAAGCCGGATTTACCAGGGATGGAACATACCATCACTTCCCGCGAGATATTTCTCCTCAAGGAACAGCCGAAGCACATCGTCATTATTGGCGCTGGCTATATTGCCGTGGAATTCGCCTGTATTATGCACGGACTGGGATCGAAAGTCAGTTTGTTGCTTCGAGGCGATCGCATCTTAAAAGGTTTTGATGACGATATTATCACTGGCATTCAGGATGCCATGACGCATCACGGTATCAACGCGATCGCTAATGTGACTGGGAAAGGCATTGAGCGCACCTCAGAAGGGCTTCAAGTCACCTTCACTGAAAAAGGCAAAGACGTGGATACAACTCTCACCGCCGACCAAGTTCTAGTCGCCATCGGTCGCGCACCCCTTTTAGGAAAACTTGGTTTGGAGAATGCCGGTGTTAAGGTTGTTAATTGTGAAGACGAAGATTTACCCAGGTTGCACGGATACAGCGTCAACTGTGCAATCGAAGTCGATGAGTACAGCCGCACCAACCAGCCGAATATTTTCGCTGTAGGCGATTGCACCAACCGGATCAATTTAACGCCCGTCGCCATTGGTGAAGGTCGCGCTTTTGCCGATACTGAGTTTGGTAATAATCGCCGGGTATTCAATCACGAAAATGTTGCCTCCGCCGTATTCACCCAGCCAGAAGCAGCTACGGTGGGAATCAGCGAAGCCGATGCCCGGAAAAAGTTAGGCGATGACAACGTGCAAATCTATCGCGCCCGATTCCGCCCTCTGTTCCACAGTCTCACCGGCGCTGATGACAAGGTCATGGTCAAGTTAGTCATTGACAAAAATACTGACCGCGTGCTAGGCGCTCACATGGTGGGCGAGTATTCAGCTGAGATTATTCAAGGGATAGCGATCGCAGTCAATATGGGAGCCACCAAAAAAGACTTCGACGCCACCGTTGGCATTCATCCTTCCACCGCCGAAGAGTTTGTCACTCTGCGATAAATTACGGCTAGGGGCAATACTATAAATTGCCCCTACAAATGCCTGCATTTGACTTGTTGAAATGAGCGATATTTTCTCTCATTTAACCTGAAAGACTATCCAAAACTCCTGAAACTGTACAGTGCCAAATTAAATGACATCGGGACAAATTCGTGTCATCAAGCCAGTCTCTTCGCTGCACGCTTCCAAGCATTGAGGTTGATGCAAGGCAAGTCCACTCCCTGTCCATACTCGAAGCTAAACGTTAGCAGGGACAAGCTTCACACCCTTGATGACATCAATTTGGCACCACGGCAAATAAAAAGTCACTGTACACATATCTAAGACTTCACTAATGGCATGAAAAGGTTTTGGTGGTAAGGCATGGTCAAGAGTGGACGTGTTGATAGAACACTCGTTTAACGTTTTCAGCACAGAGGATGTAGAGTCCGACAATGGCTGCCAGCACGAACAGAAATGCGATCGGCAAAGGCTGAAATCCCAGTAGCCCTGCAAGCGGGGTATAGGGAATTAGGAGCGTGATAACAGCGGTCGCGATCGTTGCCATGAGTAAATACTTCCCTGGCTTGCTTGTGAGAATAGATTGCCGCGTCCGAATCACCAGCACAATCATGGAGGCAGAAATCACCGACTCCATAAACCAACCCGTTCTAAATTGCGCTGGGTTGGCGTGCAGCAACAGGAGTGACCCAAAGGTGAGGTAATCAAACACTGAACTCAGCAGCCCAAACACCAGCATAAATTTACGGATGAACGTGATATTCATGCGGCGGGGTTTGTTGACTAGTTCCTTATCCACGCGATCGGTGGCGATCGTCATTTGGGGAAAATCGGTCAGTAGGTTCGTGATCAAAATTTGACTCGGTAGCAGGGGCAAGAAGGGTAGAAATAGAGAAATGCCTGCCATGCTAAACATATTGCCGAAATTAGCGCTGGTTGCCATAAACACGTATTTGAGCGTATTGGCAAACGTGATTCGTCCTTCCTTCACGCCTTCGAGCAAAACATTGAGGTCTTTTTGCATCAACACAATGTCTGCGGCTTCCTTAGCTACGTCAACCGCGCTCTCAACAGAAATACCCACATCGGCAGCATGAAGTGCCGAGGCATCGTTAATGCCGTCACCGAGATAGCCCACCACATTTCCCGCTTTTTTCAGCGCAATGATGACGCGCTCTTTTTGATTTGGCTCCACTTCAGCGAAGACATCTGTTTTCCCAACTTGATGAATCAGCGCTTCATCACTGATCTGATGCAGTTCGGCACCCGTCAAAACCTTGGGCGTCGGTAGTCCCACCTGTTGAATGATGCTGATAGCAACCGCTCGACTATCGCCCGTGATCATCTTGGTGGTCACGCCGAGCATCCCCAATTCCTTGAGCGTCTCTGCAATGCCTGTTTTGGGTGGATCGAACAGGGCAAGATAGCCCAAGAAAGTCATATTCGTTTCATCATCTTTGCTGAAAGAATCGCCATTGAAGTCGCGATAAGCCACCCCCAACACTCGAAACCCTTCACTGCCTAATTCCTCAGCCTGTTGCTGAAGCTTGTCCCGCCGGTCTGCAAGGTCAATGGTGGTGCCTTCACCCGTTTCTACCGTTGAGCAAACATCAAGAATCGGCTTCAGTGCCCCTTTCGTGACAATCAGACGTGTCTTGTCTTTGCCAAACAAAATGCTGAGACGCTTGCGGTTGAAATCGTAGGGCACTTCATCCAACTTCTGGTAAGCAGAAATATCGAATGGCTGGTGCTGACGAATGGCGGCATCGATCGGATTGACATAGCCTGATTCAGACGCAGCATTCAAATAGGCGTAGAGCAGCACGCGATTCGCCTGCGTCGAGGCTCCGCCAACGCTCTCCTTCCCGTCCACATCAACCGCAGCGTGAATTTTCACTTCCCCTTCCGTCAGCGTGCCCGTCTTATCTGTACAAAATACATTCATGCTGCCAAAGTTTTCAATCGCAGGCAGTCGTTTCACAATCACCTGCTTTTTCGCCATTTGTTTGGCACCGCGAGCCAAGTTAACGCTGACGATCACGGGCAGCAGTTGGGGAGTCAGTCCCACTGCCAAGGCGAGAGAGAAGAGAAAGGATTCCAGCACAGGGCGTTGCAAGTAGACGTTGGCGACAAAGATCAGCACCACCAGAGTCAACGTGACTTCCATCAGAAAGTAGCCAAACTTGCTGAGTCCCGTTTCAAATTCGGTTTCGGGCGGTCTAAGTTTCAGGCGTTCTGACACCTTGCCAAATTCAGTCTGCTTTCCAGTCTGTACCACAACCGCTGTCGCGGTACCACTGATCACGTTTGTGCCCATATACAGGGTGTTGGTGCGATCGCTGAGTCCGGCGACCCCTGGCAATACGCCACTGATTTTGTCAGCAGGATAGGTTTCTCCCGTCAGTGCTGCTTCATTCACCGACAGATCTTTCGACTCTAAAATCAGGCAGTCACCGGGAATACTATTGCCAGCAGCAAGCAACACAATGTCACCCGGAACCACGTCCTCATTGTGAATTTCTTGAGATTGACCATCTCTCAAAACTGTGGCTTTCACTTGCACCAAAGCCAGTAGCTTCGCGACGGCATCTGTGGCTCCCCGCTCTTGCCAAAATCCTAATAGTCCACTAATTAGTACGATCGCCAGAATAATAACGGTATCAATGACATCTCCCAGGAAACTGGAGAGAATAGCCGCTGCCACTAAAATCAAAATAATCGGACTCTTGAACTGGTCTAGCAACAGGAGTAGCTTGTTAGACTGCTGCTTCTGCTTCAGACTGTTTGCCCCATATTGAGTGAGCCGTTGCTGCGCCTCCTGGCGACTCAAGCCCTGAGGGGTACTCTTGAGCTGATGTAATACCTGTTCGGCAGGCAGGTTCCAAAATGATGGGAGAACTTGAGGCATAGATTCAATCCCTTCGATTAACTCAGCTTTTTTCAGTTGGGCATGGCGTTGTAGCGGCGCTCAAATTCGTAACGGTTTAAGCGATCTGCGCTAGTTCTTGTCGGGCGTTGCCCGCCCGCTGCGCTAACAAAGCCGCTCCGAAGAGAGCAGCAGCGCTTCGCGATCGCCATTTTCCAGAGGCGGAATTATCAGACCTCTTGCGGAATTAAGATTTTTCAGCTATTTTTAGCTCATAGTTATAAATTCCTGCTAGCAGGTTTACTCGCAAGCCAAATCTCTTTCTTCTATTTCTATAACGGCTAGATAAAATTCGGAAT
>NZ_JBHZGO010000028.1:0-32301 GCF_042747725.1 Coleofasciculus sp. H7-2
TTAAGTAAGGATTATGAACGACTACCCGAAACTTCAGAAACATTCATCTATGTTGCCATGATTCGGATCATGATTCGACGGCTTGCATAATTTTTAGCTCTCTCTGACTTTTAAAACATCCTCTAACGCTAACCAAGGCTTTAGGAAAGCTTCATCAAAAGCATCTCCATCATATTCATTCAGTAAAATTTCACGCTCAAGTAAAAAATACTTGGCACTTTCTTCTCTACCGGGGAAGCCATATAAGTAATCTATCGCTTGATTAGAAGAGCTATGAATATCGATTACATAATCAGCATCGATACACAAAGATTGTAGCTGATAGCGGTATCGTTCATTAAAAGGCGCTCCACTGGGAGACTGTATTTTTTCTAAAAGTTTATCGAAACTTATTTTAATTCTTTTATAATATTCCTTTTTTATAGCATCTATCTCAAAATGGGTGTGAAATTTTGCAAATTCTTCTAAATCTTCACATTCATTTTCATAGTCCCAAAAGATGCGGTTCCAGTCTTTACCATCGAATATATTATATCGACCTGTAGAAAAATAATGAGTCCGCTGATTGGTACTGATTGGATTGCAGACAGGAACTAGCCAAATTTCACCATTGATCTGGGTATCATTGATAGTAATCAAAAACTCTATTAGCTGGTGAATGACAGCATTGCCAACAATTTCCGCACCGTGCAGATTGGCTTGCAAATATGCTTTTTTACCGGGGTTAGCACCGATAAATTTATAAACTTGAATTGAGAGGCGATCGCCTGAAGCCAATTGTTGAATTGGAACTGTAGAAATAGTGGGAATCATAACAAAAATCATTACACAAAAATGCCTTGGCGACTGAAGTCGCGGCTACACAAACGAAACCTGCCTACGCAGATTTAAAATTTATTAGTCCGCGCAGGCGGACTTTGTTTGTACAGTTACGAATTCCATTCACCAGGTAATTTACAAACAAATCATGTACCTGGTAAGGTACGCAAACGCTCATCCAAATGAGTGCGATCGCTTAAGGCATGAAGTAATGGCCCATGAGCGCCAAACTCTACTATACTGACCGAACCCACCGGACATCCCAAGCGAAAGCGAAAGCGTCCGACATCAATTCCCAGCAAGCTACACAGCATAATCCGGATAGTAGCTTTGTGTGCAACAATTAAAACATTGCCGTTGTTAAACTGCTGCTTGATTTCTTCAATCACTTGTAACGAACGGTGAGCGATCGCTACCGCTAATTCTCCCTCAGTCGGCGGATACCAAGCGGGATCGGCAGTCCAGCGAATATAATCATCGTGATACTCGCGGTCAACTGTTTCTACAGTTTTTCCTTCCCACTTGCCATAGTTAATCTCCTTCAATCCGTCCCGCAATTCCATCTGCATCCCCACAGATTCACATAGCGGTTTTGCCGTTGCTACAGTACGCTGCATCGGACTACAAAAAATAGCAGTCCAGGGTAAGGAACGATAGGTAGCAGCAAAAGCTTTTGCCATCTCTACACCATCTGGCGTCAATTCTGGATCTATAGAACCACAGAAAACATTATCTCGACTGCGGTCTGTCTGTCCGTGGCGGAGGAAATAAAGCTTTAGACTCAAGGTAGTTTCTCTCGCTGTTCTCCACGCTCAATTGTAGGTGGAATGAGCGAGAAGCGCGTCATCCCTTCAACTTCCCCCAATCCTCATCTGAATCAGCAAAGTTTCTGTCGTCCAAGTCACACACCCACATCCCAAAAAATCACAATCTTGAGTCCAAATTGCCGCATCCATTTCCAAAGCTAAAGCCACTGTATGCCAATCATCAGGATCTCTAGGTATGCGATTTCTAGCTTCCGTCTCTAGGTGGATGTAATTCGTTTCTGGAACCAACCTGAGATCGGTTTCAATGATGTTCATTGCCTCATCCAGAATACCCTGTCCTATCGCGTCACTAAGACCTCTATTTATTCTTTCCGTCATCCGTCGCCTTAACTCATATTGAGTTTCATCCAAAACTTTTTCAGTGATGTAAAGCATGAGGCTTGGATGTCGCAATAACTCCCGTCCCCTTTGTCGCAGCAGTTCCCCCACCAGAATGTTAGCGTCAACTATCAGCATCATAGGGAAACGGCTTACTTGTATCGAAAAGATCGGCAAATTCGTCTTCAGTCATGCCAGTTTCAGCCAATGCTTTATTAACCAACTCAGCCAAACGATCTAGTTTGCGGTTGAGTTCTTCTTGCTTTGTCCGCTTCTTGGGGTAATAGTATCCCACGACTTCGCCATCAAGTTCTATTGCTAGCGGTTCGCTACCCGTCAGGTAATTGGCGGCTTTCTCCTGTAATTCACTCACTGCAACTTGCTTCATATTCCACTCCTTGTGTTGCGATCGCGCAGTAGTCACATTCTAGGCTAATCTTGAGCTGGGTAAGTTTGGGGAGAATGCGATCGCATCCCTACTTTTCTTAAAATTAGCTACCGTCAGATTCAACTGTGCCTGTTTTCTTTTGTGCATTGCGCCAGTCACAAACATAACGAGCTAGCATCTGACCCTCTAAAGCACAATTCCTTGCTATCTGTATAAATTCTTCTACTGATTTTGTTGGCTCACCAGGCAAAGATTTTACAACTTGGTGAGCGCAGGTATTGCGTTCTTTGCGCCAACTCTTTAAATCCACAATTAAGTCAGTACGTTCTTTCCAAGATATCTGACCATCTACTTTTTTCCACTTTTCAACTAATTCAAACAAAGAAGCTTCTTTTTTCGTCAATTCTAGATAACTGACAAGACGATCGGAGATAATGCTTTCAGCTATCATAACTGCTTCTAAAAAAAACTCTTTATTAATTCCCTCTTTCATCCGCTCAAAGGCATATTTATAAGAATTATACTTTATTGTATTTTTGCCATTTTCCAATTTCACGCTATTATCCTCCACTCTGGAAGTTTCTAATCTACCGTTTGTTCCTCGACTTCTAAACAAAGCTCAATAGCTTCTCGAATGCGTTCCATGAGTTCATCTAGGTATTTTGCTTGTGTATGGCAACCAGGAAGGCTAGGCACAGAAGCGACAAAATCTCCCTCAGAATCTCGCTCGATAATTAGGTTAAATTCTCTACTCATTTTTTTATTAACGCAACTGCTACCACCACTTTAAAAAGACTGCTTTGCTGCCTTGTTCGCGCCAAACTTTCCCATCTTTCTCAAACCAAGCGATCGCCTGTTCAGAAGAATTGTGAGTACACAGTTATATTGGACGTTTGAAGAACAGGATACCTTCATTTAAGTGATTCAATCTTGTGCCCTCAGTGTAAACTTCTTTTGCAGCTGACATTTCCCATCTTTCTTTTCCTAATATATTTAAAAACACAGACCAGGGCTGGTCTTTCCATTCTTTCAATTCCTGACCATCTAAATACACAGTGTGTATTTCTTGTGTTAATCCCCGCCCTAACCATACGTATCTAACAGTGCAATACTCCCAACTTGTCATCACAACTTTCCTCGCACTTTTTGTTAGTAACTGCTTGTTGGATAGATAAGTTTTTGTTAATTAATCGCTACATCTTCTTTATACAGCAACCAAGAATTACCACTTTAAAAATGCGGCATCGCTTCCCTGTTCGCGTCTAATTTTTGAATCCTGCTCAAACCAAGCGATAATCTGCTCAGGTGTTAAATCTTCAATAACAACACCGTACTCTTCGGCGATGTGCTTCAACACTCTTAAGGATGAAACGGTTATTCTTGTTAAAAACTTTTCATGAGTTTGAAGCAGTGCTGAATCTACCTTAACTGCTTCTTCGTAGCTCAAAAATTGTTCTGATGGTTGCTGTGGTTGCGTCATAAATATTTTTACTTACTGTTCTTTAATTAAATAGCCGCAGCGATGTTCTCCGTTAATAATCCAGTGCGTCCGTTCTACTTTACAATCTTGCAGGGCAGCGGCAAACATTTCTAACTCATGTCCGCAAACGCTGGGAAAAGATGAGGCAACATGAGAAATCGCACAATTATGCTCTATCAATATAAATTGAGAATCGCTCTCTGCCAGAGGATACCACTCTGCCATGTAGCCTTCAGCTTTGCGGAGTTCTACCAAATTAGCAACGCGATCGCGCAAATTTCCCTTACCCAGTCTCACTCGATATTCCATCGCCTTCCGTTCCCAGTGCTTTCGCAACACGGTACTGGCTTGCTCATAACCGAGCGTTTCTGTCAAGGTGTCTAGGAAATCAACAGCAAACTCTCCGTAATGATTCGGGAAGCGATCGCGCCCCTCTTGACTCAGCTCATAGACGTGCTGCGGGCGTCCCATCGCCGCAGGCACCGATTGATGGACGATCAGCCCTTCCGTCTCCAAATCCTTCAGATGACGCCGAATTGCCTGCGGACTCACCTCAAAGGCGTCAGCCAACTCCTGAGCCGTGGCTTGACCTGTTTTCAGTAAATGTTGCAAGATGTCCTGTTTGGTGGAAGGCTGCTGAGTAATCGCCATCGTCTTGCGGTAAAATTCCTATTATTGGACTTTGACAACATCTATGTTGCTAAAGTATTTTAAAATAGAATTAAGTAAAGCAACAAGCCTGTTGTTTTACTATTGTAATTGCAGTTTGACTGGGCGATCTACTCCGGACGCCCATGCCCTGAGCCTGCCATCCTGAGAGATTTGTCCGAAACAAACACGCGAGAACACTTTTATCTATGACTGCAAGCGTCAAGACCTTAGTCAATCAGCCCTATAAATACGGCTTTGTCACTGACATTGAGGCAGATACCATTCCTCGCGGACTCAGTGAGGACGTTGTTCGCCTGATCTCCGCCAAGAAAGAAGAACCGGAGTTCATGCTAGAGTTTCGCCTCAAAGCATATCGCCAATGGCTGAAGATGACCGAACCAACTTGGCCTCATGTCAAGTATCCCAAGATTGACTACCAAGACATCATCTACTACTCCGCGCCGAAGCAAAAGCCCAAAAAGCTGAACAGCCTGGATGAAGTCGATCCAACTTTGTTAGAAGCCTACGAGAAGCTAGGTATTTCGCTTTCAGAGCAAAAGCGGTTGTCTAACGTTGCCGTAGATGCCATCTTCGATAGTGTTTCAGTTGCCACAACATTTAAAGAGAAGCTAGCCAAAGATGGCGTGATCTTCTGTTCTATCTCCGAAGCTTTGCGGGAACACCCAGAGCTGGTGCAGAAGTACCTCGGCAGCGTTGTGCCAGTAGCCGATAATTACTTCGCCGCCCTCAACTCAGCCGTATTCAGCGATGGTTCCTTCGTCTACATCCCCAAAGGCACCAAATGCCCGATGGAACTCTCCACCTACTTCCGCATCAACAGCGGCGACACGGGGCAGTTTGAGCGCACGCTGATTATTGCCGAAGAAGGCAGCTCTGTGTCATATCTGGAAGGCTGCACAGCACCGATGTTTGACACCAACCAGCTGCACGCAGCTGTGGTGGAACTCGTTGCTCTCGACAACGCTGAAATTAAATACTCCACAGTACAGAACTGGTACCCCGGAGACGAAAACGGCAAAGGCGGTATTTACAACTTTGTCACCAAGCGGGGATTGTGTCAGGGAGTCAATTCTAAGATTTCTTGGACACAGGTAGAAACGGGTTCGGCGATTACCTGGAAATATCCCAGCTGCGTGCTAGTTGGCGATAATTCCGTGGGTGAATTTTACTCCGTTGCCCTAACGAATCATATGCAGCAAGCCGACACCGGAACCAAGATGGTGCATATTGGCAAAAACACTCGCAGCACGATTATTTCCAAGGGAATTTCGGCGGGTAAATCTTCAAATAGCTATCGCGGTTTGGTGAAAATTGGTCCCAAGGCAAAGGGCGCGAGAAATTATTCTCAGTGCGATTCGATGCTGATTGGAGATAATGCCCAAGCGAATACTTTCCCCTATATCCAGGTGCAAAATAACACCGGGAAAGTGGAGCATGAAGCTTCTACCTCGAAGATTGGGGAAGAACAGCTATTCTTTTTCTCACAGCGGGGCATTTCGGCAGAAGATGCTATTTCGATGATGATTAGTGGCTTCTGTAAGGATGTGTTTAATCAGCTGCCGATGGAATTTGCTGTAGAAGCTGATAGGTTGTTGAGCATGAAGTTAGAAGGCAGTGTGGGATAAATGAAACTACAGATAAATACAGATAAATCATCCGTGTTTATCTGTGTTTATCTACGGTTGAATTTCTTTACTCAAAAAGGTAAGGCGGGCATTGCCTACCTTTATGCTGAAATAGAATAAAAACCGCGAAGACGCTAAGGGCACCAAGGAAGAAGAGAGGAAAGATGATTATTGAAAATAGTGAGGTTATCCTATCTGTTCGGGATCTCACGGCAAATGTTGATGAAATTCCGATTCTTAAGGGTTTGAATCTGGAAGTGAAGGCGGGAGAAATCCATGCCATTATGGGACCAAATGGTTCTGGAAAAAGCACCTTTTCTAAGGTTTTGGCTGGACATCCGGCGTATGAGGTGACGGGCGGTGAGGTGATTTTTCGGGGGCAAAATCTTCTGGAAATGGAAGCAGAAGAACGTGCCAGGGCTGGGATATTTTTGGCTTTTCAATATCCTTTAGAAATTCCTGGTGTTAGTAATGTGGATTTCCTCAGAGTTGCCTATAATTCTCGTCGCAAGGCTGAGGGATTAGAGGAATTGGATGCTTTTGATTTTGATGAGTTGGTGCATGAAAAGCTGGATGTGGTAAAGATGAATCCTGCTTTTCTTAGCCGCAGCGTGAATGAAGGTTTTTCTGGTGGTGAGAAGAAGCGGAACGAGATTCTGCAAATGGCACTGCTAGAACCAAAGTTAGCCATTTTGGATGAAACGGATTCAGGGTTAGATATTGATGCGCTGAAGATTGTGGCGGATGGCGTGAATCAGCTGGCAAATGCAGAGAATGCGATGCTGGTGATTACTCACTATCAGCGGCTACTGAATTACATCGTGCCAGATTTCGTTCACGTAATGGAAGGCGGACGAATTATTACCAGCGGGACGAAAGAATTGGCTTTGGAACTGGAATCTCGCGGTTATGAATGGGTAAGGGAAGAAGAAGCAGCTGAGGTGGCGGCAAAATGACAATTCAAGTAACTTCTATTCCCAATCCCGAAGACATTGGGTTAAAGTCTGCTGCGACTAATCGAGATGCCAAGCTGGTTGAGTTGTTAAACTTGTCTCGCAGTCAGGAATTACAGGTACTCGATCCAGAGATGGTTAGCTGGTTGCAAGAATTACGCGATCGCTCCTCCTCTTGGATACCTCATCTCAAGTTTCCCACAACGCGGGATGAAGAGTGGCGCTTCACTGACATCTCGCCTTTGTTAAAGTTGTCTTTCCAAGCTGCTAAATCTGCGGATGTACCCCAGTCAGCAATTGAAGGATTGACTTTAGCAGAAGCAGCCGAAAGTCGTCTAGTTTTCGTTAACGGTGTTTATGCACCGGCGCTGTCATCTATTGCTAATTTGCCCGATGAGATATTTGTCGGAAATTTAGCCCAATTGCCAATAACTTATCGCACTCGGATCGGTAATTATTTCGCCCAACAAAAGGGTTTTGATGAGGTATTCACCTCCCTGAATACGGCAGGATTAACTGATGCTGCTATAGTGTGGGTGGCGAAAAATGTGGTAGTAGAAACACCGATTCATTTGCTGTTTCTGTCTACTTTTAGCGATCGCCCTACTCTCTCTCAGCCACGCTGTTTGGTAGTTGCTGAACCTAACTCTCAAGTAACTCTGATAGAAGATTATATGCCAGTTGGCGACTGGTGTGCGGATAAAACTCATCCGTATTTAATCAATACGGTTACAGAGATTTGGGTAGAAGAAAATGCTGAAGTTCGCCACAACCGGATTCAACGAGATAGTGGCGCAGCGTTTCATATTGGCAAGAGTGCGATCGCGCAATCCCGCAACAGTCGCTACACTTGCAATGCAGTGAGTTTGGGTGGCAAAATATCGCGCCACAACTTAGAAATTTATCAGTTGGGCGAACAAACTGAAACCACTCTCAATGGTTTAACCATGATTGCAGGGGAACAGATTGGCGATACTCACAGCGCGATTATTCTTAACCATCCCCACAGCACCACTCGCCAGTTACAAAAGTGTATTGTGGCTGATAAGGCTCATTCCGTCTTTAATGGGAAAGTCTTTGTTGCCAAAGCAGCACAATTGACGGATGCTGGACAATTAAATCGTAACTTGCTGTTGTCGCCTAAAGCGAGAGTCGATACTAAACCCCAACTGGAAATCATTGCCGATAACGTGAAATGTACTCACGGTGCAACAGTAAGTCAGTTGGATGATGAGGAAGTCTTTTACCTGCAAAGTCGCGGTTTAGACAAAGTGAGTGCTAACAACTTGTTAGTTGACGCTTTTGCTATAGAAATTATCAACCAGATTCCCATCGCTTCTCTGCAAACAAGCCTCTCTCGATGTGTTGCTTGTAGAACAATCGAATAGTGTGGAATAGGTAATAGGTAATGGGTAATGGGATTTTGAAGAAATAACTTCTAACTTTTACCAGTTACCAATTACCAATTATCAATTACCAATTACCTTTTTACCAATGACTCTAACCAAAGACAGAACACTCGCCGATAAAGTCCGTGCAGATTTTCCAATTCTGCACCAAGAAGTCAATGGCAAACCCCTAGTTTACCTAGACAACGCCGCCACATCCCAAAAACCTCTGGCGGTGCTAAACGCGATTCGGGATTACTACGAGCAGTATAATTCCAACGTACACCGGGGCGTTCACACGCTTAGCGCCAAAGCCACAGACGCTTACGAAGGTGCGAGGGACAAAGTTGCTGCTTTCGTAAATGCAGCCTCACGCCAAGAAATTATTTACACTAGAAATGCTAGCGAAGCAATTAATTTAGTTGCTTACAGTTGGGGTTTAAGTAATTTGCAGCGGGGAGACGAAATCATCCTCTCGGTGATGGAACATCACAGCAACTTAATCCCTTGGCAACTGACAGCGCAAAAAACTGGCGCAGTGCTGAAGTTTGTGGAACTGACACCAGAAGGAGTTTTTGATTTAGAACAATTCAAATCTCTGATTTCCGACAAAACCAAACTGGTTAGCACACTTCACGTTTCTAACACTTTGGGATGTATAAATCCAGTGGAAGAAATTATTGAAATTGCTCACCAATACGGTGCCAAAGTCTTAATCGACGCTTGCCAAAGCGCACCACATATGGTGCTAGACGTGCAAGCGATGGATTGCGATTGGCTAGTCGCCTCCGGTCACAAGATGTGCGCCCCGACTGGGATTGGCTTCCTCTATGGCAAGCTAGACTTACTGCGTTCCATGCCTCCCTTCTTAGGCGGTGGGGAGATGATTGCCGATGTGTTTCTCGACCATGCCACCTACGCAGATTTGCCGCACAAATTTGAAGCCGGAACGCCATCAATTGGGGAAGCGATCGCTCTCGGTGCAGCTATAGATTACCTCACCGAAGTAGGCAGAGACAACATCCACGCCTACGAAACTGAGTTGACAGCCCATCTATGGCAACAGTTGCAGCAAATCCCCGAAATCAAACTCTACGGACCTCAACCCACCAGCACAGGCGAAGGTAGAGCGCCACTCGCTGCTTTTACAGCTGGAGATGTCCACCCTCACGACTTATCCACTATCTTAGATCAAGCTGGCATCGCCATCCGTGCCGGACATCACTGCACCCAACCCTTACACCGTTACTTGAAAGTACAATCTACTGCACGGGCAAGTTTGTATTTCTACAACACCCGCGAAGAAATTGACGTTTTCATCACCTCTTTGAAGGAAGCTATCGAATTTTTCGGCGGTATCTTCGGCTAAGTCAACTTAAGCCCTGGCGAATGTAATTCGCGGCTACACAAACTAAGTCCGCCTGCGCGGACTTACAAAAACTCAAGGTTTTGTCTGTTGAGTATTGGGGGTGGGAAGGCTGGAAAATATGTTGCCACTGTAACTTTCGATAATCTTAACTTTCATGTTTTAGTCGATCCATCAAAACCAGATGAAATAGAAAAGCTGGTGGTAGGTGGACAAGAAGGGATTTATCCCGCAAAGATGTGTGTGGATTTGCTCCGATGCCTGCTGGCTGCTAGAACATTTACAGAAACAGGGAAACTTGAGCCATTACTTGCTTGGGAAGAAGATACAGCACTTTTGAAGCTAGTGAGGTACGAGGATCGCCTAAAACCTTTGATTTTGGAAGCTTGACTGTACCTCATCCAGAAAGAAAACGCTGTAAGTCGTTAGTAGTGGTGTGAAAGTAGCGATCGCATTCCCCAACCACAACATAAATTAAGCGCGATCGCCCAACTCACCACAACATAAATTAAGCGCGATCGCATTCTTCACCACAACACAAGTATTACGCGATCGCCCTCCCAACTCACCACAACACAAGCATTGCGCGATCGCATTCCCTAACCACAACATAAATTAAGCGCGATCGCCCAATGCTAGCAAAACATTGCTAAAGGGCGATTGCTCCTGCCAACTAACCAGAACAAAATTGCACGCTTTTGTATGGTGTATCCTATGTTCAATCGCCATTATGGCGTGATGTAGAGTTTTATTCAAACCTCACCTATAAACTCAATGGTCAGGGCTACCTGAAATAAAGTAACTCACAGGTGGCTATATTAAAAAATGACACTTGATAAAGTGATAGCTATCGGCTCGTATCGCGTGCGAATCTTGACACAAGCTGCTGGTGAACAAGATGCTGTAATTTCTCCTGCAACCATAGATGATATGCCAAATAATTGGACTTTTAACTGGCAAGAGTTGTGGCAACGTACTGATTTTGAAGTGCAGAATATTGTCAAGCTGGTGTATGAGGAGCAAGTCTGGGGATTAATTAGGTATATTGTCTTTCCTTACCCCGGCACACCGCATACTCTAGAAATTGAGCATCTAGAAACTAATCCTGTTAGCAGAGGTCAACAAGCTAACCGCTTGATTGAACCCATAGGAAAATGGTTAATTTGGTATGTGACGCAAATAAGTTTGCGGTATTGTTCTGGTGGGATGAACGACACGCCTCTGGTGCTAGTTTCTGTAGATTCAGCCTTTGACTACTATAGAGACATAATCGAGATGCAGTATATCGGTGCCACAACCATTGCCCCCGGAGAAGATGGATATGTGTTCAAATTCACAAGAGACAACGCCGCAGAATTCACAAGAAGACAAGAGCAACAATGGGGATACCCCACGCCAGTTGACTCCTGAACAAGTTCGTGTGGGGACAAATCAAATAATGTCCTATGCTGAACGTCAAGCCTTTTGGAAAAATTCTGAGGTTGGGAAGTTACTTGGTTTTGACCGCTGGCCCGATGTAGAAGAAAAGGTGGTAATAAAGATTATATTCAACCTATCAGTAGAAAAATGGGTTGGTAACAGAGTTGAAACTGAGTTAATTAAAAACGCAATTTGGAGTCAAATAGAAGCAGCCATCCGTGAGTTAGATGGCGAGATCAAGAACTTAGTTGAATTATCAGCTAGTGACACAATTTACATGACAGTTGGGGGTGGGAAGGCTGGAAAATATGTTGCCACTGTAACTTTCGATAATCTTAACTTTCATGTTTTAGTCGATCCATCAAAACCAGATGAAATAGAAAAGCTGGTGGTAGGTGGACAAGAAGGGATTTATCCCGCAAAGATGTGTGTGGATTTGCTCCGATGCCTGCTGGCTGCTAGAACATTTACAGAAACAGGGAAACTTGAGCCATTACTTGCTTGGGAAGAAGATAAGTCGTTAGTAGTGGTGTGAAAGTAGCGATCGCATTCCCCAACCACAACATAAATTAAGCGCGATCGCTACTTAGTTTCAGACTAGGGGGTGATTACAGCTTCCTCTTGAACTTGACACAATCGCTACAGAAGCTTGCAGGTCTGGTGGAGCGAAGGGAAGGGGAATGATTATTAAATCTTGGATGGTGATTGGGGGCGTGACTCTTTTAGTGGCGCTGGGGAGTAACATCATTACGCCGAATGATGTCAAGTGGTTCAAGCGCCTGCAACGACCAAGATGGTTAACGTTTGAGCCATTAATTCCAATTATTTGGACAGTCGTTTTTATTTGCGGTGCCTGGTCAGCTTATATTGTCTGGGAAAAAACCAAAAATTGGTGGCTGATGGCGTTCTATCTTTTAGTAGAAATTACGATTGTCGCCTATAACCCAATGATGTTGAGGCTACGCAGCCTTAAAGTTGGCACAATTATTGGCGCAATTGGTTCCGTTTTAGGTCTAATTCTGGCACTAATAGTCTTGCCGATTTCCGGTTGGGCGTCTCTGTTGCTAGTTCCCTATGTGTTGTGGAGTCCGATTGGAACTTATACCACCTGGAAAATGATGCAGCTCAATCCTGAAGACGCTTAGAGACGCGGACGACGCCTCCTAATCGCTTCTTGCTTGTCATCCCCGCTAGCGGGGGATAGAGGGAGGTACGGGGAGAGAGAAATCCTACTTTCCCCGTTAACGAGGGATTTAAGGTGAATGCAGCACCTGTTCGTAACGAGATCCGGCGCTTTCCCAGGTGTATTCTGTTTCGATAAGCGATCGCGCATTTTTCGATAACTGCTCTCTGAGATCGGCATCTTCAAACAGCTTGGCGATCGCGTCCGCATACTCTTCCACCCGGTTAGCCCGTAACGCCCGTAACGGCACGTTTTCCCCATCAACCGCTAATCCTTCCAAACCGCGATCGCTCCCCACCACGGGTACCCCAGCTGCCATTGCCTCCAACGTTTTATTTTTGATCCCAAATCCCGTCCGCATCGGCACCACGCAGACGCAAGACTTGTGCAAATACTCTGCCATTGAAGGCACGCGCCCCGACACACTAATCCCAGGACGCTTCCCTAAATCTACAACTTCCGTTCCCGGACGAGCGCCCACCAGTTCCAGCGTCGCATCTGGATATCGCTTCTGAACCTCCGGGAACACCTCCAAACTGAAAAAGCGCACCGCATCAATATTCGGCGTGTTATCCATCGCCCCAATAAAAATTAATCGGTGTCCCCCCGGATCGGCGGAACGCATGGGAAACTGAGTAAAATCTACCCCATTCGGAATTACTTGAATTTGGGCATTGGGATTAAATTCCTGAATTTGCTGCTTATCTTCCTCCGTCGTCACCACAATTGCCGAAAATTTAGAACAGTAGCGTTGTTCATAGCGGCGCAACAGCGGCAGATTTAGCCGATCTCGCAATGGCTTCTCAGATGTCCCCGTTTCTAGCTGGTTCTTGCACGTCCCGTAGACAGAACTATGGATATTCACCACCGTCCGCAGCGCCGGGGTTTTCCCATCCCTGCGCCGCCACTCAGGGCGCACATAGATTTCATTCACGCAATGTTCGCAAGTAATCGCCTCAAACTTGCCAGCAGCTACTGCTTCATCCACCCACTTCTGAATCTCTGGGGAGTATATAGACAGCACGCTGGGGGGTGTTCCCTCCTGCAAAAACGTACTGAAGCGCCGCAGCTTCCCCAACACTCCTACTTGAGAATTTTCCTGGGGACGAGGAAAAACCACCAACTCGTCCACCCACTCTTGCAGTCCTTCTATTTCTTCGTCCGTAACATCTCCACCGCGCTGCGTAATTAGAGTAATCGCATGGCTAGACTTGAGATACTTGAGTAAATTAAACGTCCTTACTTGCGTTCCCCCCCGTGTTGGCGGATAGGGAAAGGTGGAAGAGAGCATTAAAATCTTCATCGTAGACTGAGCGTTTGGTTAGATTTTACGGAGAGGGATAATATCGATACTATAGGCTTTCGCCTCATACTAGACTTGCCAGAGCGTGTATCTACTGCGTAAAACTAACAAGTAACAACAACTTCAGCTTATGCCCAAAGTTAGCGTTTGCATTCCCACCTACAATCGAGCTAATTTGTTGCCTTACGCAGTGAATAGCGTGCTGGCTCAAACTTATACAGATTTTGAACTAATTATCTGTGACGATGGTTCTACTGATGACACTCCAGTAGTAGTGAGTCAATGGAACGATTCGAGAATTCGCTATATCCGGCATCCGGTTAATATTAAGCGCAGTCGAAATATGCGCTCTGGTTTTGAAGCCGCTTGTGGAACTTATTTTATTAAATTTGACGATGATGATGCGCTAACGCCTGAATTTTTAGAAAAAACGGTAGCTGTTTTAGACGCTAATCCAACAATAGATTTTGTTTGTACAAACCACTGGATTATCGATGCCAGGGGAGAACGCAATGAATCAGCCACTTTAGAAAATTCTGCTAAGTGGGGAAAGGACAAACTTAAAGAGGGAATTATCCCCGATCTAATTACGGAAACCTTCAAAAAACAGAGCTTGCAGGTTGGTTCTACGCTTTTTCGGATGGAGTGTTTGCAGGAAGTCGATTATATGCGTCCGGAAGCAGATGGTTGTGAGGATTTTGATTTACTGGTGAGGTTAGCGATCGCCAGCAAGAATGGATACTTCCTGCCAGAATTTCTCATGGAATATCGAATGCACGGCGGTCAAAATAGTCTAAAACAAAATATTCACTTTTTAAAAGCAAAATCTTTCTGTCTAAATAGTTACGAATTTCCAGATCGGCAATTAGAAAAAACGCGATTAAATAAACTTGCCGGAACTCGACAAGCGCTAGGTTTAAGGCTGATAGAAAATGGCGAAACTTCAGAGGGACGCAAACTCTTGCAAGAATCTAGCCAAGTTTTGGGGAGTTCGCGTCAAGTAACTTTTGGTATAATGCTGTCTTACTTACCTACCAGTTTGCGGCAATTTGCTCTCCAAACCTTCCGTCGAATTCGCCCCAAAGATTACGCCGAGCAAGTTCGAGAAGCGGCTAATTGATGAAGAAGTAAATTGAAGCGATCGCTGTTACCGAAAGCTTTGCGAGTTCCTGCACTTAATGCGTTGTAACCAGTCAAATTATAAGGTTATTAGTTAATGTGGACTTGCATCGGCTTTTTTAATAGCTGCAATGAGTTGCTCTTTTTTCATCTTTGTACGTCCTTCTATATTCCGTTCTTTCGCGATCGCTTTTAACTCCGGAAGTTTCATTTTAGTGTAGTCATATTTTTTAGGCGCAGTCTTATCTTCTTCCGTCTTTACAACTTTTTCTAGCTGATTCAGGATAGGTTCAATTTTTTGAAAAAATTCATCAATATGTTCACTGAGTCTGTTGCTAATCAGTTGAAATTTTCTATCTATCAAACTCTCAATTTCAGGCAATATTTCAAGTTGTATTGCCTTATTTGATGGTTTAACCGTATTTAAAGGCTGTGTGTCAGCAACTTCTTCCTGATTATTAAAAAAACCTTTATTTCTCAGGAGTTTAACCTGCTCTATCAGCACTTTTTCATTTTCAGATTCAATAATGAAAGCTCCGATCATTTCGCCTTTACGAGGATCTATCTCCCTTGCCCTAACAGCGGCGTAGTATTCAAAGTCTCCATCAACTACCTCATAGGATTCCAGACTGGTTCGGCGAATAACTGGGGGATTAATAATACCTTCAGCTTGTAAAATTAACTCAGCAGCCCGATTTAAATCATCTTCTAAAAAAATTGAGCGGGGAACATTAGAATTTATTTTTTTTACGGCTACAAGTGAAGTGGATAATTTCATGGAGTTATTCCTATTTCGCGCAAAACTTCTTTTGCTAGTAACTCAAATTCCTTGGCTGAGAGGGAATCTGGCTTGAAATCAAGAACTGATATTGGATCTGGTATTTCCATATTACCTACAATCTGAACTTTTTCGGTACACTTTGCCAGATCCTCTCTTTCATAAATAACGCTTTCCATTACTTTTAACCCGTAGCGTTTGGGAATCACTTCTAAGCGCCCTGGTAAGGTATATTGCACAAATTTTGAATTTGTAGATATTTTACAAGGAAGAACCCCTAAGATTTCAATGGGTGGCTTATTAAGGAATTTTCGGAACTCATTATTTTTTTTAACAAATTCTTTGACATTTAATAACCCTTGATTAGCAAACGGTTTTAGATCGGAAGGAATAATTAGATAGTCGGCTGTAATTAGGGCAATTCTTGCATAAAGGTTTAAAGATGGTGGTGTATCAATAATTACAACATCGTATTGAGCTTCTACTGCTTTTAGTTTTTGCAGGAGCATTAGTTTACTAGAATCTTGTTGATTTAGATCGGTTTCGTATTGCATTAAACTGATGTGGGAAGGCAATACATCAATTTCAGGGTTAGTATATTGAGATTTTTTAGAAACTTCCTTGATGGGATAAAAGTCTTCTGACTGCAATAAATGACGAACATTGCAATCTTTTAGATCGTCTAGTTCTTCATCATCAAATTTTGCTAAGCCTGCGGCAAAGGTAGTGTTAGCTTGACTATCTAAGTCAACAATAAGGACTTTTTTTCCTTTCTTCCTAATAGCGGCGGCTAGGTTGACTACGGTTGTTGTTTTCCCTACGCCGCCTTTGTTGTGGTAAATTGCAATTATTTTCACAGTATGTTGCCTTTCTTCTTCTAAAATTGCAGTGGATAGGGGTTGAAAATTAATTGAATCAGCTTGTAAGTTTGTTATTTCAATCGAAGGTTTCTCTGCTAAGTTTTGAGAGGAAGTGATTTGGATATTAATTGGATCGGTCTGGATTTTTTTGACTTCAGTTGGATATTCAGGAGGTGTTCCCTTTAAGCTGTCTCTACCAATAAGAGTTTTAACATCGTCTATTTTTGAGTTAAGTTCTCTACCGTAACAGTGAAATACTAGCTGAATGTCATCTTGAACTTTCTTGTAAATTCGGATTTCTTTGCCATTAGTTAGCAATCCATATTCTACATTTAAACTCGTTAAGTAGCGCTTGAGTCTGCCAGTATGTCCATTTAAGTTTTGATTGGGATGCTTTGCTTCCATGACAACGCTTAATGGCGAATTGTCATCTAATACAAATGGAATGACTTGCGCTGCAAATGCCAAGAAGTCTAATCGAATGCTGCCAACGGCAATCTCTTGATGCCAGGTATCGGGAGTGTATCCTAGCTGTGGCAGTAAATATTGAACGATGAGTTTGCTTTCAACTTCACTCTCGTTGCGGCAAAGCTCAGGATTAAAATTCAATTGTGTTCTTCCTCTCCACGGCACTGATTGTAACCTTAAACCTATCCGATTGTCCTCAGAGTGAGGTTTTCGCGTCAGGGTATTGACCGCTTCTTAAGGACGTGCGTTGAGTTCCTTTTAAACTTCAGCTTCTGCTGGGCTGGCACTGGCAAGAGTGAGCTGGATGCGATCGCGTTTTCTTCCCTACTACGCAAACAGCCGCTAAGAACGGCATATTTTATGTGAGTAGGGCTTACTTACGCGCATAAAACCTGGAGCGATCGCATCCTTGAACTAAACAACAAATTAACCGCGCTTCAAGAGAGCAGAGAAGCTATTCTTCAGCTTATCGATCGTTGCTTGAATAGCGTTCGGTATAGATGGCTGAGGAGGAACGGCAACTTGGATTGGCTCATCTGCATATTCAGAACCCTTGAGGCGATAGCCGTATTCCAAATTATTCTGGTTCTTGCGGAGGACAGGAAATAGACGAAAAGCTCCTTGGCGTAAATCTTCCTGGGTGTCGAAGATAGCTTGATTAATCTTACTGGTGCGATTCACCGCCAGGGAACCGACGGGAAACCAGTTTTTTTTACCTTGGATGCGAATGTAGATATTGAATTCTGGTACTCCTTCCCCCTTCATCTTGTCGTACTGCTTGGAAGCTTCGGTGCGTTTGGCGGAGCTATGGCGTGCTTTTTTTGTTTTTTGAACTTTGCCAAATCCACTATTACTTGTCATAGATATTGATTGCTTTTTTGCTTTATTTATAAAAGTTTACATAATTTTCAGAAATCTGGGAGAGTTGATTTAAGCGCAAGTGCTGGGCAAACGCTGTAGGGTAAGAGAAGCGATCACGCTTGCCATCGCTATTCTGGAGAGATTCCGCTTTGATAGGCGATGTACCTGACGAACGGAACACCGCGATCCCAAATCGTCGCAACTCTCATATCGCACTATTGCCTTACGACGACGAATCCAAGATTATTATTAAGGCTGTAACAGTTGACCAGGGATTGAGTGACTGCGATTCGCTTTGTATCTAGCGGGCAGTAGGCTTGAGAGGAGCTAACAAATGGGATATGTCATTGCAACGGTAAACATGAAAGGCGGCGTCGGTAAGACGACTCTCAGCGTCAACTTGGCGACTTGTTTAGCCAAACATCATGGGAAGCGGGTTTTAGTCGTCGATTTAGACACGCAAATCAGTGCTACGCTCAGCCTGATGTCTCCACAGGACTTTGGCAAGAGCCGGAAAGAAAAACGCACGTTGAGACAGCTGGTTTATAAAGCAGTTAAACCCGATAGTCCAACCAATCTTTCAATTCAAGATATTATTCAGCCTTACATTTGCACGATTAAAGGGCTGGATTTATTGCCAGGGGATATCGATCTCTACGATGAATTTTTAGTGTCTGAGATGCTCCATGAAAGAGCGCTAAGAGACGGCGATAGTAATTTTATTCAAGTTTGGAATAACTTTGAAAAGCAATTAGTCAGAGGCATTTTACAGCCGATAATTAAAGATTACGACTTCATTATTCTGGACTGCGCTCCTGGCTACAATCTTTTAACTCGTAGCGGGATTGTCGCCAGTAATTTCTACTTGCTACCAGCTAGACCAGAACCTTTATCCGTTGTAGGAATTCAACTGCTAGAAAGACGGATTAATAAGCTCAAAGAAAGTCATAATTTGGATGGGCCACTCAATCTCCGCCTGATGGGAATTGTCTTTATTATGTCAGGGAATATACTCAGCGGAAGATATTACCAGCAAGTGATGCAGCGAGTCACTGAAGATTTTACCCCAGCCCAAATTTTCAAAACCCGCATTCCAATGGATGTGAATGTCTCTAAGGCAGTTGATAGTTTTATGCCGGTGATTCTCAACAACCCTAATTCATCTGGCTCCAAGGCATTCCTTAAGTTAACTCAAGAATTTTTACAGAAGTTACAGGTTTCTGGTGGTATCTATCAGGCTCCAGAAGCCAAGGTGAACTTAGCCAACCTCGATTGAAGATTCGCCATGAGTTGTTAACGAGTGCCAATGCCTCCCAGGCTGCCACTAGACGTTTCGGCAGCGGACTTTTCTAGTGTTGTTGAGTTTCTTAGCCCTTTGGGTGAGTGCGGCTAGTAGAGGGCTACTGCACCAGTTCCGACGTTGGCGGGCACCCGTCTCTTGTGGGTGCCCCTATCGCGGCTGATATCAAGTCTGGTTGATTACCCCTAATCTTCTGAAACCCGGAACCCCACCCCAAGAGCGGGGACGAAGTTCCCACTGGGGATTAGGGGCATTTGTATGGGTTTCGTGGATGCGATCGCTCGATTCGTTAACACCCACAATAACACCCACAATTACCGCTTAATTTTGTTTCGTAATCTTAATAGTAGTTCTGTCTAAAAATGTGAACTTTGGTTTCATTTACTGGTGCTTCCGGAGATGCCTGCTAAAGTAAAAATATGAAGCTAAAAAGCTTCCCTGACAGATTCTACAGCGCGGTTCACATACGACTTGAGAGGTAAAAACGCTGTTTCATTTAACATCTGTCTCATCCAACAACAGCAGCACTCACCCAGAAGGCTGATATTTCCTAAGCTAGTGACTAGGGAGCTATGCAACTAAACTTTGTAAGTTAGTGCAACTCCGCGTCGAATTGCCCATAAGAGGAAATCACTAAGCAAGTCTGGTTGGAGTGCTGTTGTTGTTTTAAAGATTTAAATTTAATGAATCAGGCATTTCCGAGTGAGTAAGCAATTAAAAAATAATGCGATCGCTGGCAACGAAATGGCTGTAGCGGCAATTTATAAATTTTGCCAGCATTTATAAACTCAGGCGTCATAAACCGTCTCGTCTTCCTTGCGCCACGCCGGATCGACAATGCAGATAAACACCAACGGTTCAGTTCCGCAACTATGAATAAATTGCTTGGCATTCGGCGGAATATACACCGTATCTCCAGGTTCTACCAACTGGGTTTCATCATCAATGTGCATCTCACCAGCACCGCTAAGGATGTAGTAAACCTCGGAAGTTGTTAGCGCGTGCGGTGTCGAAGTTTGTCCCACCGGCAGAATCGCGTGAGCCAAGCTGTAACGCAATTCTACCGGCTGTTTATCCGGATGCAATAACTCTCTCAACTGAGTGGCATCACCGGCAATAAATTCCTCGCAGTCATTGAGCTTTTGAATTAGCATTCTCGATTCAGAGAGTAAAAAAACACCCGGTGCAATTTTAGATTGTGTCTTGATTGAGCGAAAAACCGGGAATTGGACGATAGTCAGAGCAGTTAATTGCTTCTTCAGTCTGGGCAATGCTGGGTTGTACGGTACACTTGAGCCGGTAATCGCCCGTAAAATATCGACAATCAGCACAAGGTATGCTGTGCATTTGCTTGGCTTTGGTAAAACTCTCTGAGATAGCACTAAACAGACTCCAGCCAATCAAAAGGAACGACATCCAGGCACACAAAAAGCATAGAGGCACTAAAACTGGCTGGATTGCATGAACCAGAACGTATAGAAATTGAAACACAGGCTATTTTTTGAGGAGGAGTGAACAAAGCTATTTAAACAAAATTATTTCACTTCCTCAGAATTCGCCATCAAACTTAAGGCTTAGTTGTAACTTTCTGTAAAGCTAGTTTGCTTTGTAAAAGTGGCATTACTTTGTCCCTACATAAATTGATAGATAGACAGCAGTAGAGCAGAAAGTTAAAATACAACATCATACCAAGAAAATAATTATCTTGATTGAGGGGTCTTACACCCTTTTGTGGTGTGAGGGGTTGTGAATCTACTGAGCCGACGGACAAGAAAGATCGCTGGCAACCGGAACGGCAAGCGAAACGCTGGAAAGCAAAACGTTCTGTAGCCGGGAAAGGTGAAGCATTTATACGTAGAATCGAGAGATCGCTCCAGGTTTTATGCGCGATCGCTTCGCCAATATAGCTGCTGCCACGCTGTTACAGTACGCACCCATGCTTATCCCTTCATCTAGGAACGACAGCACCACCTTCCCATTAGAACTCGCCCTCTGTAGGTCAAAGCTGGAGACGAGCGACCAGGCGGCGCGATATGTGGCTGGGAAACACGCCCTCATTTCCTATGGCGTTTCCACCAAGAGCAAAAGCTATGACTTAGGCTCTCAAGGCGCATCGCTCATGCCTTTGCGAGAGCGAGACGTGACAGCACTCTCCTTGCTATTTGAACGGGATGACAGCGAGGAAATTGAAGCAGATATTAACCACACTCTCATTTGGCTGTGGCCTGAACCTTGCTGGGATGACGAAGACCCCTTTGATTTTTTGCGCGATTATCTTCACAAATAGCCGTTAATTGTGAGTCATTAGCCCTTAGTCATGAATACGTTGCCAAGGACTAATGACTCATGACAAATGACTGACTGCTAAAAGGGGATGTCGTCGATATCTCCTTGAGCCGGTGGGGTGGAACGGCTGCCCGTTCGGGTGGCGACGCGATTGGGCGGTGTTTCCTCTGTTGGCAAGCCTCCAGACATTCCCCCATCGCTGTCATCAGCGGGTGCGGCTGACGGGCGACGCGACCCCATTGGAACGACATTGCTAGGAGGAGTCAATTCGGCTGCCGGAGTGTCAAAATCTGTATCAATTGCCACTTTGTGAATCCGAGAAGCCGTCAACTCGGCGCGTTTTTCTTTAAAACCTTCTTGCCGGTCAATGGTGTTCATCGTCAGGCGACCTTCAAGGACAACGCGATCGCCCTTCTTGAAACTCCCCTGAATTTCTTGCGCTAAATTGCCCCAGCCGACTACCTTCAACGTTGCCGGGGGGTCTTCCGCCCGCAGTCCAGGAAACTGTACCATCATCTCCGTAACCGCCGTTTGGGTATCCGGCGTGTAACGAAGTTGCGGTTCCCTAATAATCTCCGCCATTAAAATGCAGCTGTTCATAACTCCAAGATCCTCGCGCTGAACCGAGCGGCCTCATTCATAATAGAACAAATGTACCAGAGAAGGCCCAAAAGTGGGTATGGTAACAGGTAATCGGTTATTTGTGATTAGTGATTCGTCATCAGTGAATAACCAAGGACGAATCACTAATCACTCATTACCGATGGGAGCATCCCAATGCATGCGCCCACATCCTGAATGATAGGGCGATCGCGTGCAAAGGCTGCTGGGAGGCTGCGAAGAATTTTAGCCTGCTCCCGGCAGCCTTTGCAGTTTATGTAGTCCCACGTTTCAAGAAAGTGCGGGCGTGTATTTGCAATTTCACGGGATGCTCCCATTACCGATTACCTAACACCCTACACCAATTGCAATTTAACTTCTTCCACACCTTCCTCTTGGTCAACAAACGCTTGAACGCGACCGCGATACTCCCGTAAGGTTTCATCAACCCAATCCCGGTCATTACTATTAGCAAAGATATGCACCAGCGGCTCACCAGCATCGGGCAACACTAGCACCCAGCTGTCATCCTGGTAGTTGCAAATCTTCACTCCATCCACTAATTCCAGATGTTCGGCTGGATGGGTTTCTACTAAATGGCGCATCAAGGCTCCTTTTGCCGTCCAGGGACAGCGCACCGTGTAACTCTTGTGGTAAACGCGGGGAAGATCGGCGCGAATTGCCGCCAGATTTCGCTCTTGCATCGTCAGCATCTCCATCATCTTGGCAATGCAGAACATGGCATCAAACCCCGGATGCAGCTGTGGGAAAATAAAGCCCATTTCCCCACTGCCACCCAACACCACATTCGGATTTGTCTGAGACGCCTCCATCAACGCTGTGGGATTTGCCTTAGTGCGAATCACCTTGGCATCGTGGCGACGGGCAATCTGTTCTACAGCACTGCTGCTATGCACCGGCACCACCACCGTTCCTCTGGGATGAGCAGTCAGAATCATGTTAACCATCAGCGCCGTCAACATTTCACCGCGAATCGGCGTACCCGATTCATCCACCAAAATTAACTGTTCTCCGTTCGCTGATACCTGGACGCCAAAATTAGCTTTTAGCGCTTCTACCACATGACCCAGCTGATTGAGCAACGCTTCTCGTTCTGCCGCAGCCAGTCCCGTTTGATTCAAGCTGGCATTCAGTACCACAGCATCGCAGCCAAATTTTGCCAACAGTTGCGGCAGGATGGCTCCAGAAACTGCATAAACGTAGTCAATGACTACCTTCGAGCCTGAGTTGCGAATTGCCTCTGTATTTAGATGCTTCTCAAACGCCGTGCTGTAAACATCTAGCACCTGGCTGGGGTAGGCAACATTTCCAGTTTCTTGAATCTGGACTCGCCGCAAGTCTTCCTTAAAATAAGCCCCCTCAATTTTTTTCTCTTGGGATTTCGAGATATTGATGCCCTTGCGATCGAAAAATTCGATCAAAATGTGGTCGGGTCGATCTGGATGCACCCGCACGTGGATACCCCCCGCCACTGAGAAAGTAGGAATGACGGTGCGGGAAATTGGGATTGCAGTTGCCTCCAGGTTTTGGACGTGGATGCCCACCGACATCAAACCAGCAATCAAAGCGCGGCTGACCATGCGGGAAATATTCCGCTGGTCGCGGGAGATGGTGATCTGGGAACCGGGCTTTAATGTGGAACCGTAAGCTGCACCCAGTTTGACGGCAAATTCTGGAGTGATGTCGATATTCGCTAATCCACTTACACCGCGTTGCCCAAACAAATTGCGATGAGCCGTTTGACCCCAAATCAAGTTAATGTTTAATATCGCGCCCGATTCAATTTGTTTGCTAGGCCAAACACGCACTTGGGGCGAGACTTGCGCTTCTTCCCCGACGGTAGAGAGCGAACCCACGACGGCTCCTTCCAAAACGTGCGATCGCCTATCGACTCTGGTGCCTCGACCAATCACGCAAGCCCGCAGATGCGCTTCCTCGCCAATAATCGCTCCATTCCAAACAATCGGACGCTTCAAGTTTGCGTCAGCTCCAATCGTCACATTGTCGCCAATTGAGGTTCCTGGCTCGATATGCACTCGTGCCCCAATCCGGCAGTTATTACCGATCAGCGCTGGCGCTTCAATTATCGCTGATGGGTCGATATGAGTGTTCTGACCTATCCACAGTCCGGGTGACACTTGCTCGTAAGCAAAGTCTAATTTAACTTTTTGATGTAAACCATCATATTGAGCCTCTCGGTAAGCATCTAAATGACCTACATCACACCAATACCCTTGGGCAATGTAGCCGTACATCGGTTCATCTTTTTCCAGTAGCAATGGGAATAAGTCTTTCGAGAAGTCAGATTCTTGATTGCTGGGGAGGTATTGCAGGACTTCTGGTTCCAGAATGTAGGTGCCAGTGTTGACAGTATCCGAGAAAATTTCGCTAGAAGAAGGCTTTTCTAAAAACCGACGAATTCTGTGTTTTTCATCTGTAATTACTACGCCAAATTCAATCGGATTGGGAACCTGGGTTAAAATTATGGTTGCTTTTGACTTCTGTTTTTTGTGAAATTCAATTGCCTGTGTTAAATCAAAATCAGTAACGCTGTCGCCGCTAATGACTAAAAAGGTTTCATCTAGTAACTCAGCAATGTTTTTGACGCAACCAGCCGTACCCAAAGGCTGGTCTTCTTCAATCGCATAGGTTATCTGCACTCCAAAGTCGCTGCCGTCTTGGAAGTAGTCTCGCATGACATCAGGGAGATAGTGCAGAGTGGCAATAATCTCGGTAATCTGATG
The DNA here is from genome assembly GCF_042747725.1 of Coleofasciculus sp. H7-2. Classification (NCBI taxonomy): domain Bacteria; kingdom Bacillati; phylum Cyanobacteriota; class Cyanophyceae; order Coleofasciculales; family Coleofasciculaceae; genus Coleofasciculus; species Coleofasciculus sp. H7-2. The sequence continues at coordinate 24,779 of NZ_JBHZGO010000028.1, forward strand.
CCGCTTGAGCAGGTTGATAATGTGTTCCGCAATGGGCCGGTTCAGGATGGGAACCATCGGTTTGGGAAGATCGCAGGTCAGCGGTCTCAGCCGCGTTCCCGAACCGCCAGCCATCAGCACTGCTCGCATAAGTCCTCCTGATTTTTTGTCATGGTACGGGCGTTGCCTTGATGATTTGAGTGACCCAAGTCTTGTCTTTTAGTCTCCTATAACCTTGAAATTTAAGGTATCCCTCATAAGATTAGAGTGCAGCCTTCACTCTGGGCAAATCCTTTGAGGCTTTCATTCTAAAGCGAATCCTAAATTTAGCGGCGACTTCCGAATTATCTCGTTGATTGCTGGTATCTGCTGGCTCCTCGGTCTAGAAAATCGCTTTTGTTACATCTTGAGGGTGCAGCTACAACTCAACCTCGGATAGGTTAGAACTGAATCAATGCTACTTTGCCGTGTAGCCGGAATCAATTGCGTAGTCTAGCTTACACTTGAGAGATGAGGCAGGATGTTCTAATCTTCTGGGAATCCGAGAGAGCGGATGTCTCAAACAGTGTTGGCAAGATTCACAGTTGCGGGTGGCGACAAAAATAGAGTCAGTTTTAATGGGGGTTTTTTGAATGGGTACGTTATTAGGCTTATTATTGCTAGGGGCTTATGGCTACGGCGGCTGGAGGTTCTGGAAGGGGTTTCGCCGGACGAATTTCAGCCAAGGTCGGCTGGTTCTGGCTCTCTTATGGCCTGCTTTGGCAATTGGCAATAAATCCTATCGTCAGAACTTTAGAAAAGCACTCAAGGGGTAGGGGAAGGCTCAAGGATGAGGGATGAATCAGAAACAATGAATCCTTCATCCTTTGAGCAATGCCTGTGGCTGATTGGGGGCACTCAGGAGAGTGCCGAGTTAGCAAAAGCGATCGCTCACTTCCATCTACCCTGCATTGTTACTGTCACGACAGAAGCCGCTAGAACGCTGTATCCATCGATACTATCCTTGCAAGTTTGGGTGGGCTATCTGGATGCAGCGCAGCTGGATCGGTTTTTAAAAGAGCAAGGAATTGTGGCGATTTTGGATGCGTCTCATCCCTATGCGGCGGAGATTTCCAAGATAGCGATCGCAACTGCACAAAAGCAACAAATTCCCTATCTCCGTTACGAGCGTCCCGTTATTGATGCGAAACTGAATCAGCAGTCGGTAATTGAGCTAGATAGCTTTGATGCACTTTTAGCCGGAGACTACCTGCAAGAGCAACGGGTACTACTGACAATCGGTTATCGAAGCTTGTCCCTGTTCCGTCCTTGGCAAGAAAAGTCTACTTTATTTGCCCGAATTCTTCCCTCGCTGACGGCGCTAGAAGCAGCTTTACAAGCAGGGTTTACACCCGATCGATTGATGGCGATTCGTCCTCCCATCTCGACTGAATTGGAAACGGCGCTGTGGCGTCAGTGGGACATTTCCCTTGTGGTTACGAAAGCATCGGGAACTGCTGGGGGAGAAGATATCAAGCGCAGAGTTGCCGCAGAGTTAGGCATTCCTTTAGTTGTGATTACTCGTCCAGAAGTTGCGTATCCACAGCAAACCAGCGACTTGAAAACAGCGCTGGCGTTTTGCCGGGGTCATCTTTCGTCGAGTTTAGTCCAGCACAATCCTACCGAGCGTGAATCAAGCGACAATTAAAGAATGCTAGAACTCCACTGTCACACTACATACTCAGACGGCACCCTCACACCAAGCGAACTCGTTAACGCGGCGATGAGTGCCGGAGTCCGCGCCCTCGCCATCACCGATCACGATACGATGAATGGCTGGGATGAGGCTTTTGTTGCTGCCAAACTGCATAACCTGGAAATTGTCCCCGGACTGGAACTCAGTACCGTTCACAACAACTGTTCCTTACATATTTTGGGCTTTTACCCAGATGCACAAAAGCTGCGGGAACCTTTAAGCGATCGCCTAGAAGGACGGAAACGGCGATCGCAACAAATGGTTGCTAAACTGGCAGAATTAGGCTACCCAATAAAGTTACCTGAATTAGGTGAAGGCATGGCACCAGGGCGTCCTCATATTGCTACTGCCCTTGTGAAAGCCGGTTATTTTCAGTCGTCGCGGGAAGCTTTCGATCGCCTGCTGGGTGATGATAAACCAGCTTATGTGCATTACGAGAAATTCTCGATTGTGGAAGGGATTGCCATGTTACGTTCTTGCGGTGCCGTGCCAGTGTGGGCGCATCCCTACCTGTTCCGAGGCGGTGATGTTAAGGAAGTGCTGAAGGAATTGGTTGCCGCTGGGTTAATGGGCGTTGAGGTTTATCATCCCAACCACAGCGCCAAAGAAATCGAAAATCTCAAAAAGTTGTGCGCTGAATATGGCTTGCTGATGACAGGCGGCAGCGATTATCATGGCCCCAGTCCCGATCCGAAAACTCCAGATCGCAGCACGCTGAATATGCTTCACGTACCTTTAGATTTGCTTGAACCCATCAAACAGGCAGCTGCAAGTTTACGTTAATTTCTAATCGCTAATGTCACACTAAACAATTAGCGATTACCCATTACCTATTACCAATTACCAATGGCAAGTGCCATCCTGCAAAACTTTCTCAATGATTTGCATCTCAAGTACAAGTCAATGCATGAAGGTGTATTGGCAAACTATATTCCGGAACTTGCCAAGGCAAACCCGGATTGGTTCGGGATATGCATTGTCACTGTGGATGGTCAAGTTTATGAAATCGGCGATTGCGAACAGTTGTTCACCCTTCAGTCGATTTCCAAGGCATTTATATACGGAATGGCGCTGGAAGATCATGGGCGCGATTATGTCTTAAAGAGGGTGGGAGTGGAACCCACCGGCGATGCTTTTAACTCAATTATTAAGCTGGATGAATACTCAAAGCGACCGTATAACCCAATGGTAAATGCGGGAGCGATCGCTACCACCAGTTTAATTAAAGGAGTGGGACCAACCGAGCGCTTAAACCGGATGCTGGATATGTTTGGGCGCTACGTTGGACACAACCTCTTTATTGATATGTCCGTGTTCATGTCAGAGCGAACTACCGGACATCGCAACCGAGCAATGGCGCATCTGATGCTCAATTTTGGCATGATCGACGCGAAAATTGACGAGGCACTGGATTTGTATTTCCAGCAGTGTTCTTTGATGGTGAATTGCCGTGATTTGGCAGTAATGGCAGCGACTCTCGCGAACAACGGCATGAACCCCATTACTCAAGAGCGTGCGGTTGATTCCCGTTATATCAGAGATATCTTGACTGTCATGTACACTTGCGGGATGTATGACTTTGCGGGAGAGTGGGCGTATAAAGTGGGTCTTCCCGCTAAAAGTGGCGTATCGGGCGGACTGATTGTGGTTGTGCCACAGCAAATGGGCATTGCGATTTTTTCACCCCCGCTAGACTCTCACGGCAGCAGCGTTAGGGGAATTAAGGTGTCTGAGGAACTGTCAGAGCAGTTTGGGTTACATTTATTCGATTTGCAGACAGATAGATCCCGTTTGCTGGATACTTTGTGCAACAAGCTAGCAACTTAATCTGAATGGCACTGACGCTAGAAGCCTGAAAATAAATTTCACAGCGAGAAGCTATGTCAAGCTAAAGCTGACTGGGTGAGCTATAGCGGTTCGCAGTCCAATACAGACCTAACCCCCAACCTCCTTCTGACTTGTGTGTACACGGTAGCCTGGTAGGGGAGATTGATTCAAATGAGAACTGCTATAGGTTGAGCTACTTTAACCACGATAACCACGCAGACCAACTTTGCACAAGGAGAGCGAATTCGGCATAACCAGCGGCACCGGGGTGAGCGCCGTCATTCGCTGCTGCCTCACTTATCCAGACAGATGACGCCTGCAAAGGAGTAAAAACATCTAAGTAGGGCACATTGCGATCGCGGCACAAACCAGCTAACTGCTCAGACAAACAAGCTATCCTAAAATTTTGCTCAATATCTGCAACGGGTGGTGATGCCACCATCAAGACTGGAAACCTCTGTCTCGCAGCTTCGAGAATTGCCCGACAATTTTCTAGGGAATCCGACAACTCCACACGAGTCTTCCCGTTTTCCAGGGTGGTGTCATTCGCACCAAACGAAAAGACAATTCTGCCATCATATTCTTCGGGCAAGCGACAAGCAACCTCACCCAGCCAACGGGATCTAATATCCGCGCTGGTTTCCCGCCGTACTCCAAGATTGTAATAAGTAATGTCATAACCTTGCTTTCTCGCCGTTGCACAAATTCTTCCTGTCCAACCGAGGCACTCTGGATCGCCAGTTCCGTTTACGAAGGAGTCACCAATAAAGCAAATTCGCATTTTGCATGAAATCTATTTTTTACAGGATGCTCTGGCGATCGCGTGAATTGCTATCAAGAAAATTTTCGGTTGGGAAACCCGCGCAGATCCAAAAAGCGCGATCGCTTTCTCTTTTTGCCCCTACACCAACATCAGCCATGCAGAATTGTAATTGTCTTTGATTATTTAGCAAATCACAACTCCTATTTTCAGACAGCCGAAGCATCTTTGCCTCTAGGATAACTTCACCGGATTGAGCGATCGCTCTTACATTTTTTCATAACAATCCTATTTCTTCTTTAATATTTTGTCTAGCTTGTTGTTCTAAAGCAAAAAACATTTTTTCAGTAAAATATATTGTTTCTCGCTCTAAAAAGCTCTGCAATACTTGTTTCCTACCTGTTCGATATTTTTCATCTGAGAGCCATAAATATTCTTTTCTAATTAATTGAGCATATACTCTGTATTTAGAAGCCGATGCTCCTAATATAGAAAGGTCTGCATCTAGAAAAACTTTGCTGTCAATACTATCTATATTTTGGTGATATTTTGTTTTTATGATTAAGGAATATACAGCCTCTATGGTTGATGAGGGAATGTGTAGTGCTTCCAAGATGTTTACTGCATATTCTGCACTTTTTTCCTCATTATCGTTAGCTTTAGGGTTATAAATTGCATCGTGAAACCAAACCGCGAATTCAATCGCTGCATAGTTTTGGGATAGCGATCGCAGATTGTTAATTGTTGCTAAAACTTGTTCTATATGCTCCAGGGTATGATAAAATCTACCAGCACTGGAGTAAGCCTTGAATAAGTCAAGCAACACTTTCTGTCCAATCTCTTGCTCAACCTGAAACGGTTGTAGTAAAGACTCCCATCTAGATTGCAAAGTAAAGCATCTTTCTGGCTCTAGATTGTAGCGCGATCGCATATTTTCCCAAATTTATCAGCGCATCATTTGCTCTTTGTCAATGAATTAAAATACATCAACTGACTCAAACTGCTTTTGAGATTGAGCGTGTGCTGCTTCGCCACAGGTGCGGGGAGTGGGAAATATTTTGCCTGGATTAGCTAAACCTTTGGGATTAAATACTTGGCGCACCCATTGCATTGTTTCTAAATCGGTTTCGGTAAACATTTGCGGCATATAGCATTTTTTATCCGCACCAATCCCGTGTTCCCCAGAAAGGCTTCCGCCTACTTCTACGCAAATTTTGAGAATTTCTCCGCCTAATTCTTCCACCTGTTCCAACGCCCCAGGAATCGAATTATCATAAAGAATAAGTGGGTGAAGATTGCCGTCTCCAGCATGGAAGACGTTAGCAATGCGATAGCCGTACTTTTGACTCAAAGCTTCAATTTCTTGCAGTACAAATCGCATTTTAGTACGGGGAATTACCCCATCTTGCACATAATAATCGGGGCTGAGTTTGCCTGCTGCTGCGAAGGCTGCTTTACGTCCTTTCCACAGTTTTAGACGCTTTTCTGGCTCGTTTGCTGTGGTGATGCTGCGCGCTCCATTTGTGGTGCAAATTTTGGCAATACGGTGTTTATTTGCTGCCACTTCTACTTCTAATCCGTCTATTTCTACTAACAAGATAGCAGCAGCATCTCTGGGATAACAACCTGTTGCTACAACATCTTCGACAGCGTTGATGCTGATATTATCCATAATTTCCATACCACCCGGAATTATCCCAGCGCTGATAATATCAGATACAGCGGCTCCAGCATCTTCGATACTGGTAAAATCTGCTAAAAGAACGCAAATTGATTCTGGGGTTTTAAGAATTCTCAAAGTAATTTCTGTAGCGATACCTAACGTGCCTTCGGAACCAACAAATAAACCCGTTAGGTCATAACCAGGCATTTCGGGAATTTGTCCTCCCACGTCTACAATAGAGCCATCGGGCAGAACCAGTTTTAAACCTAAAACGTGGTTGGTGGTGACGCCATATTTGAGACAATGGACGCCTCCAGAGTTTTCTGCAACATTACCGCCAATCGAGCAGACAATCTGACTGGAAGGGTCAGGTGCGTAGTAAAATCCGGCACCGCTAACGGCTTGTGTCACCCAGTTGTTAATCACTCCAGGCTGCACGACAACCCGCTGATTTTCTAAGTCGATGCTTAGGATTTTTCGCATCAATGCGGTAACAATTAGCACGCAATCTTCTACAGGCAAGGCTCCACCAGAAAGTCCAGTGCCAGCGCCGCGTGCAACCCAAGGAATTTGATTTTGGTCGCATATCTTCACTGCCGCTGCTACTTCTTCTGTGGTGCGCGGCAGCACGACGAGGGCAGGTTTTTGTCGGTAACTAGTTAAACCATCGCACTCATAGGTTATTAACTCCTCACGACGCTGCACGACGCCGTTTTTCCCGATAACTGCCTCAAATTGTTTGATGATGGGTTGCCAGTTGCGTTGTTGTTTGTCTTGGGTAATCATCGGTAACTCTATGTCTGCGTAAGTCCTTTTTGAACAATCTGTTTGTAAAAATCTTCAAGAGCTGCTACACAACTTTTGTCATCATAAAGATAGTCATGGTGAGCCTTGATTCTTTCTGCAACGTCGCGCCGCCAAACTGGGTCTAAACCCAACTTTACACCAATCTCGATATATTCTGCTTCAGTTTGAGCAATTGTGTCTGTCACTCCTAGCATTCTGAGGAAGCTATAAGAGTGAAGACCTCGCATAAATTCGCCAGGATAGGTAACGATAGGTAAATTGCAAGCGATCGCTTCTAGCGCTGTATTACCACCAGACCAGCTTATCGTATCAAGAAAAATATCTGAAAGTAAATTGAGCGTTAGATAATCTGGGCGAGTAGGAACCTTAAGGAATACGCAATAGTCTTCGCTATGCAGACCAACTACTTCAAAAGCACGCGAGAGACGTTTCCGCAGTAAATCACCTCGAAGAAATACAAATTGAGCTTTAGGAACACGCTGTGCTATTTCTGCAAAAATAAAATCATATTGCGGCAAATATTTGAAAGGTGCTTGGCAACACAAATAAATAACTGAATCATCTCGTAACTGAAAATCTGAGCGATTTTTTGCCAAGACAGGAATATCTTGTGGTTTGGGATAAGCCCAGGGCTATTTCATTCTAAAGATTGACTTCAAGTGGTTCAAGCTGAACCCACAACGACGCTGAGCTTGAGCCATGTTGTCAAAGCCTAAATCACGATACAGGTTGAGAGCTAGATTGCGGGCGAC
>NZ_JBHZGO010000029.1:0-20203 GCF_042747725.1 Coleofasciculus sp. H7-2
AGAGGCGTTTCGTACAGCGATGTCTTTTCGTTTTATTGAGTGGTTGAACCACAATCAGAACGTATTCTTTGCTTATAAAGCTAGTTTGGGCTTTGTTTGGGGTTAAAATTTGTTTAAGTCCCACTAAGGAACCCGACGCTAACTCCAGGCATCCGCTGTCTTCCCCTGACTCAATGATGTAGTTAAGTTTCACCGTCCCGCTTTAAACAGGTAGCCCTCTAAAGTCACTGCCAATTTTCCGGTTATTTCCCATACTTCCGAGAAAAAACTCGATAAGCATTCCCATCAACACTAGGCGACGGGGAGAGACTATCCTCTTCCATATTCACTAAATCGAATTGAACATTTTCCGTATAAATCGTTAAAGTAATTCTTATCACCTCCAAAAAATTAATTACCCAAGAACATTCTTCTTGCGAATATTCTTCATAGTATTGAATTAATTTAGCAAGACAAACTTCTAAATGCGTCCGAGTCGGAGGACAAATTAGAATAATCTTCAGCAGGAGGATTGCTAGAGTAACCGATTTTCCTTCAGAAGCTAATGAAACAAACAGTGAAGAAGGTTCGCCATTATTCTTGATTGTTAAACATTCAATCACCCGTTTACAGGTTTTAATCAGCAGCAGGCTATTGACCTCTTCTTCATCAGCATCTTTATAGAGGAATTCTAAAACTTTCCATAAATCAGTTTGTAAATTCTCTACCTCACCTTTGTTTCCCGTCGAATAAAATAAATATTTTAGTAAGCCTTGCTTAAAATACTTGTACTTCAGTTGTTTGGTTTGTTTTAGGAAAATATTCGCAATGTTTTCATAGCTGAACATACCGCGTTTGGCGATAACTTTTTTAATTAAACGGAGCGCTTGATCGCCCAAAGCCGTAGGATTTTGGTTTTTCTTATTGTTAAATCCAGTAGATTCAGAATGGGCTGTGTACATTGCCAGCTCAAACTTAAACTGGTCTTTTAACTGCTTCGATAATCCTTTAGCAGCTTGGCGCTGTTCTTCTGAATTTTTATTATTAACATACTGGGGGGCTAACAAATAGGAAGCATAACGGCTCTTCCAATGGTCTTGCTCTCGATTTTCATATTTAGAAACAAATAGCTTGAGTTCTTCATAGTCTTGGCTATTAACAAAATCTGCCAGCCAAGTCTTTAGACATTTTACAGCCGGAGATGAGATGCCATTACCGTCAGCAGAATTAGAAATTAATTGAATTAAATCTTGTAAAGCCTGGTAGTGCCGAGCCAATATCCAGTTATTGAGAAGAATATAACAAGAACGCTTTAATGTATTTTTAAAGTCTTCCTCATTTTTAGAAATAAGAATTCTTTTGAGTGCTTGTAGGTGTGCTGAGTCACGCGCTTTGCCCGGATTAATAAATAAAGTTTTAAACTCATATAAAACTAAATCAGGTGTCCATTGCTTAACAATGTCCAAAAAAAATCGACAAATTATTTCCTGAGCTTCCGGAATATTCTGCACCAGCTTGTTTGAATTAGTGAGTGGTTCAATCTGATGAGTATCTGGTAAGACATCCCTGAGTTGGGGAGTCTTGAGAACTCTTGAGTGCTTACTGGTCACTTGAACTTGCATTGCGCTATCGAGAATTCTTTATTCTAAATGTAAACTTTTTCTCTGGAGGATTTGGTGATTGAAAACCTTGATAGCGTATGACAGTCGCCTCACGACTTAGTGAGGCTGGATACCGTATGAATGTGACGCCTGTCACGTAGGGGTCACATTCATGCGGGTAGTAGGTTTGTATACAGCGCGATTTTTAGCACGATTGCCGCCAGTACAAGAGTTCCCAGCCACATCAAGAAGCGGGTGAGTGCTGACTAGTATGCTATTTCATCTGTTTAAGGAGCGGGGTATCATCCATGTTAAAGGCAATGACCATAGAACTACCAATCTCCTTACCCCTAGAAACCGTACTATCTGAACAGAGTGCCCCAAAAGTGTGGAGGGTAGGCATTGCTCATCTAATTTCATGCAACGTCAAAGCAAAATGTTATAAGAGGGCACTTGAAAAATCTGTTTATACAGTTGTTACTTTTTATGTTTTTAAATTTATTTGTTACCTTAAAATAAAAATTTATTTAAGGAGCAAGTCACGCTTATAGTAATACTGAGGAAAATTTAATGGAAACCGTAATGTTGAAGAAGCATTTTCGTAGACTCAAAAGTAAACTTTGTTTACCCAGCTTATTTCTCATTTTACTTCTTCCCTTTGCGGTGGTTGTGTATCAACTCCTAGCTGAAATTAAAGTAGGAATTGATTTTGCACAGAAAGAACAGTTAGGTCTTGACTATAGTTTTCCCTTAATAGAGCTATTAGAAGATGTCGTACAGCATCGCGCCCAAGCAAATTCTCGATTCAGCGGTGATATATTTTTTTCAACAAAAATTACAGCCATTCAGTCTCAAATAGAAGAGGATCTCAAGGCAATTGATGCTGTCGAGGGTCAGATGGGAAACATCCTCAAAACAACCGAAGGCTGGAAGATGCTAAAGAGAAAGTGGCAGGAGCTAAAGAAACAATCACCTACCCTTAGCTCTCAAGAAAGCTTCGATTTCCACACAGCGCTGATTGCAGATATTCTTGCCCTGATTGCCCACGTAGGCGATACTTCCAACCTGATACTCGATCCTGAACTTGACAGTTATTATCTAATGGATACGGTAATAACGAAACTTCCTCCAGCAATTGAAAATACGGCTATAGCAAGAGACTTGGGTACAAATATACTGGAACGAAAACAAATCAATTCAGAGGAAAAAGCACACTTAATCGTTCTATCCAGCTTAATCAAATTGCCAATAGATCAAGTCAACAGAGGAATGCAAGTCGCCTTTCATGAAAATCCCAACTTGCAACCTCAATTAAAACCATCTGCTCAAGAAAGCTTTGCGATAGCTACTGTATTTATAGAGATATTAAATCAAAAAATCATCACCGCTCCGAGCCTTAATATTAAAGAAACCGACTATTTTGCAGCAGGTATGCAAGCCATTGATGCTCAATTTAAACTTTATGATAGTGTTTTTCCAAGTTTAGATAAATTATTACAAATACGCATCGATAAACTGGCTAGGAAAAAGATTTTCATTGAAGCTTTTGCACTTATTGTACTGGCAACAGGAATTTATGTTTTTGTGGCATTTGCCCGCAATCTAAAAAAGCGAGAAGGAGCTGAGAAAGCTTTGCGGCAAGCGGAAGAGAAATATCGCAACATTTATGAAAATGTCGTTAATGGGATCTTTCAGACAACACCTGAAGGACGTTACCTCAGCGCTAATCCGTCTCTTGCCCGCATCTATGGCTACTCTTCCCCAGAGGAACTGATAGCAAAGATCGCCGATATGCAGCGACAACTTTACGTCGAACCGAATCGTCGAGACGAATTTATCAGCCTAGTGCAGAAACACAACATCATCACGGACTTTGAATCTCAGGTTTATCGCAAAGACGGCACCGTAATTTGGATTTCGGAGAATGCGCGTGCTGTGTATGACGCCAAGGGTGCGCTGCTCTATTACGAAGGAACTGTTGTAGACATCACGTATCGTAAAGTAGCGGCAGAAGCTCTGCGCTATCAACAGGAACAATCTGAGCGTCTGCTGCTCAATGTCTTACCCGAATCGATCGCCAAGCGGTTGAAACTGGAGCAAAACACAATTGCTGATAGCTTTGCAGAAGTAACGGTGCTGTTTGCCGACATTGTTAACTTTACAGAGCTTTCGGCTTATAAGCCTCCAAAAGAACTGGTGAATCTGCTCAACAAGATATTCTCCGCCTTCGATCACCTAGCGGAAAAACATGGGTTGGAGAAGATAAAGACAATTGGCGATGCTTATATGGTCGTGGGAGGACTGCCCATACCCAGAGAGGATCATGCAGAAGCGATCGCCCAAATGGCACTCGATATGCAACAAGCGATCGCTAACTTAAACGACAAAACGGGTGAATCTTTCAGCATCCGCATTGGCATCAACACAGGTTCCGTCGTCGCTGGCGTCATTGGCATCAAGAAATTTATCTACGATTTGTGGGGTGACACGGTGAATACCGCTTCTCGGATGGAATCCCACGGTCTTCCAGGGCACATTCAAGTCACCGACTCCACCTACAAGCTACTACAAAATCGGTTTCTATTTAAAGAGCGGGGTGTCATCCACATCAAAGGCAAAGGAGAGATGACAACTTATCTTCTCATCGGCAAAGTCAAAACTGAGTGGTTTGCCAGTGTTGAGGAGAGAGGAGAGAGGAGAGAGGAGAGAGGAGAGAGGAGAGAGGACTGAGGACTGAGGACTGAAAAGAGAGGAGAGAGGACTGAGGACTGAGGACTGAGGACTGAAAAGAGAGGAGTGGGGAGTGAGGAATGAGGAGTGGGGAGTGGGGAGTGGGGAGTGGGGAGTGAATGAAAACAGGAATTTTTCCCTGCTCCTCTGCTCCTGTGCCCCCTCTCTATCTCTCGATCCTGACAGCGTTTGGGTTAACTGTGTTACCATCTGAAAAAATCTTCTCTATATCTCAATCACCCTATGGGCAAGGTTCTGGTGTTAAACGCCTCTTATGAACCGCTCAACATCACCAGCTGGCGGCGGGCGGCTGTCTTGTTGATCAAAGGGAAAGCAGAGCGGGTTGAACACAACGGCAAATACGTCTACTCAGATTTTCCACTTCCGACGGTAATTCGGCTGCGCTACTATGTCCGGGTTCCTTACAAGGAAATTCCCCTGACTCGTCGAAATATCCTCCACCGCGATAGTCATTCTTGTCAATATTGCGGTTATACCGGGGACGATTTAACGCTCGATCATGTAATTCCCCGCTCTCGTCGCGGCGGCGATACGTGGGAAAACATTGTCACCGCTTGCGTGCGCTGCAATGTCAACAAAGGCAGCCGTACCCCTAAAGAAGCTAACATGATTTTGCGGCAGCCGCCCCGCAAGCCTTACAGTAGTCTGCACTTTGAAGTTGCGAAACACCTCAAAAGTGGTACGCATCAGGAGTGGAAAAAATATGTGATTGGCCTTTAGCCCCCTGCATTGAGATCGACTGCGGGGGGTTTTTAAAATTTGGCTGGTGAAGGGACTGGCAAGTACGGGTAGTGCCCCTACGACTAGGGGCTGAGGAACATTGCACCCTTCCTCAAGCCCTCATCGCCAATCGGTAGCAAATCATTGAGCAAGAGCGCAACGGTAAAAGGTCAAGACCGGAAAACGCGACCACAGGGGGAGTGTCGTTTGCCAGTTTTTTTGTCAAGATCGATGAATAGGTAGGTCTATATCAAGACAAGATCAAGACAAGCGTAATCACGGCATCTGGCGGAAACCTGTTTTCGCAGTAAAGAGGAGAACTTTCGCGGCATTTACAAGGGTTTCTATACTGCACTTTTTTATTCCCTGTGGGGGATTGACTGACTGTCAAATATTTGGCAGGAAGCGTGAGGAGAGAGACCGTTGCAGCAACTGAAATACTAATTTTATAGCCTTGCACACCTGCATTATCCATAATATGCCATCTAATTTGCTTAAGCCTCTGAATGGTTCTCCAATCGCCGCCGAGTCAAAGCCTTTAGACACCAAGTCGGATTCGGAATCTGTGGTTGAAATTCAACAAACACAAACAGAGACGACTCCCACACAGACAGTGAATGGATCTGGTAATTATTCAGCAAGAGCGTCGAGCGAACCACCATTGGAAAGAATCGTGGAATCGCTACGACAGACTTTAGAGCGTCATCGGGGCGATCGCCATCTGGTAATTCTCCAAGATTTCCCCGATCCGGATGCTCTTTCGGGTGCTTGGGCGTATCAACTGATTGCCAAGCAGTACAACATCCAATGCGAAATTGTGTACGCAGGCACCCTCAGCCACCAAGAAAATATTGCCCTGGTTAAACTCACAGGTTTACCAGCAAAACGCTTGGGCGTCCAGTGCCTGAAGGAGAAGGAGAAGGACTTGTCTGTGTATCAGGGCTGTGTTCTGATTGATAACCAGGGCACCACCTGTCAATTACTGCCTTGGGTGCAAAAGGCAGGAATCCCGATTACGGTTGTGATTGACCATCACAGCATACAGACGGAACTTAATGCTGAATTTACGGATATTCGCCCTTCCACACGAGCCACGGCGACGATTTTAACCCAGTACCTCCAAGCAGGGTTACTGAAGCTGGATAGCAGTGTTGGCGAACACGTAAAATGTGCCACAGCATTAATGCATGGTCTGAGGTCAGACACGAACCGGCTGATGCAAGCTCAGGAAGAGGATTTTCAGGCGGCGGGGTATCTCAGCCGTTTTTATGATGCTCAGCTGCTGAATGCAATCTTGCAGGCGTATCGCTCAAAACGGGTGATGGATGTAATCGAGCGATCGCTTACTAACCGCACTGTGCAAAATAACTTCTCCATCGCCGGTGTTGGTTATCTTCGCTATGAAGACCGAGATGCCATCCCCCAAGCGGCAGACTTTCTAGTAACAGAAGAAAACGTCCACACTGCTGTCGTCTACGGTATTGTCCACGACGAAGACGAAGAACTAGAAGTCGTGATTGGCTCCCTGAGAACCAGCAAGCTGACTCTCGACCCGGACGAGTTTATCAAAGAAGCCTTTGGTCAAGACAGTCACGGACGCTTTTTTGGCGGCGGACGACTCTCAGCAGGCGGCTTTGAAATTCCGATGGGATTCTTGGGCGGTTTCAATGAAAATTCCGAGTACGCCAAGATGAAATGGGAAGTTTTTGACACCCAAATCAAGCAAAATCTGCTTCGGTTGGTCAACCCAAAAGACCATCTGCTTCATGGTGAGTAGAAGAAGAATGGAAGAATGGAAATTGCTACTCTTCCATTCTTCAATGAGAAATTAACCAATGGAACTTTATCTGATTCGCCACGGAATCGCCGCTGAGGCATCTGAGGACGCTAATGACGAGGAGCGATCGCTTACCCGTGAGGGACACAAAAAAACCGCTAAAGTGGCAAAACGACTCGATGAAATCGGTCTGCGCTTCGACCTGATCCTAACCAGTCCCTTAGTGAGGGCACGCCAAACCGCCGAAATTCTTGTCGCCGCAGGTTTGTGCCCCCATTTGGAAGAATCAAGCTGCCTTGCTCCCGCTGGTGACATTAAAACTTGGCTAAGTTGGTTAGAAGCATGGCAGCTTGGGGGCGGTATGAAGTTAGCCCTTGTGGGACATCAGCCAAACTTAGGCAATTGGGCAGAAATTTTGGTGTGGGACGCTACTCAAGAAGCTTTAATCCTGAAAAAAGCAGGCATGATTGGATTAACCTTACCGTCAGCGCGATCGCCCGTGGGTCATAGCCAGATGTTTTTACTCACCTCTCCCAAGTGGCTGTTATGACACTCGTACAAAAATTCTGGTAATACGGGCGACTGCAAAAGCAGTTTCTGGTAAGGTAACTTGAGTAGTGTTCCCCTCACCCAATCCGTAGCAACATGACTGTCTGCGAGTATAAACCAGGTTTAGAAGGCATTCCCGCTGCCCAATCCAGTATCAGCTATGTCGATGGAAAACAGGGAATACTGGAATATCGCGGCATTCGCATCGAAGACCTCGCAGAAAAGAGTACCTTCCTAGAAACGTCGTATTTATTAATTTGGGGTACACTCCCAACTAAGGAAGAACTTGAGGCCTTTGAAGGTGAAATTCGCTATCATCGGCGGATCAAATATCGCATCCGGGACATGATGAAGTGTTTTCCGGAAACCGGGCATCCAATGGATGCGCTGCAAGCTTCTGCCGCTGCTTTGGGTCTGTTTTACTCCCGTCGCGCTTTAGATAACCCCGCTTACATTCGGGAAGCGGTGGTGCGCCTCCTAGCAAAGATTCCCACAATGGTGGCAGCGTTCCAACTGATGCGGAAAGGCAACGACCCCGTGCGACCCCGCGATGACTTAGACTATTCTGCGAACTTCTTGTATATGCTGAACGAGCGGGAACCCGACCCCCTCGCCGCGCAGATTTTAGATGTCTGCTTGACACTTCATGCAGAACATACGATGAACGCCTCCACCTTCTCGGCACGGGTGACGGCTTCAACCCTGACCGACCCATACGCAGTAATTGCCTCAGCTGTGGGAACTTTGGCAGGACCACTACATGGAGGGGCGAATGAAGAAGTCATCACCATGTTAGAAGAAATTGGCTCGGTGGAAAATGTCGGTGCGTGGCTAAAGGATGCCTTACAGCGCAAAGCGAAAATTATGGGCTTTGGTCATCGCGTCTACAAAGTGAAAGACCCGCGAGCGACCATTCTACAAAACTTGGCAGAAAAACTGTTTGAGAAATTTGGTCACGATAAGTATTACGACATCGCTGTGGAGTTGGAACGGGCGGTAGAGGAAAAATTAGGCGAAAAAGGAATTTACTCAAACGTAGATTTCTATTCGGGTCTAGTTTACCGAAAGATGGGCATTCCTACAGATTTGTTTACACCCGTGTTTGCGATCGCTCGTGTTGCTGGTTGGCTGGCTCACTGGAAGGAACAGTTAGGAGAAAACCGCATCTATCGTCCGACTCAAATTTATACGGGTTCCCGCGAAGCTAGCTACATTCCTATAGAACAGCGATAGTTGTCTAGAACCCGAAAAAATGCGATCGCTTCTGACAAAAATTGTATGAGGAAGCGATCGCTTTTCGTAAAAATAGGGGAAAACGCAGGAAGCGATCGCTAACATTGTAAAAACCTTCCTTACCAGCCGAAACTATTACCTAGTGCTAACATCGACCTTTTTCGAGGCGGTATCCAAGAGAGCAAATTGTTCAGGACTAAGAATAACGTTTTCGTATTCAAAGCCTCCAACCAAACTTTCATTAGGAATGGCAATATCCACGGCATAACCTTCGGGATTTTCATAGCATTCCACTACTGTTCCCAGTGTACTTCTGGGAATAACTCGGTTGCCGAAGTCTGCTTGAACTTCCACTAATGTTTCTATCCGATCGTATAGTTTAGCTTTCATCGTCATTTTCCTATCATTGGTCTACTTCGAGCCAGTTTGTGATTAGCCTAGGAACATCTTTGCCATTGTCAATCTGCCAGTTGGTGACAAGGGTTCCTTCCCTGCCATTTAACCCCTGAATCCTTACCCGTACCTGAAAACGAAGACCATAGATGCTAGTTTGACCTTGGGTTGCTGGTACATTGGCAAGAACTTGACGCAGTTGGTTGATGACATCTTGTGCAGCAGCATTACGACTCTCAGCACTTTCCACATCGTATCCAATTGCCGCAAATGCCATCCACTTTCTCTGATTAGCAGGATTATTCGGATTCATCGAATATTCCTCGAATTTGCGAGGATCTATTTCGGCATCCTGTGCCCTCGTCAAGGGATCGCCGGAGTTCCAATTCTGGCTCATTTACTGCACCACAACATAGTCAAAGTCTGACGAGCGATCGCGTTTTTTCTGTAGCGTAGATGGGAGGAGCGATCAATTATCCTAAAAATAGGGGGAAAGGAGGAAGCGATCGCTTTTTGCAAAAACTGAGGTTAAGAGGGAGCGCTCTTTTTTCACCAAAACACAATTATATAAGTTTTAGTATTCCTGGTTGTCAACGCTAGCCTGTTATTGCTGACACATAGCGGCATGAAGAAAATCAGGATCAACTGCACCTTTAATTCTTGTATTCACAGTTAAAAATCCTATAATTTCATTATTTTCATTTACGATTATAGGTGGCTGATTGGTATTAGTTTTATAAGCACTTGTATCGGAAATACGGCTTCCATAATCGCCAACTCGATTCCAAACACTTTTAGAGGTGACACGACTTCCAAACTCACCAACTTGATTGCAAATAGATTTTTCATTAATCCTATCACTAGAAATAATTCCAAGGAATACATTGTCAGCCCCCATTAGATAAGCATGACCATCAAGTTGAGACAAGGCATTATGTACTGGATTTGTTTCTAGATATGTTTCAATTGGAGGCAGATATTCTGATGGGTGAGATATTACTGCTGGGGGTACATATGGAGCTATTGATTGCTGTCTTGTTGCCACTTGTCTCTGAATAGATTTTTGGAATCCCTGTCGGAATCCATGAACAAAGGCTGTAACAAAGATAAAACCCCCGATACTTACTCCTATAATGCACGATATTTTTGCCTTCTTAGATGCAGATAAAGCACTGTCATAATCACCTTGCTGATATTTACTTTTAACTTGGCTAGCAAAAGAAATACCAACTAATCCAGCAGGAATGCAGGCAAATAGGGTGACTAAAATGGATGGAACCAAGTAAGTGCGAGGACAGGAAGTTTTACTTTGAAATTGAATCCTGGGAGAAGCTATAATTTTTAAATTATCCTGATTTGTTGAAGTTTTTGAATTTTCGGAAACGGAATTTTTTGTGCTAGGAATACTGGTTTCCGATTGAGCGTTATTCCCCACGCTCGTAGCCTCAAAGTCTTGACTCCAAGATGGAAATTCATCACCTGTCAGACGCCCATAAACCTTGACTCTCTTGATACACTCAACCCCCAATTGAGTTATCCATTTACGAATGAATGTGACGAGGGCTTGCTGATTCGGCACTTGAGCTGATTCCAGCATGATTTGTAGGCAATCATCCTTAAGGGTAGCTTTCGCTGTGATGCCTTTGGGTTGCAGTTGGTGGTTAATTAGGGATGCGATCGCCCTCACATCTCCTGCGCGAGCGAGTTCCAGAAGATTCGTCTGAGTCATAACGAATAGAGGTGAGGAGCGATAGAAAATAACCTTCTATTTAAGTATTCCCAGCGCTAGACGATAAATCGCTATTTCTCAGAAGTTTTTGCGCGATCGCTTTGATTCACCTTTCCCCAGTAAAGTAAGCAAAGAATCTCAACACCCGCTTACCATTGGCTACCGACAATATTTGCAAATATCTGGCAGAACAGTACCCAGCCGAGTTTGTGTTATGGCTACTCGAAGCTGAGCCTACTGATATTCAGGTACTTAAAACCGAACTCAGTACAGAACCGATTCGCGCCGATTCCCTCACCCTGCTGCAAACTGGCAATCGGATCTTGCACATCGAATTCCAAACCCTGCCAGCATCCGATCCCCCACTGCCATTTAGAATGCTGGATTACTGGGTACGACTGTATCGACAGTATCGCTGTCCCATTGAGCAAGTTGCGATCTTTCTAAAATCCACCACTTCAGAAGCCGTCTTTACCAACCAGTTCACCGACACCAACACCCAGCACCGATACCGAGTCATCCGAATGTGGGAGCAAGATCCCGCCTTTTTTCTGGGAAATATCGCTCTCTTACCACTAGCTGCGCTAGCTAGAAGCGACTCACCCCAAACCCTACTGGAGCAAGTAGTTGCCCAGCTCGATATGATTGAGGAACCAGAGCAGCGGGGGAATGTTGCAGCTTGTATCGAGGTGCTGGCTGGTTTGCGCTTTGACGAAAATTTAATTCGCCAACTTTTGAGGGAGGAAATTATGCAGGAATCAGTAACCTATCAAGCCATCATCCGAAAGGGGGTGCAACAAGGAAAGCAAGAAGGCAAGAAAGAGGAGGCACTATCACTCATTATGCGTCAGCTGGCGCGGCGTCTGGGTGCAGTTGACCAACAGATGCAAGAGCGGATTCAAGCGTTACCCATCGCTCAATTAGAGGAATTGGGGGAGGCGCTGTTGGATTTTACCGCACCAACGGATTTAGCCGTCTGGTTCGAGGAGCATCAGTCATAATTACACAGGCGAACTGACTTTTTCTGTGCAACGCGCGAACTGACTTTTTCTGCGCTTCGATATCGCACTTTCACACGCCACAAGTGAGCGAACTGACTTTTTCTGCGCTTCGCGCGAACTGACTTTTTCTTTGACGAGAGTTTAATTCGCCAACTTTTGAGGGAGGAAATTATGCAGGAATCAGTAACCTATCAAGCCATCATCCGAAAGGGAGTGCAACAAGGAAAGCAAGAAGGCAAGAAAGAGGAGGCACTATCACTCATTATGCGTCTGCTGGCGCGGCGTCTGGGTGCAGTTGACCCACAGATGCAAGAGCGGATTCAAGCGTTACCCATCGCTCAATTAGAGGAATTGGGGGAGGCGCTGTTGGATTTCACCGCAGCAAGCGATTTAGCCGTCTGGTTCGAGGAGCATCAGTCATAATTACACAGGCGAACTGACTTTTTCTGTGCAACGCGATCACACTTTCACACGCCACAACTGAGCGAACTGACAAGTCAGCGCAACGCGCGATCGCACCTCCCTCTTCCTCACCACAGAAAACTTTAACTTAAGGATAAGTAGAATTTCTCATTTGCTGCGCTGGGCTGGACGCGCTCCAACGATATACTAGGCAGTGGAGCTGAAAAAAATCTTCACAAAAGAACAGATAGATTGATTCGATACATCTTGTCTCGAATTGTCCTAGTAATTACTTCGTTCGGGAAACATGAACCCAGGTATTGACCTACAAGGAACTTTTATCCAATCCCTCAGGGATCTGGGCATCCCAGCAGGTGCCGCCAAAGCCATTTGGATGCCGCTGCCGATGTTTCTGATGATTATTGGTGCTACCGTAGGGGTGCTGGTGGTCGTCTGGCTGGAGCGGAAGATTTCTGCTGCGGCTCAGCAGCGAATCGGACCAGAATTCGCAGGGCCACTGGGTGTTTTGCAGCCAGTCGCCGATGGTCTGAAGCTGGTTTTTAAAGAAGATATTGTCCCAGCCAAGACCGACAGCTTGCTATTCACGCTAGGCCCAATCATCGTCGTCATCCCAGTGTTTTTGTCCTTCCTGATCGTGCCGTTTGGGCAAAACCTGGTAATCTCTAACGTCGGAATCGGCGTCTTTTTGTGGATTGCCCTCTCCAGCATTCAGCCGATTGGCTTGCTGATGTCCGGCTATTCTTCAAACAACAAGTATTCCCTACTAGGGGGTTTAAGGGCGGCAGCGCAGTCGATTAGTTACGAAATTCCCCTAGCGCTTTCGGTACTTGCGATCGCGATGATGTCCAACAGTCTTAGCACTATCGACATCGTAGAACAGCAATCCAGCTACGGCATCCTCAGCTGGAACGTCTGGCGGCAACCCGTGGGGTTCCTCATCTTTTGGATTGCCGCTTTGGCAGAATGCGAACGACTCCCCTTTGACCTGCCAGAAGCCGAAGAAGAACTGGTTGCCGGTTATCAGACCGAATACGCCGGGATGAAATTCGGTCTATTTTACATCGGCTCCTACGTCAACCTCGTCCTCTCCGCCCTGCTAGTTGCCATCTTGTATCTAGGCGGATGGGAATTTCCCATTCCCATCTCAATGTTAGGCAGCTGGCTAGGAGTCAATGAAACCAGTCCCTGGTTGCAGGTGATTGATGCAGCACTGGGGATCACCATGACCCTCCTCAAAGCCTACTTCCTAGTTTTCATCGCTGTTCTGCTGCGCTGGACTGTACCACGGGTTCGCATTGACCAACTACTCGATCTAGGGTGGAAGTTTCTGCTCCCAGTGTCTTTAGTCAACCTGCTACTGACCGCAGCACTAAAATTAGCATTTCCCGTTGCTTTTGGCGGGTAATTGGTAATCGGTAATGGGTAATAAATCGTGGGAAAAATTACCTTTTTCTACAATCACCAATAACCGATTCTCTAATAAGAGAGAGACACAGAACAATGCTCAAGTTCCTCAAACAAGTTGGCGATTACGCCAAAGAAACCGTCCAAGCGGCTCGATATATTGGTCAAGGATTGTCTGTAACCTTTGACCATATGCGGCGGCGTCCGATTACAGTCCAGTACCCCTACGAAAAACTCATTCCCTCCGAGCGCTTCCGGGGTCGAATTCACTTTGAATTTGATAAGTGCATTTCCTGTGAAGTCTGCGTGCGGGTTTGTCCCATCAACCTACCAGTAGTGGATTGGGAGTTTGACAAAGCAAGCAAAAAGAAACTGCTCAAGCACTACAGCATCGACTTCGGAGTTTGTATCTTTTGCGGCAACTGCGTGGAATACTGCCCAACCAATTGCCTGTCGATGACCGAAGAGTACGAGCTTAGCACCTACGACCGTCATGAATTGAATTATGACAACGTGGCACTGGGTCGCCTGCCGTACAAGGTCACGCAAGACCCAATGGTGACGCCGCTGCGCGAACTTGTCTACCTACCCAAGGGCGTCATGGACCCGCACGACCTGCCAGAAGGTTCGCGTGGCGCTGGTCAGCTTCCAGAGGAAATTCTGGAACAAACGGAAAAATAAAAGTTATTAGTCATTCGTCATTAGTCACTCGCAAAAAACTAATGATTAATGACTAATGACTAATGAACTACTGACTACTGACAAAGGACAAAAATGAATCTAGCTGAAGGCGTTCAGATTGTTTCGTTTGGCCTGCTGTCGCTGATGATGATTGGCTCAGCTTTAGGGGTGGTGCTGTTTTCTAATATTGTCTACTCAGCCTTCTTACTGGGCGGAGTTTTTATCAGCATCGCTGGGCTGTATCTTCTTCTCAATGCAGACTTTGTAGCGGCAGCGCAGGTTCTCATTTATGTTGGAGCTGTTAACGTCCTGATTTTGTTTGCCATCATGCTGGTAAACAAGCGGGAGGATTTTGCACCCATTCGCAATCGCTGGATTCGCCAGGGGTCTACTGCTCTGGTTTGTATCGGTTTATTTGCGCTTCTGGGTACGATGGTAATCAGAACTCCCTGGACTTTAGCTATCTTGACCACTCCCGTTGAAAGTAGCATTGTGCAGATTGGTCTGCATTTCTTCAGTGACTTTTTGTTACCCTTTGAGTTGGCCTCTGTGTTGTTGTTAATGGCAATGGTGGGCGCAATTATTCTGGCGCGTCGTGAGTACATTCCAGGAGAAATTACACCTCAGCTAACTCAACCAACCGCTTTAACGTTGCCAGAACGTCCCCGCGAACTTTTGACGGTCGGCACCGAAAGCACTAAACTCCCCATAGATACCAACACATAGAAACCCAGAAAACTCATGCACCTGCAACTTCAGTATTTTCTACTGTTAGCCGCTGCCCTCTTCTGCATCGGCATCTATGGCTTGATTACCAGCCGTAATGCTGTTCGCGTGCTGATGTCGATTGAATTGCTGCTGAATTCTGTAAACCTGAATTTAATGGGTTTTTCCAATTTCCTCGATCCTCAAGAAATTAAAGGTCAGGTTTTTGCCGTCTTTGTAATTACTGTTGCAGCCGCTGAAGCTGCTGTGGGTCTGGCGATTGTGCTGTCGATATATCGCAACCGCGAGACGGTGGACATGGAGCAGTTTAATCTGTTGAAGTGGTAATGGGTAATGGGTAATGGGTAATGAGAGTTTTGAGTTGAAGAGAGTTCTTGAATTCAAAATTAAGACACGATTTATCGCGTCTCTAGAACTGAAAAGTTTTTACTTGTACTAATTACCCATTATTCCTTACTAGCGACCTAGAAAAATTATTAATTAATATTTATGTCTCTAAAGTAAATTGATGAATCCACGAGCGTTTTTAGTATTCATATTTATCTCTATAAGGTTATACCCTTCTTTTTAATTTTGTCGAGCGGGTTTGTTGCTAAATAAGTTTCAGTAATTGACTTTGTTCCTTGGCGCTAATCTAATTAGGGATGTAGGTTACACCTAAAATTGTTACAGTTTCAACATCCAAGAGGATTCTTAAACTTAATTGTTTCTGGTCTGCGGCTAACCTGATAAATTTTAGTGGTTAAAATCGGTGGAACTGGCGAGAGCAAAACACTTCAGGCATCCAGCCCACATCTATCATTAGTATTAGTTGTCTGAAATACATTGTTATAGAATGACAGAGTGCTGGAGAAAATAGGCATTATCAAATAAAAGCGATCGCGTCTTTGCAAGGAAAGAGGAAAATAGCTATGGGGATGACCCTCACCGAAAAAATCTTGGCTCGTGCCTCCGGTCGGTCTGTTGTCGAACCGACGGAAAATATTTGGGTTAACGTTGATTTGTTAATGACCCATGACGTTTGTGGCCCCGGTACAATCGGAGTATTCAAGCGCGAATTTGGCGCAGATGCCAAAGTCTGGGACAAAGAAAAGATTGTTTTGATTCCAGACCATTACATTTTTACTGCCGACGAACGCGCTAACCGCAACGTTGATATTCTGCGCGACTTTGCCAAAGAGCAAGACATTAAATATTTCTACGACATCACCGACCGAGCCGACTTTAAAGCCAATCCCGATTACAAAGGTGTTTGCCACATTGCCCTAGCACAAGAAGGTCACACCCGTCCTGGGGAAGTGCTGTTTGGTACCGATTCCCACACCTGCAACGCGGGCGCTTTTGGTCAGTTCGCCACCGGCATCGGCAACACGGACGCTGGTTTCATTATGGGCACCGGCAAGCTGCTGATTAAAGTCCCGGCGACGATGCGCTTTGTCTTTGATGGCGAGATGCCGAATTACCTGTTGGCGAAAGACCTAATCTTGCAAATCATTGGAGATATTGGTGTTGCTGGAGCCACCTATCGGGCGCTGGAATTTGCCGGTAGTACCATCGACGGTCTTTCGATGGAAGACCGGATGACGCTGTGTAATATGGCGATTGAGGCGGGTGGTAAAAATGGCACTGTCGCCCCAGATGAGACGACGTTTGAGTACGTCCGCGCCCGGACTGACAAGCCTTTCGAGCCAGTTTATACGGATGCTGATGCTCGTTTCTACTCAGATCGGCATTATGATGTCTCCAAGTTAGAGCCGGTAGTCGCTAAGCCCCATTCTCCAGATAATCGTGCTTTGGCGCGGGAATGCCGGGATGTCAAGATTGACCGAGTTTATATCGGTTCCTGCACTGGCGGCAAAACCTCAGATTTTATGTACGCAGCCCGCATTCTTAAGGGACAGCAGGTGAAGGTTCCTACTTATCTAGTACCGGCAACGCAGAAAGTCTACGAAGACTTGTTCGCGCAGAAGTACGAAGGACAAACCCTGTCTGAGATTTTCTTGGCGGCTGGTTGCATTGAGCCTGCTGCACCTTCCTGCGCCGCTTGTTTAGGTGGCCCCAAGGATACTTTCGGGCGGATGAATGAGCCGGAAATTTGCGTTTCTACGACTAACCGCAATTTCCCCGGTCGGATGGGGAATAAAGAGGCGGGGATTTATCTGGCTTCGCCTTATACGGCTGCGGCTTCGGCGTTGACTGGATATGTCACTGATCCCCGCGAGTTTCTGGGTTAAACGCTCTCGGTACGCAAAAGAAAAGCTCTTTGCGTACCGAGAGTGATTTCCTTGGCGTTACTCTGCGTTAAAAAATTTTCCGATACAGTTCCTCTTAATCAGCCAAGGTTATCGATCAGGTCAATATAATTGATCCAACCTTGGAAGATGTCTTGAATAGTCCCGCTATTTTCCTCAACAAACTGGCTACCTTCCTCTGAAAAAGGCGATGATGCGATCGCATCATCTAATTCGCCGAAAAGATCCGTCAGCGCACTTCCTCCGACGCAGGTAGCGGCTGCTTCATCGGCAAGTTCTTCCCATAAGGGGGACTCAACAGAGATGTTCGCTTGCTTGTTAATGGTGCTTTCTTTCATAAAAAACCTCTCAGCATCAAAATTATCTGATATTAACTCCATACTAATTGGTGGTAGCGATCGCTCTTTCGAGACTCGCACGCTCAAAGCGATCGCGCCAACATACTCGCTATACTCGTAGTCTACGGAATTCAGTAGGTACGAGTATTATGATGGATTGGTTACTGGTCTGGGGAGTTTATACTGTCGCCGGATTTGTGTTTACAGAGGTGCTGGCTCCTTTAGCAAGAGGAGTTTTAGAGGATTACGTCAAAGATTTTTTCAAAGACAGCATCAAGGATTTTACGGGATTATTCCAGAAAGATACTCTGCAAAAGGCAGCGGGTAAAGCTCTGAAGGAATTTTTGCAATTGGTGCAGCAGGAACTAGAAAGCGCTGACCTTTCTGAGGAACAACTGAAACAATATACTAAATCGTTAAACAAATTTATTAACGATGCCTCAGTTAAAAAAATACTGGGCAGTGCTTTTCAATATGACTGTCAAGCTATAGATACTAAAGAATTATCTAAAATTTGGTATCGCCTTGATTTGTTGTCTTTACCAGAAGATTTTGATTGGGGACGGATTGGTAAGCTTTATCTCAATAAGGTTAAAGCCATCATCCGCGAATCAGACGAATTACGCACTATACTGGACTCTCAAAATTTGGAAGCAATTCAGCAAAGCACTAAAGAATTGGCTGGAATTTCTCCGGAATTTGACTTAAAGCGGTATCAGGAAGGGCTGCAAGAGCGATACGGGAATCTTAATTTAGATAGTTTAGATACGAGTGTTTACGACTATCGAGAAAAACTCAAGGTATGGCAAATTTTTCTAGCACAAAATGTGCGAGAATGCCAGGAATATTTACCCCAAGTTTACGAAATTCCTAAAGAACACCAAAAACGGCTGAGGGAAAGTAACCAACTCCAAGCAGACGTTAACCCAGAGGAGTGGGAACGATACAAACAGGTTTATTATCAACAGCCTATTTGCTCAGTTTTAGATATTGTTAATGACTCTCAAAGTTATCCTTGTGTTGTAATTTTGGGCGATCCCGGTTCTGGGAAGTCTACGTTGTTGCAATACATCGCTTTGAATTGGGCAAGAACGCCTCTCAATACTGTTATAGAACAGCCGATTCCGTTGCTGATTGAATTGCGGACTTACATTCGCAATCGGGACTCTGGAGAGTGCAAGGATTTTCTAGAATTCTTTCACAAGGGCTGTGGAATTGTCTGTCGCCTCAATCAGCATGAACTTCACGAACTGCTAAAAGATGGTAAGGTTTCGGTGATGTTTGATGGGTTGGATGAAGTGTTCGATCCAGCGAAACGGGAGGAGGTAATTACTGATATCCATCGCTTCACCAATGATTATCCGAAGGCGCGGGTAATTGTCACTTCTCGCATTATTGGCTATAAATCGCAACGTCTGCGAGATGCCCAGTTTCGTCACTTCATGCTGCAAGATTTAGAGCCAGGTCAAATTAAGGACTTTATCAACCGATGGCATGAATTAACTTTCACTGATGAAGCAGATAAAGTTAGAAAGCGGGAGCGACTGCAAAGGGCAATTGAGACTTCTTCAGCGATTGGGGAACTGGCGGGAAATCCTCTCCTGCTGACAATGATGGCGATTTTAAACCGCAATCAAGAATTGCCAAGAGATAGACCAGAACTCTACAACCAAGCCTCGCGGTTACTGCTGCATCAATGGGATGTGGAGCAGAAATTGCTAGAAAATCCGAGGATAGATTCGGTAACGATTGACTATCAAGATAAGCAGGCGATGTTGCGTCAGGTTGCCTACCACATGCAAGCTAGTGAAAAAGGTTTGGCTGGCAACTTGATTAGTGCAGATGATTTAGAAAAGATTTTGACTGATTATCTGAAAACTATAGAAGTTGAGCAAGCGAGAACTGTTGCTAGATTACTGATTGAGCAACTGCGACACCGTAACTTTATTTTGTGTTTCTTGGGTGCAGATTACTATGCTTTTGTGCATCGGACGTTTTTAGAATACTTCTGTGCCTGCGAATTTGTTGAGCGGTTTGGGAAACGGGGACTTGAAGGGGGTTTGACGCTTGAAGAACTCAAAACGGAGGTTTTTGGTAAGCACTGGCAGGATGAGTCTTGGCATGAAGTGCTGCGGCTGATTGCGGGGATGATTAATACGAGCTTTGCAGGTAAAATTTTAGATTATCTGATGGCGCAAAAGGGCGAAAATGAAAAGTTTATCAATCTATTTTTAGCAGATAAGTGCCTTTCAGAAGTGAGGAATCGCTCATCGATTGCAGCAACAACTGACCAACTCCTCAATGATCTGAAGGACTTAACTCAGTATGACCTTCCTTATGATTACGCTTTCTATGGAGATGAGGCAAAATTGGTTACGGAAATTCGCACGCAAGCCGTCTCATCTGTCGCCACAACTTGGAAAGAAGACCCGGATACCTTACCTTGGCTCAAACAACGGGCGCAAACCGATGACAATTCGGATGTGCGACGTGCGGCGGTGCAAGAATTAGCCCGTGGTTGGAAAGAAGACCCGGATACCTTACCTTGGCTCAAACAACGGGCGCAAACCGATGACAATTCGGATGTGCGACGTGCGGCGGTGCAAGAATTAGCCCGTGGTTGGAAAGAAGACCCGGATACCTTAA
>NZ_JBHZGO010000029.1:20302-32264 GCF_042747725.1 Coleofasciculus sp. H7-2
CCTTGGCTCAAACAACGGGCGCAAACCGATGACAATTCGGATGTGCGACGTGCGGCGGTGCAAGAATTAGCCCGTGGTTGGAAGGAAGACACTGGGATGTTTGAATTTTTGTGCGATCGCGCCCTCAACGACTCATTTAACCGTGAGTACGACTTTGAATTTGAAGGCAATCCTCGGCAAACTGCACTTGAGGCAATTATCAAAAATTATCCTGACCATCCCCAGACTCTAACGCTGTTGCAGGATAGCGCAGAGAATGACCCAGACGACAAAGTGAAGGAGTTTGCTAAAAAGAAATTGGCAGAATTAGATCGGTAAAATTAGAGAAAAATGGAGATGAACTCATGACCGCATCTGTAAAGACAACCAAAGTCTATGATGAAATTATTGACTTCATTGCTGCTGGAACTACTCCTCAAAGTGTCATCAATTTTCGGCTATCAGAAGCAGCACAAGAACGTTTAGAAGACCTGGTTGATAAACACAAAGCAGGAGAATTGACCCCAGATGAAAAGAGAGAATTAGACCATTTCCTGACGCTAGAACATATAATGAGGCTGGCAAAAGCACGGGCTTATACGTACATTAGCGCTGAATAAGTATTCAAAATGGCTCGGAATTACATTAATGCAGAACTTCGACGTTTAGTCGTCAATCGTGCTGATTCCCTTTGCGAATATTGCCTTATTCCAGATGAAGACGGCTTAAGCTTTCAAGTTGACCATATTATTAGCTTGAAACACCGTGGCTCAACAACAGCAGATAATCTTGCCTATGCTTGTGTTTTCTGTAATCTCAATAAAGGAACCGATCTAGGTTCTATTGTTTGGCAGACTGGGGAACTTGTGCGGTTTTTCAACCCACGTCGAGACTTTTGGGGGGAGCATTTTCGACTAGATGACAATGCGATTCAATCGTTAACAGATATTGGTGAAGTAACTGCACGAATTCTAGATTTTAACAACGATGAGCGGATTGTAGAGCGACAAGAATTGATAGCAGTTGGCAAGTATCCGTCTGCATCTGCCCTAGGACGGATGACGAATAAGTAGATAATTACCGTGTTTAAAATAGTGCGACTTGAGTAGCGCTGAGGATGCGATCGCTGACTGATTGACAAATCTTGTAGGTTGAGGTTCAAGAGTTTTGGAGAGTATTGCAGGGATGCGATCGCTTCCCGCATCGGTAGCTGACTTCAGCCCTAAACTAAAGTTTGGGCTAAAAGCTCGCAACCCGTTTAAACTCACATCTTGCACCTATCGCATTAACCCGCCAGGGGTTCAAACCCCACAGCTTATAGCTCAAGTCCACCAAACGTGGACTGGGGAAGAACTTCAGTCCATTGAAATGGACTTGAGCTATTAGCCCGGAACTTGAGTTCCGGGCGGGATTTGGGGCTTGTTGAGAATGGTGCAAGATGTCAGGTGCAAGATATGAGTCCAAGATCCTCAGTATTGCCCTTCCTTTCCCAAACCCTACCAACGAGTTACCACTTTTTGTAGGAGAGGAACTTGCCCGACATAATGATTTTCACGCGATCGCCCTTGGGATCTTCTTCTTTTTCTACATCCAAAGTAAAGTCAATCGCGCTCATAATGCCGTCACCAAACTTGTCGTGAATGACGCTTTTTAGCGGCATTCCATACACTTGCATAATTTCATAAAACCGATAAATTAGAGGGTCAGTGGGTACAATTGGCCCCAATCCTTTCAGCGGACATTCTGTTAGTTCGGTAATATAAATCGGGTCAACTTCTAAGGCGAAGATCAGTTTACTTGCCTCATCTTCAGAAGCACTTGCTTGACGATACATCACTGCTGCAATCCAGACTTCGTCGCGTCCAACAGCCTTTTCCAAATCGACAAAGCTTAACCCTTTTTCTTTTTTAGCAGCCAAAAGTATTTGAGTAATATCAGGCATAGCCATTAACAAACCCTTAACAAAAAAAGTAGCAACGAAATTTTGTAACTACTGTAATGAATATTTGCTCAGCTTGAGAAACAGTTAAACTATCTCCTCTAACCGACAATATATTCAGTTACATTCGCTACCTATCCGCTGCCACTTTTTAAGTTCCAGACTTTTTAGGTGGAGATTTCCCGACCTACTTTTGCCTTTTGCTTTTTTTAGCGGTCTACCGACCCCATGATGATATCGATGCTACCCAAAATCACCACAATATCGGCAAGTTTTACACCCTTGAGAATATGAGGGAGGATTTGCAGGTTGTTGAAATCGGCGGCACGAATCTTCCAACGCCAAGGGAAGACATTATCATCGCCAATGATATAGATTCCCAGCTCACCTTTCCCACTCTCGACACGGACGTAATGTTCGCCCTTGGGAATCTTAAAAGTGGGAGCGATTTTCTTACCAATGTACTGGTAGTCAAAGCCATTCCACTCAGATTTTGGCCCTTCTGCCATACGCTTGGCTTCCAAGTTCTCGTAAGGACCACCGGGAAGTCCTTTGATAGCTTGGCGAATAATCTTGATAGATTCGCGCATCTCCCGAATCCGCACCACGTAGCGGGCGAAACAATCACCGCCAGTTTCCGAATGCACTTGCCAGTCGAAGTCGTCGTAGCATTCGTAGTGGTCAACTTTCCGCAAGTCCCACTTGACGCCAGAACCACGCAACATGGGGCCAGAAAGTCCCCAGTTGATCGCTTCAGAGCGGCTGATAGTGCCCACGCCTTCCACGCGACGGCGGAAGATGGGGTTGTCGGTGATCAAGCGCTCGTATTCGTCAACTTTCGGCAGGAAGTATTCGCAAAAGTCTAAGCACTTGTCAATCCACCCGTAGGGCAAATCAACGGCAACTCCCCCAATGCGGAAGTAGTTGTTATTCACCATCCGATAACCAGTGGCGGCTTCCCACAGGTCATAAATCATCTCCCGTTCGCGGAAGATATAAAAGAAGGGAGTCTGAGCGCCCGTGTCTGCCATGAACGGTCCCAACCACAGCAGGTGATTGGCGATGCGGTTCAATTCCAGCATGATGACGCGGATGTAGCTGGCGCGTTTGGGAACTGAGATATCTGCTAGTTTTTCCGGCGCATTAACGGTGACAGCCTCATTGAACATTCCCGCTGCGTAGTCCCACCGGCTGACATAGGGGACGTACATGATGTTGGTGCGGTTTTCGGCAATTTTTTCCATACCGCGATGCAGGTAGCCGATAACCGGCTCGCAATCCACGACATCTTCTCCATCCAGAGTAACGATAAGTCGTAGCACTCCGTGCATGGAGGGATGGTGCGGACCCATGTTCAGCACCATCGGTTCGGTTCTAGTTTCTATCTTTGCCATAGTTCAGCCATCTCTCCTTGAAGCCGATTTGGGCAGCCGCACCTCAAATTTCGTAAACACGCCAAAATTACTCCGGCTGGTACTGTCTGTTTACTACTGAGTGTTTATTTTTGTTTCGCTCCCTTAATTATATGGAGCTTTGTCCGCAGGATGCGCTTAAAGTCGAGCTGCATTTAACCAAAGGGAATTTTGGCACAACGTAGAGAATCCGGCGTTGCTGAAATAGTAATGATTTAAGCAACGCCGCGAAAGGTTACTGCTGAGTGTTCAGCGCCAAGTTAGATGGAGATGGCTTTGCACTTGGAAAATGGTGTTGTGTCGCCGAAAGCTGTGCAAGCATTTCTGTACGAGACGAAACCTCAAGCTTACGGAACATTCGCTTCAAAGCCTGCTTGACAGAATTCTCGGTAATCCAAAGTTCAGACCCGATTTCTGTGTTGGTTCGACCCAACGCCACCAAGTTGGCAATTTGCAACTCACGAGACGTTAAGCGATGGGTGTTCAACGGTTGGTACTGAGGTGCCAAAGCTGCGCTTTGCGCGAATCGCACGATTGCTGTCCAAACCGATAGGTGTAAGCAAATGGCACTCAAATCAGCTAAATCTTGGGCATCAAAGGCAGGCATTGATTTTTCACGGGTGCAGCCCACAGCCCCTACTAAGTGACCCTGATCAATAATTGGTCCTGCCATCACATGCCAATGATCGGGACGAGGACAAATGATTGCCCACGCTTTAGGTGATGTCACCAATCCTTCATGGACAGGCGTATGGCGCTCTGCTATGTAACGCGCCACAGGATTGTGTTCAATGGATAAGGCAACGTTCAGTACTTTTTGAAGCTTGCGATCAGCTAAAAGCTGGTCGAAGAAAAAGATCCCCGATCGCTTGGCTGAAAAGTACTCACCAATTTTTGGCACGAGTTGCGATCGCAAAGCGTCGGCTTCGCCGAATCGTAGGTCTTGTTCATCTTTTACCTGACTAATGGCTTCAAATAAAAGCTGCAAGGAAATCATTGTTAGTGCCTCAAAGAGTACTCGATCGAGGACTAGGCGCGGTGGATTGCCACTCCTAGTATAAGGATAGATTTCATTGCAAGCGCTATTAGAAGGATTGATGTATGACTGACTCACAAAAGCACATTATTGGTTTGGTCATGTATCCCGGCATGACCGCACTTGATATTGTCGGACCCCAGCAAGTTTTCAGTGCGCTTCCCCATGTCCAGATTCATCGAATCTGGAAAACGCTAGACCCGATCAAAACCGATGACGGCATGGTGATTTTGCCTGATACCACCTTTGACCATTGCCCGCTCTTGGACGTGATCTGTGTCGGCGGCGGCTTAGGACAGATGGCAGTCGTAAATGATCCAGAAGTACTTGAATTTTTTCGTCGGCAAGGGAACACCGCAAAGTTCATTACCTCTGTGTGCGGCGGGTCTGAGTTTTTGGCAAAGGCAGGACTGCTCCAGGGCTATCGAGCGGCAACTCACTGGATGATGCGGGAACAGCTAGCCGGGTTGGGTGTTGAAGTCGGCACAGAGCGAGTCGTCATTGACCGAAATCGCATGACGGGTGGAGGTGTGACGGCAGGCATTGATTTTGGTTTAGTGATTGCTGAAAAGCTTTGTGGTGAGGAAGCCGCTAAGATCGCTCAACTCTTGATGGAGTACGATCCAGCCCCACCCTTCGATGTGGGTTCACCCGAAAAAGCGGGGTCTGATTTAGTGAACAAGGCGATGTCATACGCTATGGGGACATTGGGTTTACAAGTAAAATAGGTAGCTTGACATGACTAGCAAATTCGGAAATTGACTGCGGTTCCTTCGGAGTTGCGCTTTGCTTGCTATATCGTGACGACTGATTGCTTGCTATATCGTCACGACTGAACCCGATGACGCGGCGGCTAACTATGCGCTGGGGCAGATATTGCTACAACAAAAAGATGCCGCAGGGATCGATTACATTGAGCATGCGATCGCTATCAATCCAGACCATCTGATTTCAGGGTGCGAGTTAATTTACGCTTTTCTCAAACAACAGGGACAAATCGAGGCGGCAAATGTTTACCAAAAGCGTGCCCAAAATCACTACGAGCTAGTATTGAGAGCAAGGCAAGAACGATCGACGATTAGCCACACCAATGAATTTCAACCCCACGGTTTGCCAGCAGATGCGGTGCAAGAACTGTGCGAACAACTGTCTGGTTATGAACAAATAAAAGAGGCTTACTTGGTGCGGAAAGTAGTAAATTATTTTCCCGAAAAGCCATTTTATGTATTAGGTGTGAAGCGACATCACCCTTGGCATAAGTTGAATCTTTCCCATCTCGACACCGAACTTTTAAATAAACTGGTCGCTGAAATCCAGCTTGCAGGTCAAGTTTATGTCCTGATTTTGAACGATCTGAACGATGAGAATGGGTACAACCAGAAAATCGGAAAAATTATAGGCAAAATAGAGGGTGCGCCTATTTATCGTCGCTAAGTTTTTTTGATGGATGAAATTGACAAGAGTTTGACGAATCAGACGGAGGCACCGACATTTTTTCATGTGTCGGTGCTGAGTCGGGAGTTAATTGCCGGGTTGGCAATCCGTCCGGGGGGACATTACCTGGATGCGACGGTGGGGGGTGGCGGACACAGCCGGTTAATTCTGGAAGCGGCACCGGATGTTCTGGTGACGGCGATTGACCAGGATGAACAAGCGATCGCTGCTGCTAAAACCCAATTGCACGATTCTGGGGAACGCATCCAATTTTGGCATGGCAATTTTACCAATTATCAACCAATTGGTATACTATTTGACGGAATTATTGCGGATTTAGGCGTTAGTTCTGCTCAGTTCGATTTTCCAGAGCGAGGCTTTAGTTTTCGCCACCAAGCTGAGTTAGATATGCGAATGAATCAGCGGCAATCGCTGACCGCCGCCGAAGTGATTAATCACTCGAAAGAAGCGGAACTGGCGGATATTTTCTTTAAATACGGGGAAGAGAGACTGTCGCGGCGGATTGCTAGGGCGATTGTGGAAAAGCGTCCGTTTCAGACAACGACCGAATTAGCAGAGGCGATCGCTTATAGCGTTCCCCGCCAGTACCGCTACGGCAGAATTCACCCTGCCACACGGGTATTTCAAGCGCTGCGAATTGTAGTCAACGATGAGTTAAAGTCTCTAGAAACCTTTCTGAATCAAGCACCCAACTGGCTCAAACCAGGCGGTAAGATTGGCATCATCAGTTTTCACAGTTTAGAAGATCGCTTGGTAAAGCATGGTTTCAGGGAATCGCCGATATTGCAGGTGTTAACCAAAAAACCGATTACACCGCAAGACGATGAACTGGAAAAGAATCCCCGCTCTCGCTCCGCTAAACTGCGAATAGCAGAACGAAAATGATAGCGAATGACTCACCGCCCTAGTCGAAGGCTATCGCAGTGAGTCGTTCGCAAATCAGGACTCACCGCACATCACCACATCTGAGGGCAACCACAGGGGGATTGAACCCGAAAAAACGCTATATGTATAAGCTTTGCGTAAGTCCTGAAATAAATCATCGCCGATCGTTAAACCAACAAATTAATTAGGTTAAATTGACCGCTAAGTGCTGTATCCTAATCAAGGATTTCGAGGCAAGTGCGATGTCTTGGCTGCGTCCTGATGGTCGGCAATTTTACCAACTGCGTCCGGTTCGGTTTGAGCGAATGTTCACCCGATTTACAGCGGGTTCGGTTCTAACTAGCTGCGGCGACACTCATGTTCTCTGTAGTGCGACGATTCAAAAGGGTGTCCCCAAGTTTTTAGAAGGCACCGGCAAAGGGTGGCTAACTGCTGAATATCGGATGCTACCCGGTGCGACACCCCAACGCCAAGAACGGGAATTTATGAAGCTGTCTGGACGCACTCAAGAGATTCAGCGATTGATTGGGCGCAGTTTGCGGGCGTCGCTGGATTTAGAGGCACTGGGAGAACGCACGATAACGGTAGATGCCGATGTTTTACAAGCGGATGCCGGAACCCGCACAACATCGATTACCGGCGGGTTTGTGGCGCTTGCAGACGCGATAGAAAAGCTGATACAGCAGGGAGAGTTAGAGCGATCGCCCATTCGCCATCAAATTGCCGCAGTTTCGGTGGGACTGTTGCAGGGAGAGCCAGTTTTAGATTTGAACTACGTTGAGGATGTCGCTGCTGAGGTGGATTTCAACGTAGTGATGGACGACCAACTTAACATCATTGAAGTTCAAGGAACGGCTGAGGAAGGCACCTTTAACCGGACTCAGCTCAATCAAATATTGGATTTAGCCGAAAAGGGTATTCAAGAATTGCTAGATGCACAGCGCGAAGCTTTAAAAACTGCGTTTAGCTAGATTAATCTTCTGGCAACAAACTGTATTCTTTTGCAAATATCTCTTCCCAAGAAAGTGAGGTTGATTGACATTTCATTCCCATTTCCTCCTCAGCGTTTTTGACGGCTCTACTAAAGGATTTATCCCAAATAGACTCAATAAAATCTCGATTCAAGCTAGGAACTTCCTCTTGAATATCTTCAATCTCTAGACGAGCCGAACGAATACTAATGCTCCAACTAGCACTACGTAGCCCTGGTTGAAACTTCCACTTAATTACGTGGCTCATCAGCCGAATTAGCTGACTTTTCAGCGCCAATATTTTTGATTTTCCCATTGATTCAATTAAAAAAGCTAAACCCTCGCTTGCTTCCATCCATTTTTCCTCTCTCAAAAGTTCTTGGACTGCGATCGCAGTTTGATACTCAGAGTTTGCAGCTTGCCATTCCCAATCCTGTTTCATTTGCATTACGACCTCGTATCAGTTATCACACTCTTAAGCTAATAAGCTATTGACTTTTTAATATATTTATGATTTTAAATTTGCTTTTACTACCGATTATATAGATATAAGCCTATAGTTACTATGGAAATACTAGGTGGTAATTGAAACGGAATGTGGAAAAAAATTAAGATTGATTGCGATAACAGGAAAGAGCGATCGCACTTTCCTAACCTTGCATCCCAGCCATCAAGAACGTTACAGCCACTTTTTCATGTTTACAAGGTTAACAATTCCTCTAAAGCACAGTCGCATTGATGTTTGAGACAATCTGAGACAATTAGCCTTTGAAATTAACTGTTTCAGCTCATTCCAGATAGTATCGATAGTCATCAGCACCAAGGGAGAACTCTATGAAATTGGCTTATTGGATGTATGCAGGCCCCGCCCACATTGGCACCCTGCGGGTCTCCACTTCCTTTAAGAACGTCCACGCGATCATGCACGCGCCAATTGGCGATGACTACTTCAACGTCATGCGCTCGATGCTAGAGCGCGATCGCAACTTCACCCCAGTTACCATCAGTTCTGTTGACCGGAACGTTTTGGCGCGTGGTTCCCAGGAAAAGGTCGTGGACAATATCACCCGCAAAGATGTTGAGGAACGCCCAGACCTGATTGTTTTAACTCCCACCTGCACCAGCAGCATTCTCCAAGAAGACCTGCAAAACTTTGTGGAACGGGCATCCCTGGAAGCCAAATCCGACGTGATGCTGGCGGACGTAAACCACTACCGCGTCAATGAACTGCAAGCTGCTGACATCACCCTGCGGCAAATTGTGCAGTTATACATTGAGAAAGCCCGGAAAAAAGGCGATTTACCAGAAGGCAAAACCGAAAAGCCCTCGGTCAACATTCTCGGAATTTCTAGCCTCGGATTCCATAATCACCACGACTGCACCGAGTTGAAGCGGTTGATGGCTGACTTGGGGATTCAGGTTAACGAAGTGATTCCAGAAGGAGCCTCGGTTCTCAACCTCAAGAATTTGCCGAAAGCTTGGTTTAACCTGGTTCCTTACCGCGAAATTGGACCAATGGCGGCTCGTTACTTGGAGCAAGAATTTGGCACGCCTTATGTAGATATCACGCCAATGGGTGTGGTGGAAACAGCGCGTTGTATCCGCAAAATTCAGGAAATAATTAATGCTCAAGGCGCAGATGTTAACTACGAAGACTACATCAACGAGCAAACTTTGCACGTTTCTCAAGCCGCTTGGTTCTCCCGTTCCATTGACTGCCAAAACTTGACAGGGAAGAAAGCTGTCGTGTTTGGCGACAGCACCCACGCCGCCGCCATCACGAAAATTCTTGCCCGTGAAATGGGAATTCACGTTGTCTGGGCGGGAACATACTGCAAGTACGATGCTGACTGGTTCAAAGAGCAGGTGGGCGAATACTGCGATGAAGTGATTGTCACAGAAGATCACGGTCAAATTGGGGATGCGATCGCTCGTGTGGAACCCTCTGCCATCTTCGGCACCCAAATGGAACGTCACGTCGGTAAGCGTCTAAATATTCCCTGCGGCGTCATTGCAGCACCAATTCACGTTCAGAATTTCCCCATCGGTTACAAGCCATTCTGTGGTTATGAAGGTACGAACCAAATTGCGGATTTAATCTATAATTCCTTCACTTTGGGAATGGAAGATCACCTCTTAGAAATCTTTGGCGGACACGACACCAAGGAAGTGATAACCAAGGGTATTTCGGCTGATTCTGACCTCGGTTGGAACAAAGAAGCGCAAGCAGAACTGAACAAAGTTCCTGGTTTTGTGCGCGGCAAAGTGAAGCGCAACACCGAAAAATTTGCACGCGATCGCGGTTTCAGCGTCATCACTTTAGAAGTGATGTATGCCGCCAAGGAAGCGGTCGGCGCATAATTAGCCTTTTGCTAATAGGGGCATCCCTTCTGGATGCCCTTCGATCTTTACTCATTCAATTAATCTTAGTAACTGCTGATGAGCGTTCCTGTATCTTTCCAAACACTGATTGAGTATGTTGAAGAACTCTCGACTGAAGACCAAGAACTGTTATTTGAACTGATTAAAAAAAGACGCATTGAAAAGCGACGACAAGAAATTGCTAATAATGCAACTGAGACTTTAGCAGCTCTCCAATCAGGTACGGCAAAGCGTGGCACACTTGCTGAACTTCAAGCTGATTTACTTGAACAAGAATGAGAACTTTGGTTTGGGACAACAGCTTCCGACGGGCTTTTAAGCGTGTTGTTCGTAAAAATCCCCGGCTTGAGTCAACAATTTTTGCTGTTTTGGAATTGCTTGCGAATGACCCATTTGCCCCATCTTTGAAAGCACATAAATTGCAAGGTCAATTAGAAGGATTATGGGCGTGTTGGGTCGAGTATAATTGTCGAATTATTTATACTTTTCGGCAGGATAATGAAGCGGAAGAGGAATTGATTGTATTGATTGATATGGAAACTCACGACGAAGTATATTAAAGAACGCTAATAATTATGACTCAAACTCAAGTAGCAAGTCTGCCAAAATCCTACACAATCAAATGGGAAAAACTACCCGATGACTTTCAATTACCAGACGATCCTGTGGAAAACATCTATCATCCCTTATTAGCATCGGCGCTGAGAGAAATTCTGGAAATAGCTGGTTTTATAACTGCATCCATGCTGATAGCTTCCAACTTTGGTATTTGTGCCAATGTGAACGAGAAAATAGTTGTAAAAGCACCTGATTGGGTTTACATTCCCAATGTGTTACCCGTCGCAGCAGGAGTTATTCGCCGCAGTTATACGCCTCATGCGGAGGGTGATGTACCAGCAGTTGTCATGGAGTTTCTATCAGATACCGAGCAAAGTGAATATTCCGCTAAATCTACTTATCCCTACGGCAAATGGTACTATTACGAACACATTTTGCAAGTACCAATTTATGTAATTTTTGATCCCAATGATGGGACTTTAGAAGTTCATGATTTAGTAGAGGGACACTATCAACTGCGACAACCCGATGCGAATGGACGTTACTTGATAGCATCGATAGGTTTATTTCTGGGAGTTTGGCAGGGAACAAAGGCAGAAGTAACTGGTAATTGGTTGCGGTGGTGGAATGAATCTGGAAATCTTTTACCTTGGGGAGTCGAGCGAGTAGAACAAAGCTTGCAGGAAGGAATCGAACAAGGAAGAATGCAAGAAAAATTGGCAATAATTAATCGTTTACTGGCTCGAAAAATCGGCGCGATCGCTCCCGACTTACAATCCATAATCAACAGCTTATCTGCAACCGTTCTAGATGAATTAAGCGAAGCTTTATTAGACTTTTCTAATGAAACAGATATAGCGACTTGGTTAGCACAGCGTCAAGCATAAACGTTTTGGAGTTTGAGAGCGATCGCGGCTTCAACGTCATCACCGTTGAACTTATGTATGCAGCCAAAGAAACTGTCAGTGCGTAGTTTAGTGGTTATCAATAGCCGATAGCGTAGAGGAAAGAGTGTAGAGGAAAGCCTCTCGCCAAACCATCAGCGAGAAGCTTTCCTCTTTACAGCTTAGTCTTCAGGTTTAGATTTCCTCACTTCATTCTCAAGAATCCGATAGAACAGCCTTGCTGGGTTCCTCCGCCCTTACCATAAGTCTTGGTGTAGATGGCAATTGCGTTTCGCACCTTTTGAGCCGGAGAATTATTGATCTTAACCACTAACGGGACTTAAACGAAAATCAAAAGGAAAAGAAAGTATAATGCTTGCAGAGTAAACAGTTCACGTCGAGGTTTCTCCCGATGAAACAGACAACTCCCGCCGCC
Source organism: Coleofasciculus sp. H7-2 (assembly GCF_042747725.1). NCBI lineage: Bacteria > Bacillati > Cyanobacteriota > Cyanophyceae > Coleofasciculales > Coleofasciculaceae > Coleofasciculus > Coleofasciculus sp. H7-2. The sequence continues at coordinate 32,240 of NZ_JBHZGO010000029.1, forward strand.
ATGCCCCCTTGCTTTGATAGATGGT